>DATIVG010000628.1:0-2177 GCA_035466075.1 Nodosilinea sp. | reverse complement strand
GATTAGCGGCGATGCACGTCGTAGATGCCCCAGTCGTGCATGCCCCACTGGCCCAGGGTAGAGGCGGCTTGCAGCATGTCTTGGTTGCTGCCGCGCAGGGTGATCAGGTAGGCCCCATCGGTGAGGTGGCGGCGATAGAGGTGGGCCGACTCGGGGGCAATGCCCAGGTTGTCGGCTTTGCTGCCATCCTGCCGCTGCCCGTAGGGCAAAAAGGTGCCAGAGAGCGCATCGGCGTCGGGGCCCATGACCAAAACGGTACCGACCTCAGGCAGCAGCATGCGATTGAGCCCGGCGGTGAGGCGGGTGGCCCCGGCCAGGGAATGCCCGCCGTAGGCTGGCTGCTGATCGGGGGCCGGGGCATCGGCCTCGCGCACGGCAATGGAGAGGGTGTGCAGCGGGAAGCCATTTTGCTGAAGCTGCGCCAGGGCATCTTCCATGTGCTGCTGCTTGAGAAATACGCCCAGTACTCGGCGCTCTTCGCCGGAGGCCAGGCCGGGACGTGCCGCTGAGGGCATGTCGGCTACGGCGGTGCCACTGGCGCGCAGCGGGTTAGAGGAATGGGGCAGACCGCTGACGTCGTATTGCTCGTCGGCTTCGGGGAACTGAGATGGGGGTGAGCTGGGATGGGGTGACCTGGACTGGTGCAGGGTGCGATCGCGCCCCCCCTGCCCAGACCAGTCATTGCGAGTGCCGTTGGCAGAAGGTGCGATCGCGCCCTCACTCCGCCGCCCGTTGTGCCCTTCCCCATTGCGCCTATCATTGGGCTCGGGGCCATCGGCCATGGGGTATACCCCCCAATCTTCGATTCCTGCACTGCCCAGGGTGCGCTCGGCCCGCGCAATCTCCTCAGCCGTACCTTTCACCATCACTAAATAATCTCCCTGGGCCACCCGGTCCTGGTAGCGGGCCGCCCGGTGCTCCGGTATACCCAAGCCCACCAGGGCACCCACCAGACCACCAGCGGCAGCCCCGGCGGCTCCCCCCACCAGGGTAGCCAGCACCACCGCCGCCTCCCCCGCCAGCAGAGCCGGGCCCAGCCCTGGAATGGTCAGCGTGCCCAGGCCCACCAGCAGCCCAGTCACCCCGCCCAACACGCCCCCCGTCGCCGCGCCAATGGCGCCGCCGGTGTCGGCCTGGTTGGTCACCTCATTTTTAACAGTCACGCCAGCAATATCGTTTTGGCGGTCAGCATCCTTGGCAATTACCGACACATCGCCCATCGAAAAGCCTGAGTCGCTGAGGGCCTGCAAGGCCGACGCCGTCTGGGTGCGGCTCGAAAAAATGCCCACCGCTCGCCTATGGGTAGAAACCATGGTTGAGTCCTCCTGGGTTCACACAGTACCTTCTCGTTCTAACTACCCAGCCAAGACCCCTGTATCGCTCAATGTGAGTATTTCGCCGGGCCCCCTAGCTGCCCTCAAATAGGACCGCCAAGCCACCCCACCACCCCGATCGATACCGGCACCCTCGCGGGCACAATGGCCCTGGGCTAGGCTAGACTCAGGCCCAAGCCCCCCTCGCAACCCCAAAACTGCCATGCAGTGGATTGAACCAACCCAGTGGGTAATCGCCCCCCTGCTGCTCACCCTGGGCGGCCTCACCGCCTGCACCGTACCCGCCGTAGACCCGGCCAGCGCCTCCCGCCCCACCGACCCCATCGCCGCCGACCCGGCCCTGCTGCTGCCGCCCCTCACCGCCGCCGCCCTCCAGCAGCGCGAGGCCGAGCTGAGCGAACGCATCGACTCTGAGCTGGCCCTGGCGGGGCTCGGCAAAATCATTAACCTGGGCAAGCCCATTGCCCCCGAGCTAGAGCAGTACCGCCAAGACTGGGCCATGGTCAACCCCCAGGTAGCCCCCTTTCTCGGCACCTGGGTGCGCGACTGGAACCTCATGCCCCACGACGTTACCACCGTGCTGCCCTCCAACCTGCCAGGGCAGGTGTGCCTGGTGCGCTACCGCCAGATGGAAACCGAAACCGTACCCCTGACCACCTACACCACCCCGCCCGAGTTTTCGGTGGCATTGGTAGTCGATGGGCAGCTGCTCAGCGACACCGTGCAAACCGCCACCGCCCTCATTCGCTTTACCCCCAGCTCCCCCTACCTGCCCTACGACGTAGAATTTCTCGGCACCGTCGAAGCCGACGGCGAACTGCGACTGCTCGCCGCCCAGCAGCC
>DATIVG010000627.1:0-7275 GCA_035466075.1 Nodosilinea sp. | reverse complement strand
GGCTGAAGGCGGTAGCCGCTGTAGCCTGGGGCACCTTGTCTCAAAAATTTGCGCCAGCGGGCCGCTCCCCGCTGCCCTATCCTGCATTCTGCCGGGCTAACCCCCAATTTAGAAGGGCTAGTGCCATTTACCCCTACCGTTTGCTCGTCTGCGAATCGGGGCTGCGGGACTCGGATTTGGCGTCAGGTCTCTGCACCCTGGGTGGTTGACTGGCCTAGCAACGGGCCGACGCTGGCCTAGCTCTGCTCGGGAGGAGTTTCTAGCTCTTCACTCTTGCCGCGCACCGGGGGGAGCTTTTCGACCAGGCCCATTTCAAAGGCGGTGTCCGGCAGTTCGCCCGCAATGTACTTACCCGGTTCAAACACGCGACCGGGGGTGAAGCACATCTGCCGCAGCTCCACTATTTCGGTGTTTAAAAACATCGTGCGCGATAGCCGTCGTTCGAGGCCCATGGCTGTCTCCTATTCGTCTAGCTGCCAGAGTTCGCGGTTGTAGTCCTGATCCAAAATGCGCTTGGGCCGCAGAATGAGAATCATTTTGCCCAAGATGGGCGTTTCGATCGGGCTGGGCGTCCAGGATAGGGCCAGCTGATCGCCCTCAGCGGTGAGAAAGTAGCTGTCGTCATCCCAGGTGCGATCGCAGCGATCGACCACCACCAGCACCACCTCGTCGGCCCCATCGCTGGGGTAGTTGGGCAGCAGGCGGGCCTGGGTGAGCAACCCCACCGGATCTTCGGCCCGAAAAATCACCTGCCAACCCGGCACCGCAATCCAGGCGCTGGCCCCGTCGGCGGTGACCATGCTAAACGGTTCTTCCGCCGTGACCACGGGCACAGCCTTGAGGTCATCCACCGTCAGCGGCAGCTGCCCCACCACGGGGATCATGCGCGGCAGCTCGGTTTCGGTTTCGAGTCGGTAGAGGGGCAGGCGCGGGGCGGGGCGGTCTTTAACAACGGTGAAGTCGGTCAACAGCTTTTCGATGTGCTGGCGAGCGGTGGGGCTCTCGGCAAACCGCAGGCCCTGGGCAATCAGGCGCGAGCGGTCTTGGAGGTCGTCTTTTTGGCGGGCCAGCTTCCAGAAGTGATATGCGATCGCATCTCCCGGCCCATCGCCAAAGCCCGCCGGATGTTCCTTGCGGTACGAATATTCCTTCACTGGCTTGACCAGATCCCGCACCTCCTCGGAGTCGATGCCGTGCTGAAGAATCAGCTCAGCCACCGCCGCCCGCTCCCCCTGGGAGAGAATGCGCAGCTCATACAGGGCGTCGCTGCCCCGCTCGGTAAAGTGGGCTTTTGTCGCCGCCGTCACCCCCGCCTTGAGAATGGACTGGTAGACCTGCTCCGCCACCATGATCTGGTTTTGGTGAATGGGCTCAAAGCCGGTCTCTTCAAAAATTTGCTGGGGGGTTAGCTTGGCCCGCTGCAACGTCTGACAGCCCTGGGCCCAGTTCACCCAGGTGCCCTCCTTGCGCCGCAGCGACCGCAGTGTCTCCTGCACCGCATCGGCATCGGGGGGAGGGGAAGAAGCGGAGAAAACCATTGCCTTTGCCACGTAACGCTACCATCTCCCTGACTCTATCGTGGATAGCTCCCCTTCATCGCCACCGGTGAATAAAACTCAGCGGAAAATTTGGGGTTGACGAGGGTACCCCCCTTGGGCCACTATTGTTGATGCGCTCAACGCCGCCGCCCAGGGCCGCCGTTGGTGACGCACTCGGGGCTATAGCTCAGCTGGTAGAGCACTTGCATGGCATGCAAGGGGTCAGCGGTTCGAATCCGCTTAGCTCCATCGCTAAAGACTCTACCCTAGATGTTTTCTCATCTAGGGTAGAGCTGTTTGAACCGGGCTGGGGCCGAGGCTCTGGCCCAAAGAATAGGCCGAGGGGATGATCCCCTCGGCCCCGGTTGCTGGTTTAGAACAGGTGGCCTACGACCTAGAAGGTGTAGCCCAGACCCACGGTGCCATTGACCTGGCTGTTGCCGTAGATCGACCAGTTGACGGCCCCGTTGGCCACAATGCGGTCGGTGATGCGGTAGTCAACCCCACCGGTAACCAGGGGGCCGACGGCACCATCGCCCTCGGTGGAGACCGACAGACCACCGCCAACGTAGGGCAGCAGGCGGCCGTTGGGGGTCACCGCGTTGAAGTCGTAGGTGACGGGCAGCAGGAAGACGGTTTCGCCGTTGCCGCTGAAGTCGAGGTCGGAGATGGCGCCGGGGCGCACCGAGATTTGGTCGGCGACGGTGACTTTGCTGTTGACTGACAGGCCAAAGTCGCCGTCACCCAGGTCACCGATGCCCACACCGGCACCGACGTAGTTGTAGTCGGTGCTGGCCTCTTGGGCGTTAGCGGCCATGGGCAGGGCAACCATAGAAGCGGCGGTGAGACCCAGGGCGATGGCGGTGATAAAGCGAGTTTTCATGGTCATTCTCCAAATGCAAACTGTGTGTTGTGGTTGAGAGACCCACCCAAAACGGCCAGGTGCTGGTCGGGCTGATGCCATGGGGTCGGGCTGGGTATAGCGGAGAAGCAAGTGGGTTGCTGTCGCTATGACCCTGTTGTAGCGCTGGGGCAGGGGTACCCCTTGGCGCGGCCATGACAGTTTGTGTAGTGGGTGATACGACCGCAACAGTTGAGAAAACGCGTCAAGGGGCTCAACCCCTGGGCCGACGGGCGATGTGGCGGTTGAGATGGGGGTGGAGGTGCGATCGCACCCCCTCACCACCCCACCTAAAACCGGGGTTTTAGCGGGCAGGCACCCCAACTGGCACAGTCAACTGGCATAACCCAAGATGGGTACCTCAGAACGACCGAGGGGTGTAAATGCACTGGCATCTACACCCCTCGGTAAACCTCTCAAACTCACCCCAGCGCCAGCCCCTAGCTGCCCTGGGTTTGAATGGCGCTGTTGATCTGCTGAAAAATCTCCTCAAACAGCTCGGGCGGGGCCCCGCCCGGAATCAGCAGGTCATTCATGATGAACGAGGGCGTGCCCTGGAGCTGAAGCTGCTCGGCCAGGGCCAGGTCTTGCTCAATGGCGGCGGTGGCCTCGGCGCTGGTGCGATCGCGATTAAACTGCTCGATATCGAGCTGCATGGCCTCGGCCAACTCCAGGTAGAGGTCTTCGCCCAGGCGGGCTTGGTTGACAAACAAACCGTCGTGGTAGAGCCAAAACTGGCCCTGCTGCCCCGCCGCCCAGGCCGCCTTCGCCGAGGGCATCGCCTCGGGGTGAATCTGCGTCAGCGGAAAATGCTTATAGACGTAGAGAATGTCGGCCTCGTGGTTGCCCACAAACTCCTTCATCTGGCCCGCCGCCACCGCACAGTAGGGGCACTGAAAATCAGAAAACTTAAACAGCACAATGGGCGCATTGGGGTTGCCCCGCGTGGCCGACGTGCCGATCAGGGCGGCGCGATCGGTCGAGGTAATCACCTCGGTGATCACCGCCTGGTGGGCTTCGGCGCTATCGGGGGGGCTGGCGGCATTGCGACGGGGCACCAGCAGCAGCAGGGGCACCAGCAGCCCCACCCCCAGCGCCGCTACCACACCCCACAAAATGAGCTTAGAGCGCTGTAGCCGCTCCCAAACCTGGTTCATGGCAACTTCCCTTTGCTACACCCCACCATCATGCCGTTAGGAAGGCAATTCTGGGGGCTGAGCTGGGGCCGGGGTCCCTGAGTCAGCTTTTTGAGCCCGGCGGGCCCTAGGGCCGACCGGTGGGTTTGCAGGGCTGGGGGGCCGGGGTCTTGGCGGCGGCTGGGGGCTGGCCGGTATCGACCCGCTGCCAAAAAATCTCCCGCAGGCGGCGTTTGGCCCGCGAGGCCCGCTGGCGCAGGGCGGCTTCGTTGAGCACCGGGTGCCCTTCCGCCACTAGCCAGCGGCTAATTTCGCCCCACGACCAGCCCGCCACGGTGCGCTGGCACAGCAGGCTGGTGCCGTAGGGGTCTTCGGCCCGCAGCAGGTGGAGCGCCTGGTACAGCAGGTCAATTTCTTCCTGCACTACCTGCTGCTGCATCAGGCTGAGGCGGTCGTCGGCAATCATGGCCTCCAGCACGCTGGGCTCGGTGGCGCTGGCGCGGTGTTTGCGCTTGCGCTCATAGATAACGTGAAACGCCGTTGCCTTGAGCCAGGCGTAGGGGTTGTGAATGAGGTCGCCCGCCTGGATCTTCTTTTTGCCCCGCAGGTAGGCCTCGTGCAAAATCTCGTGGACTTCAAACTGGGCGGCCAGGTGGTACTGGTTGAGGGTGCGCTGCACCGCGCTCAAAATGGCGGTGGCGTGGGGGTTGTCTTTGCCAAGAATTTCACTGAGGGTTTGATCGAACACGTCCTGGGCTGGAGCATCGGCTGGGAGGCGGAACTCGTTAGAACCACTGGTGTCGTCAGGTTGGGTCATAGTCCCTTAGGCGGTAGGTAGCGTCATCACTCACTGATCTAGTGATATCAGCCAATTCAATGTGACAGATACGATTACGGAAACTGGTGACAATTGTTTGTCACAACTTTGTCACAACGCCGGAGCCCAGGTCACTGATACACTAGCGCGGCAATAGCAGGCCGAGTTTGCCCAGGGCTGAGCTGATAGCTGGGGGCAGACAGCGGGGCTGTGGCTGGCGCTCAGGGGGTTGTGGTGGCCTGTGGTGGCCCAGGCAACGCCGGATTTGTGGCGGTGCAGGGCCAGGTAGGGGCGCGCCCCGCCTGTGGTGAAGCCCTGCGGTGAAGCGGGCGCTAGGGCCCTAGGTTGCTCAAATGGCCTGCCGGTTTCTAGCCTGACGGGTTTCTGATGGATTGTTTAGTTTGAACTGGTTTTCTGGTTTGATTCGGTCTCTCGGTTGATTAACAGTTGTCTATTTTGCCTTCCCAGCGGAGGCATATGAGGAGCATGAACACACAGTACGCGACCAATTCCCTCGACCAGCCGCTAATGGAGCCCAGGGTAGGTGAGCCTAGGGCCGGTGGGTTAAGGGTAGGTGCCAGCCCGACCCCGGCTGCTGTAGATGGGCTCATGCAATCGCTCCACCAGCACCGCCGCACGCTGATCGACTACTGTACTCTGGCTCTCCAGCCCGCTCTCTCTGATGCCGATGCCGACCGCCTGGGCGATATTTTGAACCGGGCCGTAGACGACCCCCAGCTGGGGTTTTGGCTCGATGAGGCCGACTGCTGGGTGGAGGCCTACCTACAAACCCTGCCCGAAGAGGCGCTCAAGCAGCAGCAAACCCGGCTGAAGCGCATCATTGGCCAAACCTGGGTCGATACCCTGTGGAACGATCTCCAGCACCGCACCAAGGCGCTCCAGGCCTACCTGAAGCGGATGGGGGTCTACAGTGGCGACATCGACGGCATTGCGGGGCCCAGCACCCAGCACGCGATAGAATCCTTTAGGTCGGCTTACCCCGACGATTTACCTCTGGGTTATTTGTAAAGGCGGGCAGATATGGTGCGGCAGATGGGGTCGGGAAAATTCTGGGAAATGGGGAAACTCTGGGCCCTGGTCGCTGCACTGGTGATGGCTGGAGGGGTTAGCCTCGGGTTGATGGGGGGTGCGATCGCAGCTCCAGCCCCCATCGAATCTGTCACCATTCACCTGGGCACGGCTGCTGGGGCACTGCGGTTTGAGCCCGATCGGCTGGAGTTTACCGCTGGCCAGCGCTACCGCCTGGTGCTCGACAACCCCAGCGACCAAAAGCACTACTTCACCGCCAAGGATTTTGCCGACGGCCTCTGGACCCAGAAGGTGCAGGCCGGGGATGTGGAGGTCAAAGGGGCGATCCACGAGCTGGAGCTCAAGCCCGGTGCCGTGGCCGAGTGGGTGTTTGTGCCCGAGCGACCGGGCCGCTACGAGCTGCACTGTGCGATCGCAGGTCACGCCGAAGCGGGCATGGTGGGCCAGCTCGAAATTGTGGCTCCCCCCGCCTGATGCCCGGAGCCTCGACCAGGTTTCAAAAGCTCAGGAGCCATCCAGAGGCGCGTGGTTTAATACAAGTAGACCTGCCAGGCCCCGGCTGTGCCGCCGCCTGGGGGGCCGGGGTGCAGCTTGACTGACCTGGCAGCTCGCCAGCCACAGTTAGATTTTTTCTTCTAGGGGCATTGCCTGTCTACGCCCACCCTTTGGCCTGGAGATGACCTCTCAAACTCCCTTCGGTGCCACCGTCCCCTCTCGCCGCACTAGCATTCAGGCGGCGCTCGATCAGGTGGTGTCCCAAGAGGCCCACCGCAACGAGCTCCAGCTGTCCTACGTGCGGGCTGGGGTGCTGCTGATCTCGCTGCTGCTGGATCTGGCGGTCTTTCTCTTTCCCCAGGCGCTGCTGGGCAAAGACCAGGTGCCCCCCACGGTGGTCATCATTAGCCTCTGCGCCAACCTGTTTGCCCTGGGGCTGGTGGCCATTCTGCGCCAGGGTCTGTCGATGGAGGCGCTGCACCGCTGGCAGCTGGTGATTCCCATCTTCGACAACCTGCTGCTGTGGGCCTTTATCACCAATATTTGGCGGGTTTTGGGCAATACCCAGCCGCTGATTTTAACCAACGTGGTGGCCTTTTGCAGCCTGGTGGCGGTCTCGGGGGGGCTGCGCCTCAGCCGTCGGGCTGCCCTGTGGACCTCGCTGCTGGCCCTGGTCAACTTTGGCTACGCCGCCGCGCTGTTTAGGCTCAACCTGGCCCTGGCCCTGTTTGCCGGCATCACCGTGCTGGGGACGGGGTTTTTGGGCCTGCGCATGGCGGTGATTGTGCGTCGCCAGGTGCAAAATGAGTCGGGCCGGGTGTTGATGGAGCGGTTTTTGCCCAGGGCGATTGTGGCGGCGGCCTTTGAGTCGCCCCTGGAGCTGCTCCAGCAGCCGCAAAAGTGCGATGTCACCGTGGTGGTCACCGACCTGCGCAACTTCACCCAGTTTGCCGAATCCCTAGAGCCCCAGGCCACCCTGGACTTTCTCAACCGCTACCACGGCCTGCTGGCCAAAATTGTGGAGCGCCACGGCGGCTGGGTCGATAAGTTCATGGGCGACGGCATGCTGGCGGTGTTTGGCGCTCCCGACCCGCTCGAAAACCACGCCCACAGTGCCCTCACCGCCGCCACCGCCATGCTGCGGGAGGTGCGGCAGATCTCGCCGCTGCCCATGGGGGTGGGGGTGCATTCTGGCCCGGTGGTGGCGGGCTGCCTGGGCACCGGCAGTCGGCTAGAGTTTACGGTGATTGGCGACACGGTGAATGTGGCGGCCCGGCTGGAAGCTCTCACCAAGTCCTTGGGGCACCCCCTGCTGGTGAGCGCGACCACCCAGCAGCG
>DATIVG010000626.1:0-3570 GCA_035466075.1 Nodosilinea sp. | reverse complement strand
AGCCTGAGGGCAAGCCTCTCTCCCGGGCCCAGGGAGATTGGTATAAGATGCAGGTATATGAAATCTGCACTTTTTGGCCAGTACAATAATATTTGGGCTAAGTTTTTATACTTAACGGCGAGGGGCGAATTGCTCTCTTGGGTAGCTTAGGTCTGCTTGTATTCATTCGTTGTGGCTAGTTTTAGCTTGGTAGGGTTGGCTGTGCTCCTACCTGTTTTGGCCTAGTCATTGTCTTCCATTTGGCCAGTTTGCCAACCTTAGACATAACCGTACGCAAGATGACAAAACCCCATGAGTTGTTCTTCCTAGCCAATGGGGGAGAGACTGGGTCGCTGATTCGGGCATTTGACTGGGAGAATACGCCGCTAGGGCCCATGGAGAGCTGGCCCCAGAGTTTGAAGGTAGCGCTGCAAATTTTGCTGTCGTCTCGGTTTCCGATGCAGATTTTGTGGGGGCCGGAGTACATTCAGTTTTACAACGATGCCTACGTGCCGATTGCGGGCAATAAGCACCCGGCGGGCATTGGCCAGCGCGGGGCGGACTGCTGGCAGGAGGTGTGGGAGTTTTCGGGGGCGCTGCTGGATCGGGTGATGGCCACGGGGGAGGCCACCTGGTCGGAGGATCAGCCGCTGGTGCTGAACCGCAACGGCCAGGCGGAGGAGGGCTATTTTACGTTTTCGTACACGCCGATTTGGGAGGAGTCGGAGGGGGCGGTGGGGGGGGTGTTTATTGCGGTCAATGAGACCACCCAAAAGATTTTGGGGGAGCGCCGCGAGCGGGCGCTGCGGGCTGAGGCCCAGGCGGTGACGGAGAACCTGGGCCGGGTGCTGACCAGCATCAGCGACGAGTTTATGATGTTTGATGCGGACTGGCGGTTTACCTACGTCAACGACCGGGCGGTGGCGGCGCTGCAACGACCCCGCGAGGCGCTGCTGGGGCAGTCGATCTGGGCGGTGTTTCCGGGCGCAGTTTCAACTTCTTTTTACGCTGAGCTGCACCGGGCGGTGGCGGCCCAAACGGCGACTACCTTTGAGCTGTTTTGTGAGGAGCAGGGGCGCTGGCTCGAAAACCGGGTGTATCCGTTTAGCAATGGGGTGTCGCTGCTGCGGGTGGATATTACCGCCCGCAAAAACCTGGAGCGGGCGCTGCAAATTTCCCAGGATCAGCTGGACAGCATTTTAAATACGGCACCGGCTTCCATTGCCCGCTGCCGCTTTTTTGCCGACCGCACCTACGTGCTCGACTACCGCTCGGTGGGCTGTGAGGCGCTGACCGGCTATTCCCTGGCGGAGATCACGCCGGAGCTGTGGGCAGAGCGCACCTTTGAGGAAGACTATGCCGCGATCGCAGGTCCCATGTTTGAGGCGGTGTTTGCCGAGCGCCCGATCACGGTGGAGTATCGCTTTCGCCACCGGGATGGCTCGTTGCGGTGGATAGCCGACAGCCTGACCTCGCGCCGCGCCGAGGCCCAGGACTGCTGGATTGTAACGATGGTGGGCATGGATATCACCCCTCGTCGGCAGGCCGAAGAGGCTCTGCGGGAGAGCGAAGACCGCTACCGGGTGCTGGCGGAGGCCATGCCCCAGATGGTGTGGATGGCCGACCGCAGCGGCGTGCAGTACTGGAACCAGCGCTGGTACGACTACACCGGCCTGCCGCGGGAAGACGCCCTGGGGGTGGGCGGCACCAATGTGGTGCACCCCGAGGAGCAGGGGCGGGTCATGGAGCTGTGGCAACTGGCCCTCGAACAGGGGGTGGGCTTTGACCTGGAGCAGCGCATTCGTCGCCACGACGGGGTCTACCGCTGGTTTCTCAACCGCGGCCTGCCGGTGCAGGATGCCAGCAGCGGCGAGGTCACCCGCTGGGTGGGCACCATCACCGATGTGGATGACAAAAAGCAGCTCGAAACCCAGCGCGCCCGCCTGCTAGAGCAGGAGCGCATCGCCCGCGAGGCTGCCGAAAACGCCAACCGCATCAAGGACGAGTTTTTGGCGGTGCTCTCCCACGAGCTGAGGTCGCCGCTCAACCCCATTTTGGGCTGGGCCAAGCTGCTGCGCACCACCCAGCTCAACGAAACCAAGACCGCCTACGCCCTGGAAGTCATTGAGCGCAACGCCCGGCTCCAGGCGCAGCTGATTGACGACCTGCTGGATGTGTCGCGCATTTTGCGGGGCAAGCTGGTGCTCAACACCCTGCCCACCGCGCTCACCGCCGTGATTGACGACGCCCTCGAAACCGTGCGCGCCCTGGCCGAGGCCAAGGGGGTAGAGCTGCACACCCAGCTCGACGATGCGCCGTTTACGGTGATGGGCGACGGCAACCGCCTCAAGCAGGTGGTGTGGAACCTGCTCTCCAACGCGGTGAAGTTTACCCCCCAGGGCGGGCGGGTGGCGGTGCAGCTCAGCTACGCCGGGCCCTGGGCGGAAATTCGGGTCAGCGATACGGGCAAGGGCATTGCTGCCGACTTTTTGCCCCACGTGTTTGACCGCTTTCGCCAGGCCGACAGCACCACCACCAGAGATTTTGGCGGGCTGGGGCTGGGACTTGCGATCGCAGATCAAATCGTCGAAATGCACCAGGGCACCATTGCCGCCGACAGCCCCGGCGATGGCCAGGGTGCCACCTTTACCGTGCGGCTGCCCGTCACCGCCAACCGCCCCGCCCCCGACCGCCCCAACCGCCCCACCAGCAGCAGCCACCTGC
Source organism: Nodosilinea sp. (assembly GCA_035466075.1). GTDB lineage: Bacteria > Cyanobacteriota > Cyanobacteriia > Phormidesmidales > Phormidesmidaceae > Nodosilinea. The sequence continues at coordinate 867 of DATIVG010000626.1, read as the reverse complement.
AAAACATTCACGTCATGATTGTCGAAGACGACGCCGACAGCCGCAGCCTGATCACCACCACCCTGCAACAGTTTGGGGCCCAGGTCACCGCCCTGCCCGCCGCCGCCGATGCCATTACCGCCCTGGCCCAGGTCAACCCCGATATTTTGGTCAGCGACATCGGCATGCCCGATATGGATGGCTATATGCTGATTCAGCACATTCGCGACATGGCCCACACCCAGCAGATTCCGGCCATTGCCCTCACCGCCTACACGACCGAAACCGACCAGCAGAAAAGTCTGCTGGCCGGTTTTCAAAGGCACCTGCCCAAGCCCATGGAACTGTCGCAGCTAATTGAGGCCATCACCGCCCTGGTGCAATGCAACAACGACTAGTGGTTCATCAAGCCCAAGCTTGTAGGTTGGGGGGCGCGATAGCAGAACCCAACAAAACTGGCTCTGGCGTTGGGGTTTCTCCTCTGGAGACGCTGCGCGAACACTGCGTTTCACCCACCCTACGAGAACCCTAATTTTTATTGTTTGCTAACGCTGCACCAGTCCCTTGGACAAATCTGGAACAGACGATTAGTCCTCTCCGCCCAAAGGCACGGTCAGGTTGAGCCGTTCCTGGGGTGCGGGCTGCTCCTGGCGAATCTCTAAGCCTTCACCATCAAACCGAAAGCGGGTTTCGGGCTGGGGCTGCTCCTCTAGCTGAATGTTGAGCTGGTTGCCGTCGGTAGAAATCCTGGGGCGCAGCTCTGGGTCGCGGTTTTCGCGCAGGTCAAACTCAATGCCATCGCCGATTTCAAACACCTGGGCCGTGGCTGGAGCTGCCCCTAAAACCGTGGTGCCCAAAACCGTGGCACCCGCAACGGCAAGACCCATT
>DATIVG010000625.1:0-3975 GCA_035466075.1 Nodosilinea sp. | reverse complement strand
GCTGCTGGGGCTGGGGCTGGTGTGGGTGGGGCGGCGGCCGGGATGGGCGCGGGGTGCGATCGCACTTGCCCTAGCCCTACTACTGGTGAGCAGCAATCACTGGGTGGCTACGACCGTGATCCGATCGCTGGAGTGGCGCTCTACCGATACGGTGGAGTTGCCCGAAGCGGAGGCGATTGTGGTGCTGGGCGGGGCGCTGCGATCGCAGCTGCCGCCGCGCCCCTGGGTCGAGGTGGCCGAGGAGGGCGATCGGGTGCTGCACGGGGCGCGGCTGTACCTGGCGGGGCGGGCACCGCTGCTGGTGTTGAGCGGCGGGCGCATCACCTGGGGCCAGGGCCAGACCCGCTCCGAGGCCGCCGATATGGCGGCGCTGGCCGCCGCCCTGGGGGTGCCCGCCAGCGCCATGCTGCTTGAGCCCGACTCACTCAACACCTTTGAAAACGCCGTCAACACCAAAGCCCTGCTGGCGGAGCGCGGCATTGAGCAGATTTTGCTGGTCACCTCGGCGATGCACATGCCCAGGGCGCTGGCAGTGTTCAAACAGCAGGGGCTGAGGGTCACCCCGGCCCCCACCGACTTTCACGTGGTCAACCAGCCGCGCGATTTGGAGGGCAGATTGGAAGACCGATCGTGGCAGGGGAGCACCCTGCGCCTCATGCCCCAGGCCGAAAACCTGCACTACCTCACCCGCGCCCTGAAAGAGTACGTTGGCCTCGTGATTTACTGGCTCAAGGGCTGGCTCTAGGCGGTCGGGTCTGCCCCCAGGTGGGTGCAGGTTGGCCCGTTAGCTGCTAGGGTTTTGGCGGTTTAACCCGCAGTTATCTAGCGTATTCATGGCTTATTTGGCTTCCCTGCCCCTGCACCAACAGACCTATTCCCTCGACCATGCCGCCTGGGTCGAGCGGCTGGCCACCACCGACAACCTGCTGATCATCCAGGATCTCGACGGGGTCTGCATGGGGCTGGTCAACGACCCCCTCGACCGGGTGATCGACCTCGACTACCTCCGGGCCACCCAGGGGTTTGAGGGCCACTTCTACGTGCTCACCAACGGCGAACATACCGGGCGGCGGGGGGTAAATGGCATTGTGGAACGCGCCCTGGGCGGGGCAGCGCTGGCCCAGGCGGGGCGCTACTACCTGCCGGGGCTGGCGGCGGGCGGGGTGCAGTGGCAAACCCGCGCGGGCGCAGTCAGCCATCCGGGGGTGAGCGAGGCCGAGCTGGCGTTTTTGGCGGCGGTGCCCGCCCGGATGGCCGAGGGCCTGCGCCAGTTCTTTCGCCAGCACCGCGAGTCGCTGCAAGAGCTAGATCTAGATCAGGCGATTGCGGCCACGGTTTTAGACAACATGGCCTCGCCCACCGCCAATCTCAACACCTGCCACCGCCTGCTGCGGCAGCAGCCCGCCCTCTACGTCGATTTGCAGTACGCCATGCAAACCCGGCTGGAAGACCTGCTGCGCGAGGCCGACCGCCAGGGCCTCGGCGACTCGTTTTTTGTGCACTACGCCCCCAACCAGGGGCGGGGGCCCGACGGCAAAGAAATTCTCTGGTTTGGCCAGGACGGCGAGTCGGGCACCACCGATTTTCAATTTATGCTGCGGGGGGCGATCAAAGAAGCCGGGGTGCTGGCCCTGCTCAACCGCTACTACGCCGCCAAAACCGGTGAATTTCCCCTGGGGGAGAGCTTTAGCGTGCGCCAGGCCCCCCACCGCCACGCCGACCTGCTGGCCCTGGTGGAGCAGGCCTTTGACCCGGCCCTGATGCCCACCCTGGTGGGCGTGGGCGATACAGTGACCAGCACCGTGGTGATGGCAGACGGACAGCCGGTGGCCCAGCGGGGGGGCAGCGATCGCAACTTTTTGCAGCTGATTCAGGCCCTGGGGCAGCGGTTTGACAGGGGCAATATTGTCACCTACGTGGACAGCAGCGGCGGCGAACTCAAGAACCGCCGCGCCCTCCAGCTCAGCGAACAAAACGGGCAAACTGTGGTCACCGCTGGCCCCGGCGACCCCCGCGATGGGGACGACCCGCTCACCCTGAATGTGGTGTTTCCCGGCGGCTACCGGCAGTACTGCCAGGCGTTTCAAGCGGCGGCGGCACAGCGACAATAAACCCCCAACCATAAACCCCAAACAATCTGAGACAATGGCCCTGGCATATTCACGGGGCTAGGGGTCAGCGATGGGGACAGCAGCACAGCAGGTGATCGGCGTCGATCTGGGCGGCTCGGCGATTAAGCTGGGCCGCTTTACCACCACCGGGGAATGCCTGGGGGATCTGACGGTGCCCACCCCCCAGCCCTCGACCCCCGAGGCGGTGGTGGCGGCGATGGCAGCTGCGATCTCAACCCTTGACCCCGACCGCGAGGCGGTGGCCATTGGCGTGGGCACCCCCGGCCCCGCCGATGCCGCTGGCCGGGTCGCCCGCGTCGCCATCAACCTGGCTGGGTGGCACGACGTACCGATCGCCGACTGGCTCGAAGCCCAGACCGGTCGCCCCGTCACCGTGGCCAACGACGCCAACTGCGCCGGTCTGGGCGAGGCCTGGCTCGGGGCCGGACGCCATTTCAACGATGTGCTCACCCTCACCCTGGGCACGGGGGTGGGCGGCGCGATTATTCTCGACGGCAGGCTGCTTGTGGGCCGCCAGGGCACCGCTGGCGAACTGGGGCTGATCACCCTCAACCCCGAGGGGCCGCCCTGCAACAGCGGCAACCGAGGATCGCTGGAGCAGCACTGCTCAGTGCAGGCGATTGTGCGAGAGACGGGGCTAACCCCGGCAGCGCTGTACGACCGGGCCAGGGCGGGAGATGAAGGTGCGATCGCATTCTGGCAAACCTATGGGCGCTGGCTGGGGGCGGGCATCGCCAGCCTGGTCTACGTGCTCACCCCCGAGGCGGTGATCATCGGCGGCGGCATCAGCGCGGCGGCGGAGCTGTTTTTGCCCACCACCCTGGCGGAGCTGAAGACCCGCGTGCTGCCCAGCTCCCGCGAGGGCATGCAGCTGCTGGTGGCCGAGCTGGGCAACCAGGCGGGCATTGCCGGGGCCGCCCGCCTGGCGCTTCAGCAGTATGGCGAGCGCTAAGATGGGGCTAGTTCAAACTGGCGATCGCCATGGCCCAATCTATTCTCAAAATGCCTGCGACGGCGGGGTTTACGTCTGACCAGTTCTACGATCTGTGTCGGGCAAATCCAGATTGGAAGCTGGAGCGAACGGCCTACGGAGACTTGGTGGTGATGGCCCCAACGGGCGGTGAGACGGGGGCACGCAATGCCAATCTACTGATTCGCCTCGGCATTTGGAATGAGCAAGCTCAGCTGGGCGTTGTGTTTGATTCATCCACGGGGTTTCACTTGCCGAATGGGGCCGACCGCTCACCGGATGTAGCGTGGGTGAGGCAGGAGCGGTGGCAGGCCCTAACGCCCCAACAGCGGGAGAAATTTCCTCCTCTCGCGCCCGATTTTGTGATGGAGCTGATGTCGCCTAGCGATAGCTTGGCCGAGGCCCAAGCCAAGATGCAGGAATACGTGGAAAATGGCGTACAACTCGGGTGGCTGTTTAACCGGGTTGCTCAGCAGGTGGAGGTTTATCGCCCTGCTCAGCCGGCGGAAGTTTTGCAGCAGCCGAGTCAGCTTTTAGGCAGCCCTGTCTTACCCGGTTTTATCCTCAGCCTAAATGGGTTTTGGTAAATCGGCATAGAGAAAGGCTTCGCACTACCTAGTGGCCATCAAGCCTAAATTTGTAGGTTGGGTGACGCGATAGCAGAACCCAACAAAACTAGCTCTGGCGTTGGGTTTCACTTCGTTTCACCCAACCTACGAGAACTACGGGCGAGCTCCATAAAGCATAATTACAAATTCTTCCTCAGTACCGAGTTTGACAAATCTTTCTATCTGCTCAAATCCTATTTTCTCCCACACTCGCTGTGCCCGTTTGTTGAATTCGGCTATGGTCACTCGACATTGCTGCGCTCTA
>DATIVG010000624.1:0-8034 GCA_035466075.1 Nodosilinea sp. | reverse complement strand
GAAAACGCCACCATGGCGGTCAAAACCCTCAACGCCAACCGCCTGCGCAGCGGCCTTACCATGCTGGGCATTGTCATTGGCAACGCCTCAGTCATTGGCATGGTGGCGGTGGGCCAGGCGGCCCAGGGGTTTGTCAGTCGGCAGTTTGAGTCGCTGGGCACCAACGTGCTGTTTATCACCCCCGCCGATGCCCAGCGGGGGCCCCAGGCAGGGCTGGCCCAAGCCGACACCCTGGTGCTGGCCGATGCGGCGGCGATCGAAGCCGAGGTGCGGGCCATTCAGGCGGTGTCGCCCGAAAAAAGCCAGCGGCTGCGCGTGACGCGGGGCACCGCCGAAACCCAGGCCAATGTGATGGGCACCACCCCCGGCCACCAGCGGGTGCGCAATGTGGCGGTGGATCGGGGGCGGTTTTTGCACCCGGTGGATGCCCAGGGCCAGCGGGCGGTGGCCGTGCTGGGCAGCGAGGTGGCCAGCACCCTATTTGGTGGGGCAGACCCGCTCAATCAGCGCATTCGCATCAACACCCAGGGATTTACGGTGGTGGGGGTGGCGGCCCCGCGGGGGGCATCTTTTGGGCAAAACCAGGATGAGATCATCTACATTCCCATCGAGGTGATGGTGGACCAGATCACCGGGCTGACGCCGGGACAAACCAGCCCCACGGTGCAGACCATTGCCGTGTCGGCCCGCAGCGAGGCGGAGACCAGCGCGGCGGTTTACCAAATTACCAACCTGCTGCGCCAGCGCCACGGGCTGCGCGGGGCCGATGACTTTGCGGTGCAGACCCAGCAGGAGCTGCTCGACACCGCCGCCAGCATTTCCGGCATTCTGGTGCTGGTGCTGGGGTTTACGGCGGGTATTTCGCTGCTGGTGGGGGGCATCGGCATTATGAACATCATGCTGGTGTCGGTGACCGAGCGCACCCAGGAGATTGGCCTGCGCAAGGCCATCGGGGCCAAGGGCGGCGACCTGATCGCCCAGTTCACCATTGAGGCGGTGATTTTGTCGGCGCTGGGCGGCCTGGTGGGCACGGCCCTGGCCCTGGTGGGCATTGGCCTGATGACGCTGCTGAGCCCCCTGGAGGCGGGGGTGAGCGGAGTTGCGATCGCAGTTTCTCTATCTGTCTCCGGCGGCATTGGACTGGGGTTTGGCATTGTGCCCGCCCGCCGTGCCGCCCAGCTTGACCCCATTGTTGCCCTCCGGAGCTAACCCATGCCCCAGCCCAGCCCCCTGATCCAGCTCGACGACGTCAGCAAAACCTACGGCACCGGCGACCTGAGGTTCCACGCCCTGCGCCATGTCAGCCTCACCATCGAGGCCGGAGAATACTGCGCCATCGTCGGCCCGTCGGGGTCCGGCAAATCGACCGCCATGGCGATCATGGGCTGCCTCGACCGCCCCAGCAGCGGCACCTACCGCCTGGGCGGCACCTCCGTCGGCCGCCTCGGCAGCGACGCCCTGGCGGAGGTGCGCAATCGCACCATTGGCTTTGTGTTCCAGCAGTTTTATCTGCTGCCCCAGCTGACGGCCCTAGAAAACGTCATGCTGCCGATGGTCTACGCCCAGGTTCCGGCGGCCAAGCGGCGGTCTCGCGCCCTGCGGGCGCTGGAGAAGGTGGGCCTGGGCAACCGCCTCTACCGTCGCCCCAACCAGCTCTCCGGCGGCCAGCAGCAGCGGGTGGCCATTGCCCGGGCCATCGTCAACCGGCCCAAACTCCTGCTGGCCGACGAGCCCACCGGCGCCCTCGACTCCGCCACCAGCCAGAGCGTGATGCAAATTTTTGCCGATCTCCACCGCGAGGGCATGACCCTGGTGATGATCACCCACGACCGGGAGGTGGCGGGCCGGGGCCGGGGCCCGGGGGCCGCCGCCCCTGGCCCGCGCATCATTACCTTTCACGATGGCCAGGTGGTGGCCGACTCGGCGGTAGCCAGCCTGAGTCAGCCCTGACCCCACGAACGCTACATTGAGATGGCCGATAGCTATCTGCGGCCATGTCATCTGTGCCAATGTCATCTGTGCCAATGTCACCTGTGGCCATGCCCCCTGCCATCCAACACCCCAGCCGCCACGTGTGGGATTTTTGGTACCACTTTGACCCCCAAACCCGGCTATTTCACCTGTTTTACCTCAACGCCGACAGGGCCCTGGTCGCCTCCCAGCAGCACCACTACGCCGCCTGCGTCGGCCACGCCACCACCGCCGACTTTGTCACCATCGACTGGGGCGACGAGGAGAGCATTGACGTGCTCAGGCCGCCGGTCAACCACTGGGCCAACACCTGTCTCTGGAGTGGCGATGTGGTGGCTGTCAAAAACGGCTACCTGATGGCCTACACCTCGCGAGATGGCCGCCAGGGCGACGGCCTCACCCAGAGCATTGGCATGGCCTACAGCCGCGATCTGGGGTCCCATCGGTGGCAGTTTTTTGACACCCAGATCCAGCCCCAGGCGGGCTATCAAACCCAAGGCGTAGCGGGCGATCTGACCATCCATGCCTGGCGCGATCCGTATTTGTTTCGCCATCGCCCTAGCCGCCAGATTTTTATGCTGGCCTCGGCCAAGGCCGTTGCGGGCCCGCCCCACCAAAGCGGCGTGGTGGCGCTTCTGCAAATCGGCGACGACCAGTTTGCCCCGGCGGTGCGCGGCCAGGGCGACTGGGCCTACCTGCCGCCCCTGGTCGCCCCCGGCTGCTACGGCGAAATGGAAGTGCCCCAGCTCTACGGCCGGGCCGTGGGGGGCTACGAGCTGCTGTTTTCCTGCTGGTCACCATACGATTTTTCGCCCGCCACGGGGGGAGCAGGTGGGCTGCAGGGCATTGCCATTTCAGACTTCACTCCCCTGGAGGGCCATTCGTCAGAGCCAACGCCGCCCGCCCCAAGGCCTCGGGTGCTGATGGCCGAGCGCCAGGGGCTCTACGCCTGCCGCGTGGTGCCGGAGCTGGGCGGTGAGATCGTCGGCTTTGATATTGCCCAGGGTGGCATCCGCCGCAGCGGCCAGCCAACCGACCTGGTCGCCCTGGACCGCGACTTCAGCGATCTGGTGATTTAGCAGAATGTCGGGGACACGGGCGATCGCAGCCCGCCTGCGCCGGGGGAAGGCCGACTCGTTCGGGTATTTTCACCCCTCTCTCCACTCGATCGGGCCATGGGCCCCCAGCGCCCCCCGGCCCAGCCGACTGTAGTAGGATCTGGACAACTAGCGCCAGCACCCCGATCTAATGCAGAACTCCGGCCTTTTTCGCAGCGCCCAGCGGTGGATCTCCCGCACCCCCGATCGCGCGCTTCAGCAAGCCTACGAAGCCGCTCAGATGATTGAGGCCATTGAGCGCGAATACTTTGGCGGCAACCCCATTTCGCCCCGCTACGGCAATTACGGCGACAGTGCCCTGGCCTACTTTCAGGGCGAGCTGAGGAAATATCTGAACCTGATCAAGATGCGCATGGCCCTGTTTCGGGCCAGTCGGTCGGTGGCGCGGGTGAGCGACCCGCGGGTGACGGAGGTGCAGCTGCCCCCCGCCGGGGCCGATGAGCTGGCGGTGAGTGTGATCGACCAGCAGGCGATGTTTTTTCGCAAGCTCCAGCTGATCGACGCGGTGCTGGCCCGCTACGCCAGTCTAGAGGCCAACCCGGAGCGGGTGATTACCCTGGCCAACGGGGCTGAGACCGAGCCAGCCCCCTCGGCGCAGGTGCTGCGGGCTCGGGCCGACCAGGCCCGCAGTGAGCCGCCCGCCGGGGGGCAGACCCGAGGGGGGCCGGCCCGAGGGGGGCAGAATGGCGCGATCGCACCTCCCACCTCCCCCGACGGCAAACGCCCCGCCGCCACCGATCGCATCAACGTGCTGCCCCGCTCCATTTTGCGCACCGTTGACCGCATTCGCCAGGACCTCGACCCCAACGCCGAGCAGGAGATCGTCCAAGAGTTTCGCAGCTCTAAGACCAAGACCACGGCGGCGATTCGGTTTTTGCTGCTGCTGGTGATTGTGCCGCTGCTCACCCAGCAGTTCACCAAGGCCTTTTTGGTCGGGCCGATCGTTGACCGGGTGCGGGCCAATGGCGAGCCCGCCGACGTCTTTCTGAATATCGAAATGGAGGAAGAAGCCCTCCACGAACTCCAGCAGTTTGAAGAACGGCTGCGGTTTGAGGTGCTGATCGGCAAGGCCCCGCCGCTGTCGGAGCTTAACATTGAGCGGCGGGTGCGCACCAAAGCCACCGAAATCGAGGAAGAATACCGCGATCGCAGCTCCAGCGCCGTCAAAAATGTATTCGCCGACATCCTTGGGGTCGTCGCCTTTGTGCTGCTCTTGCTCTACCGCAAGCAGGATGTCGCCAACATCAAAGCCTTCATGGACGAAATCGTCTACGGCCTCAGCGACAGCGCCAAAGCCTTCATCATCATTTTGTTCACCGATATTTTCGTCGGCTTCCACTCCCCCCACGGCTGGGAGATCTTGCTCGAGGGGCTGTCTCGCCACCTGGGCTTCCCCGCCAACCGCGACTTTATCTTCCTGTTTATCGCCACCTTCCCGGTCATCCTCGACACCATCTTCAAATACTGGATCTTCCGCTACCTCAACCGCATCTCGCCCTCGGCCGTCGCCACCTACAAAAACATGAACGAGTAAACCCCCAGGCCCCCAAGCGTTAGATCAGCCTCAAGTCAATCAGCCTCCCCCTGGCAGAACACCGCCTTGCTAATTAAAAATGAACCTTCCAGCCTCCGGCCCTGCAAACCATCTCCAAACCCCCAACCTCGACTCAGAGCGTGTTTGAAAAGCAGTTTGCTGTAGCTTTAGTCACCTGCTGATCCCCCTAAATCCCCCTTTTTAAGGGGGATTTAGGGGGATCTCCACTTTGGCTACAAGAAATAGGACTTTTCAAACGTCCTCTCGGGCCATCCCTAGCCTGAGTTAACATTTCATAAAATTATCGGTGGATCCTATTTTTCCGGTGAGACAATCTGCCCAAACCCAGCCGCCCCCTGGCGATTGATAGCTGAAATACCTACCCTATAGGTAACCCCTTGCTATGCTCACCCTACATCCTGGTCCCATCCAGAGTCCCCCGTCGCAGCGCCCCCCGTCAGACATTACCTAGGACCCCCCAGTGTTTGAGTACCTGCCCCCCCTCAACAACCACAACCTGCCCTACCCCGACACTCTGCACCCCATCGTGGTGCACTTTGTCATCGCCATGGCCCTGTTTGCCTTCGTCTGCGACGTACTGGGCAAAGTCACCCAAAACCCCCGCTACTACGAAGTCGGCTGGTGGAACATGGCCTTTGCCACCGTGTCGATCTTTATTGCGGTCATCTTTGGCCAGGTAGAGGCCGGGCTGGCCGAGCCCTACGGCAAGGCCGAGGCCGTGCTCAATTTGCACACCATTCTGGGCTGGTCCCTGTCTGGCATCATTGCCGCCATCACCGGCTGGCGCTACATTCTACGCAACAACGATCCCAAGTCCTTGCCCAACGCCTACCTGGGCATGGGGGTGTTGTTGACCGGCCTGGTCTTGTTTCAAACCTACCTGGGCGACAAACTGGTGTGGATCTACGGCCTCCACACCGTTGAGGTGGTCGAAGCCATTCGCAATGGAGTGCTCTAATGAACCCAGACCTGCTGAGCCCCCTGGGCGACCAGTTTGGCCCCAACGGCCTGCCCTACGTGGTGCCCATTCACCCCAACCTGGTGCACCTCACCCTGGGGCTGTTTATCGTCGCCATCAGCTTCGACATCGTGGGGGCCCTGTTTCCCCTCGAAAAGCGGGTGTTTAAGTTTTTGGCGGTGCCCGCCAGCCGCTCTAACTTTTTTGACGTGGGCTGGTTCAACATGGTGGCGGCAGCGGTGGTCACCTTTCCCACCGTGGCCGCAGGCTTCTATGAAATGCTGCTGGCCCAGCCCGCCAGCGATGAGGTCAGCGCCTGGGGCCTGCACAGCCTAGAAACCATGCTGTGGCACGGGGTCGGCGGCGTGCTGCTGCTGGCGCTCATCACCGGCATGGCGATCTGGCGGGGCTTTCAGCGCTACGCCTGGCGCAAAGACCGGGCTCGCCAGGTGCAGTGGTCATACCTGCTCACCGGGCTGGGCGTGTTTGTGCTGATGTTTGCCCACGGCACCCTGGGGGCTCACCTGGGGGGCGAGTTTGGCATTCACGTCAGCGCCGATCGCCTGCTGCGGGCGGGGGAAGACCTGTCTGTATTAAATGTGCTGTTGCCGAGGGGATTTTAGCCTGTGAAGGTACGCGTCATTTTGAGACTGCTCCTCTTAGCCGCCGTGATGGCTCCGATCAGCCTCTGGGTGGGGCAGCTTTCCTACACCTGGATGCCCGAGGCCGCCTCGGCAGAAGCCCTGCTGGTGGATGATCTGTTTAGCTTTCTCACCACCCTGGGCACCTTCATTTTTTTGGGCGTGGCCGGCACGCTGCTGTACTCGGTGCTGTTTCAGCGGGCCGACAAGTACGACGAAGGCGACGGCCCCCCCATCGAGGGCAACCTCACCCTGGAGATTGTCTGGACAGTCGTTCCCCTGGTGCTGGTGATCTGGATTGCTGGCTACAGCTACAAAATCTACGATGAGATGGGCATTCTCGGCCCCATGGAGCACATGCACATGGGGGGGGAAGCCATTGCCGCCCCCCTCATGGCCCAAGCGTCGGCAGCACCCGAACCCATCGAAGTCCATGCCCGCCAGTGGGTGTGGGAGTTTTACTACCCCGAGGCGGGGGTCACCAGCACTGAGCTGCACCTGCCCAACAACACCCGCGCCAGGCTCGCCCTCACCTCCGAGGACGTGCTCCACGGCTTCTTTGTCCCCGCCTTTCGGGTCAAGCAGGATGTGATTCCGGGGCGTCGCATCGACTTTGAGTTCACCCCCATTCGCGAGGGCACCTACCGCCTGCGCGACTCGCAGTACAGCGGCACCTACTTTGCCGCTATGCAGGCCAATGTGGTGGTCGAGTCGCCCGAGGCCTATCAGCGGTGGCTGAGCACGGTGGCCGCCCTCCCACCCCAGCCTGGGCTCAACCCCTCCTTTGAGGAATACCAGGTCAAAGTCGAAAACCGCGACAACCGCCCCGGCTGGAAGACCGTCACCCCGGCCCCGGCCCCCCTGGTCAACTTCCCTGGCTCTACCGAGCTACCGGTGCCCAGGCTGTAGCAATGGCGTAGTAACGGCTGCGATCGCACCCTCGGTAAAACAAAGTGCAGTTCAACCACCCCGCCGTTGGGTGCCGCTATCACTCCACCCACCCAACCCATCACCATTAAAACGGCAGTTTTCCATTCAAAACTCAACAATCAAAACTGTTCCCCCCCCACTCCCCACCGACCCTTCCCCATGACTGACCTCTCCCTAGATACCGCTCCCCAGCGAGAACAGCCCGTCCCCGGTGAGCCGGAAAACTGGCGGCGGTTCTTTAGCTTCAGCACCGACCACAAGGTAATCGGCATCCAGTACATCGTCGTCGCCTTCGTGTTCTTCCTGATCGGCGGCTTCCTCGCCATGGTCATCCGCGGCGAGCTGATCACCCCCGAAGCCGACCTGGTTGATCGCACCGTCTACAACGCCCTGTTCACCATGCACGGCACCATCATGCTGTTCATGTGGACCTTTCCAGTGCTCAACGGCCTGGCCAACTACCTGGTGCCCCTGCAAATTGGCGCCCGCGACATGGCCTTCCCCCGCCTCAACGCCGTCGCCTTCTGGCTGGTGCCCGTGTTTGGGGTCATTCTCATGGCCAGTTTTCTGGTGCCCGGCGGCCCCTCCCAGTCGGGCTGGTGGGCCTACCCCCCCGTCAGCCTGCAAAACCCCACCGGCAATTTGATCAACGGCCAGTTCCTCTGGCTGGTGGCCGTGGCCCTCTCCGGCATTTCCTCGATCATGGGGGCGGTGAATATCGTCACCACCATCATTCGCATGCGGGCACCGGGCATGACCTTCTTTAAAATGCCGGTGTTCTGCTGGGCCGTAGCCGCCGCCCAAACCATTCAGCTGTTTGGGCTACCCGCCCTCACCGCCGGAGCCGTCATGCTGCTGTTT
>DATIVG010000623.1:0-2939 GCA_035466075.1 Nodosilinea sp. | reverse complement strand
ATGGGCGCGTTGGCAAACCGGCGGGTTGAGTACCAATCGTCCATAAAGGATTCTTGTTCTAGCAGCTTTTCTGAGCTAGTCAGAGCACTTGCTGTGCCTGGAACTCGGCGGGCTTGAAGGAGAGCAACGGAGTTGATCAGCAGATTGGTGCGATCGCGCCTGGTAAACACCCCGACTAAAAACAGTGAAGGCTGCTGGCGTCGCCACACCTTGCCCTCGGTTTCTCCCAGGCCAATCAGCGGTGGGTCGAAATAGCCAGACCGTTCCAGTTTTATCTCTTGAACCCGGTGTAAGTACGTTTCCAGCGCAAAGTTGGCCTGGGGGTTGGCGACGGTCGGCGGGCGTAGCCGCTTGAGCTCACCCAACAGACGCTGACCCAACTGCCGCCTGACATAACCCTCAGTGGCGGGGTCAAAGAAATACTCCACCTGTACCTCCAGGTTGCCGCTGTACAACTCAACCAGCTGGTAGATCACCTCCGGGTCAGGCAGAGAGGCCGGTTTGCGTAAAATGGCATTGCCGGTCGGGCCGGGCCCAGCGCTGACTCCCAGGTCGGGGTTGTCGCTGTCCCACTGGGCCTGTACGGCGGGGGAGAGGGCATCCCAAAGGCGCTGCAACGGCAGCTCAACCTGACGGGTGCGAATCGTCAGGTTATTAGCGCCAAAGGTGGTATTGAGCACAGCGATCTCGCCGGTTGGCTCCGGCGTGCGGTATTCAAAATCCCGCTGCACCAGTTCGTTGGGCTCAGAAACGGTGGTGGCGCTCTGGGCAATCAGCAGCAGGCGATGTTCGTAGAAGAAGGGGAGAGCATCCCACTGGAGCACCAGCGCTCCCTGCTGGAAGTTGCCGTTGCGCAGGGGCAAATCTAAACTGCGGGCATCGGCAGCCGAGAGGTTTGCCGGGTTGAGATGGTCGGGTTGCTCAGGGTAGGTGCTGGGCACCTCTGGATAGCTAGCCGCAACGACATCGAGCTCTAGCTTGAACTCTTGAGCTTGGTTGGGAGTGCTGGCCTGCTCTAGCTGCTTTGGCCAATCCGGGTAGGCAAAGCTGCGCAGCAGGGTAAAGGCAATCTGGCGGTAGGCCAGCCGCCGCACCAGCGTTTGGTTGCGTTCTACCAGGCGCTGCTCCAGATGTTGGGCCACCATGACCTCCCAGGTGCGGCCTGGGGCGGCAGGGTTGCTGGGGGTGCCCAGGGCATCGAGCCGACTGGAACTCAGCACCAGGGGCTTCTCGATGGGCTGGCTGCGATCGAGGGTGACATCCAGACCCCCTGCATCTGGGTCGGGCAGCACCTCGGTGAAGGTTTCTACCGCTGCTAGCAGAACTGTTTTTTCTCCAACAGTGAGGCTACGACGCGCCACCGCTGCCGCCGCCGCCAGGAAACGGCTTTCGCCCAGAAAACGCTGGTTTTCTAGAGGGTACAGAGCATCCAGAAGCTGGGGGGGCAGTTTGCCTTCCAGATCCACCAGGGACCGGGCCGACAGCACAAAGGAATCGAGCTCGCGCCGGGGTTGCAGATCGGCAGTGGGGAACAGGTCGGGCGACTCTAGCAGACTCTGCCAGAGCAGGTCATAACGGCTGCTGGGGCGAATGTAGTAGCGGTAGTTGTGGGCCCAACGGTCGGTGATCAGGTGGTCGTACTTGAGGCGGCCGCTGTCGTCTGGGCTGACATAGGCCGGGGTACTAATGCGGGGGTAGGCGGTTACCAACCAGGGGCCAGTACCCCCACCCTTGGCAGGATCATCGGCACTGGCGTCGAAGAATCGCTGGCTCCAGGTGAGGAAGTCGGGCAGCATCTTCTCAATACTGGCGGCATCCGTCGGTACCACAATGGCAGGCTGGGTCGGGTCTGTGCTGTTGATGGATTCTAGATAGAGCTTGATCTGTCGCCACTGAACCCCCAGCTCCGAGGAGCGGTCGGCCAGGTCGTCGGTCAGACCAGACGGCACCTTGAAGTAGGTCGATCGCTCATCGCGGGGCGAGAATGGCGTTAGCGCCTCTACGTTGAGGTCGAATAGGGCATCGATCTGAATGGCATCCTGGGCGGACAGAGGGGAGCCTGGGCTGAGGGCATTGACCAACTCCTGTCGTAAGGTCTGCCGCTGCCCAGGGGTTAACGCCAAAGCCTGTCGGAAAGCGCTGAGTGCCTCGGGGGAGATCGTGAGATAGTTGCCGCCGTCTGGGCTGGGGCTAAATTCGGCTTGGGTTAGCGCTGGCGGCAGATCAATTTTCCTGGGCAGGGGGAACCGAACCTGTGTCATGGTGGGGGCTTTGCCGCTGGCATAGCGCAGGAGCAGTCGGGTCTGACCAGTTAAGGGCAGGGTCACGGTCTGAACCACTGGGTCGCTCAAGGGTTGACCGGGTGGGGGCAGCTCTTGCTGCCGACCGGCTCCACTGCTCTGATCAATGAGCGTACAGGTGCTATTGAGGGTGAATTGCAGTTCGACCTGCGATCGCGCGGGTCCTTTGATCTCCACCACCCCATAGGTGAGGTATGGCTCTACCCGAGGCCGCAGGCTAAGCTGCACCATGGCCAACAGATCCCTGGCGCTAGCCGCCTTCTCCTCAGGGCTGAAACTCTGCCCTGGCTGGAAGAGGAGTTCGACATGCAGGTACGACAGCCAATCGGCGAATTTAGGGTTGGTCTGGGTATCTGTCCTCAGCGCTGTCAGGGCCGCTTGCAGGGCTTGTAGCAGAGCCTCCCCCGTCACCAGGTCGTTGGTGCCTTCGTCTCGCAGGGTGAGGCCCATGCTCAGCCCCAACCGCAGCAAAATGCTCCAGCCGTAGGGGTCGGCTGAGGGAGCGGTGAGCTCCTGGAACGCTTTCAGGTCGCCCGGCACCCGTGGGGGGCCAAACTGCACATCCACGTTGTAGGTGGGCAATAGTTTCTGGAGAGCCGGATTGCTGGGATCCGAGTAGGTGTAGCCGCTGGGGTTTTC
>DATIVG010000622.1:0-3902 GCA_035466075.1 Nodosilinea sp. | reverse complement strand
CACCCTCGACCAGCCCCTCAGCCTGCGGGCGGCCCCCACCGAGCTGCAAGAGCTGATTCGCACCTACAACCTGATGCTGGCCCGATTGGCCAAGGCCTGGGGGCAGCAAAAGCGCCTGGTCAACGATGTCTCCCACGAGCTGCGCACACCGCTGTCGCTGGTGCAGGGCTACCTGGAGAGCACCCTGCGGCGGGGCCACAACCTCACCGTTGCCCAGCGGCAGGGGCTGGAGGTGGCCGCCGCCGAAGCCAGCCGCACCACTCGCCTGCTCACCGAAATTCTCGATTTGGCCCGGCTGGACAACGGACAGGGGGTGCTAAATTTAGAGCCAACCGACCTCCAGGATGTGGTCCACGAGGCGGCGGCGATGGCCTCGGCCCAGGTGGGCACCGAGGCACGGGTCAGGGTGCTCGACTGCACCCCGGTGGTGGCCAAGGTAGACCGTCAAAAGCTGCGCACCGCCCTGGTAGAACTGGTGGACAATGCCCTGCGCTACGGCGATCCGCAGCAGCCGGTGGAGGTCTCTCTGGGGCGCTCCCAGGGCGACAGCGCCGCCTGGGCCACCATTCAGGTGCAGGACCAGGGAGCGGGTATACCCAACCACTGCCAGGACGATATCTTTGACCCGTTTTACCGGGTAGACGAGGCGCGATCGCGCTGTAGCGGCGGCACCGGGCTGGGGCTCACCCTGGTGCGATCGCTGGTAGAGGCGATGGGCGGGCAGGTGGCGGTGCAGTCGCAGCCCAGCCAGGGCAGTGTGTTTACCCTGCGCATTCCCATCTAGCTGTTTGAGTTGATTGCGTTTGGTCTAGTCGTTTGGTCTAGTCGTTTTTAGGGACACCGCCATGGGCGCTCGCATTCTAATTGTGGAAGATGAAGAAAAGCTGGCCAAGTTTGTGCAGCTGGAGCTGTCCTACGAAGGCTACGAGGTGAGCGTGGCCCACGACGGCCTCTCCGGGCTCATGGCCGCCCGCGACCAGGCCCCCGATCTGATCATTCTCGACTGGATGATGCCGGGGCTGACCGGGGTGGAGGTGTGCCGCCGCCTGCGCCAGACCGGCACCGCCACGCCGGTGATTTTGCTCACCGCCAAGGATGAGGTCAGCGACCGGGTCGAAGGGCTCGACGCCGGGGCCGATGACTACGTGGTCAAGCCCTTTAGCATTGAAGAATTGCTGGCGCGGGTGCGGGCCCACCTGCGCCGCATTGAGCCTCAAGATGCCGAAACCCTGGTGTTTAGCGACCTGGTGCTCGACCGCAAAAGCCGAGAGGTGCGCCGCGGCCAGCGGGCCATTGAGCTCACCGCCAAGGAGTTTGATCTGCTCGAATATCTGCTGATCAACCCCCGCCAGGTGTTAACCCGCGATCGCATCCTCGAGCAGGTCTGGGGCTACGACTTTATGGGCGACTCCAACATCATTGAGGTGTATGTGCGCTACCTGCGCCTCAAGCTCGAAGCCGAGGGCGAGAGCCGCCTGATTCAAACCATGCGCGGCGTCGGCTATGTTTTACGTGATTAGGGGCCCGAAGGCGCTAGATCTGGGGGCTGTCGGTGGGCAAAACTTCGCGGCTAGAGCGCTCTAGCATGGTGGCGCGGCGGTTTTGACGCTGCTGCCGGGTGCGAGCCAGCAGCTGACGGGCCTGTTCTTGGGTAGAAAACATGGTGAAACTCCAAAAATTCTGTATCTAAAATTACCGAATCCAGATTTAAGGATATCTTTTTCTTTGGCAGCTGGGGTTAAGGTTGCCCCAGGGTGACATTAATCTTTGGGAAATAAATGGCCGGGGCAGACGCGCTGCGGCTGGCCCGCCCTCGGAACCTGGGGCGGGCTTGATAAGATAGGGCCTGGCCGCTGAAGAGGTGTACGGTGCAAAAGGCGCTTAAAGTTGCTCGGGTAATGCTGTCGGTGTACTACGCCTATATGGTCGAATACCGGGCTGAGCTGGTGTTTTGGGTGCTGTCGGGGACATTTCCGCTGATTCTCAT
Organism: Nodosilinea sp.; assembly: GCA_035466075.1. Lineage (GTDB taxonomy): Bacteria > Cyanobacteriota > Cyanobacteriia > Phormidesmidales > Phormidesmidaceae > Nodosilinea. Next base: position 1,915 of record DATIVG010000622.1, on the reverse strand, counting down.
GGGGTTGTGGGTGGAAGCGGCCCAGGGCGACCGGTTTGACCTCAGCCCGACGGAGCTGGTGCAGTATTTTTTGGCGGTATTTTTGGTGCGCCAGTTTACCGTGGTGTGGGTGATCTGGGAGTTTGAGCGGGAGGTGGTGGAGGGGCGGCTGTCGCCCTACCTGTTGCAGCCCATCGACCCCGCCTGGCGGCACTTTTTTAGCCACGTGGCCGAACGCTTTGCCCGGCTGCCCTTTGCCTTTTTGCTGGTGGGGCTGTTTTTGCTGCTCTACCCCTACGCCGCCTGGTGGCCCAGCCCCGGCAACCTGCTGCTGGGGCTGCTGGCGATTGGGCTGGCCTTTTGCCTGCGGTTTTTGATGCAGTACACCTTTGCCCTGGCCGCCTTTTGGACGGAGCGGGCCAGCGCCCTGGAGCAGTTTTGGTTTTTGCTGTACACCTTTTTGTCGGGCATGATTGCCCCGCTGTCTCTCTTCCCCGACGCGGTGCGGGCGGCAGTGCTGTGGACGCCCTTTCCGTACCTGATTTACTTTCCGGCCAGTCTTTTGATCAACCGGCCCGACCACGTGGCCCAGGGGTTTGCGGCGATGGTGCTGTGGTCGGTGCTGTTTTGGGGGTTGAACCGCTGGCTGTGGCGGCGGGGGCTGCGGCAGTATTCGGGTATGGGGGCCTAATGGAACGCTATCTCAAGGTGCTGGGGCTGTTTTGGGGCACTGCGATCGCAGCTGAGCTAGAGTACCGCCTCAACTTTTTGGTCACCGCGTTGATCAGCCTGGGCAGTTTGGTGGGCAGCCTGTTTGGCCTGTTTCTCTTCTACCGCACCGGCTACGAGTTTGAGGGCTGGAGCTGGGAGGCGGCGCTGCTGGTGCTGGGGCTGTTTACCGTGCTGCAAGGGTTCTCCGCCACGGTGCTGATTCCCAATTTGAATAAAATTGTCAACCAGGTGCAGCAGGGCACCCTCGACTTTGTGCTGCTGAAGCCGATCAGCTCGCAATTTTGGCTGTCCACCCGCGTGATTTCTCCCTGGGGCCTGCCCGATGTGCTGTTTGGCCTGGCCATGATTGGCTACGGGGGCCACCGCCTGGGCCTGGGCTGGGCCGACTACGCCCTGGCGCTGCTGCCCCTCACCTGTGGGGCGCTGACCCTCTACAGCCTGTGGTTTATGCTGGGGGCCACCAGCATTTGGTTTGTCAAAATCTACAACGTCACCGAGGTACTGCGGGGGCTGCTGGAGGCGGGGCGGTTTCCGATTGCGGCCTATCCGGTGGCCTATCGGGTCTTTTTTACCTTTGTGGTGCCGGTGGCGTTTTTGACCACGGTACCGGCCCAAACCATGCTCAGCCAGGGCGGGCGGGGCTGGCTGCTGGCCTCGGCGGCTCTGGCGCTGGTGCTGCTGGTGGTCGCCAACCAGTTTTGGCGGTTTGCCCTGCGGTTTTACACCAGCGCCTCTAGCTGAGCGGCCCGGCCCCAGGGTGTGCCGCTCAGCTGGCTAGCATCCTGATTTTAAGCTGGAGCTTCTAGGCGTCGAGCCAGCGCTTGAGCCAGTCTACGCCCTGGGCGATGACATCGCTGCGGCTAGCCCACAGGCGGCGACTCTCGGCCAGGTACAGATTTTGCAGCTGGAGCGGGCCGTGGTGCGATCGCGCCTGGGCGACCATCCACCAGCGCTGGTAGTGGGCCAGATCTGCGCCCGCCAGCAGCAGCTCGGGGTCGCGCTGCTGGCGCTCCCACTGCAACGCCTTGAGCAGCAGCTCGGTGTGGTGGTGGTGGTAGTCGGCATCCTGGCCCAGGGTGGCGAGCAGCTGGCGGCCCGGCGGGCTCTGGTCGAGGGGTTGGGAAATTGTTCTTAGATCGAGCACCTCCAGGGCTTGCAGGGGCTCGGGCAGATGGCCGGGGGGCACCGAGGCCACCAGCACCGG
>DATIVG010000621.1:0-4227 GCA_035466075.1 Nodosilinea sp. | reverse complement strand
CTGCTGACCGACCAGCCGGGCCGGTTTAGCCTGCTCAACCGCTACCGCGATCGCACCTCCATTCCCGACTACGCGGCAGATGCGATCGCAAAGGCCACCCAGCTCGCCCTGGTGGTCAACGTGCCCGACATCGCCCAGCTCCACCCCAACCGCGTCGCCAGCCGCGCCGATGTCGCCGCCGCCGTGTATCAAGCCCTGGTGCTCCAGCTGCGCGCCCCGCGCATCGACAATCCGTTCATTGTGCGGGTCTAGTGGTGGGAGCCCAGGGAAAGCCCCACCGTCGCAAAGTTGCTATTCCCCCAGCCCCATCGCCTCAACCCAATTCAAAACTTAAAATTCAAAATTCAAAACTCAGAACTCCCGCCCCCCTCCTTCTCCAGCACCACCAGCAGCCGGGTGGCAAACAGCCAGGGCAGCCGATCGCACAGCCGATCCACCGCCGCCATCAGCGGCATCCAGCGGTCGGGGTAGAGCTGGGGTTTGGAGTAGCCACCCGAGGCCACGTAGGAGAGGGCGGCATAGCGCCGGGTGGTGACCAGGCGAAAGCCCTGCCAATCGCGCCGGGGGTTGGCACCCAAAAACAGGCGGCTGGCGTTGCCCTGGGCGGCGTAGTAGTCGATCTGCTGGGCGGTCCAGTCGGGCGGGGCCGCCCAGCCGGTGGGCTGGGTGAGGGCCAGGGGCTCGGGGTGCAGAGCGCCGTAGACCAGCAGCCCCAGCAGGCTCACGCAGGGCTCAAACAAAATCACCCGACCGCCGGGGGCCAGCACCCGCCAAAATTCTTGCAGCGCGGTGCCGGGGTAGCGCAGGTGGTGAAACACATCAAACAAAATCACGTTGGCCAGGCTGGCCTCGGCAAAGGAGAGGGCGTAGGCGTTTTCTACCTGGTCGATCCAGGGGTTGGGGAAAATATCGGTGCGCAGGCAGTCGGGGATCACCCGCTGAATGTCGGCCACCCCGGAGCCCAGCTCGACGGTGGGCAGGGGCAGGGTCGCCAGCTGAGCGGCAATGGCCTGGTGAAAGGTTTTGTAGACGGCGCGCAGGGCGGGCTTGCGCCGCCAGGCCTCAGCGTTGCGGAGAATTTCTTGCCGGTGCCTGTCGATGGTTTCCACGCCTGTCTGCTTCCTTGGTCCAGATTCTGCTCCGCCATCGTAAACCCCTGGCGACCGCTGTACGGTGGGGAATTGCCCCAGAATTCCCTAAGAATTCCCCAGAATTCCCCAAGAATTGCCCATGCCTAGCCCAGGCATAGGTTGGGGATCAAGCCGGAGCCGGAGAGAATTGCCCGCCTGCCCGGTTCGCAATCCTGTTTATAGTAGGGGGTGTTTACGCTCTCCCCTGCGTCACCTATGCCATTGCCCCTCGGTCTCACCGCCCGGCGGTTTACCGCCAAAGCCTGGAGCCCTGCCCTCACCCCCTACCTGGCGCTGAGCCTGTGGGTGGGTCTGGTGCTGCTGTTGCGCAGCCCCATGCAAAGCCTGATGCCCCACGACGAGGGTTTCTATGCCCAGCAGGCCCGGTGGATTGTGGAAACCGGCGACTGGGTGACTCAGCAGTGGTGGGGCGAGCCCATCCACGACCGGATGATGGGCATTCAGTGGTTGATTGCGGCGGCCTATACCCTGTTTGGGGTGAGCGAGGGCACGGCGCGGCTGCCGGGGGCGATCGCCTGCTGGGGGGCGGTGCTGCTCACCTACGCCATCGGGCGGCGCTGTCTGACGGTGCAGATTGGCTTTTGGGGGGCGGCCATTCTGGCGGCCACGCCGATCTGGATGCAGGCCTCGCGCCTGGCCATTCAGGATGTGCCGCTGACGGCGCTGGAGCTGCTGGGCATTTGGGCGCTGCTCCAGGCGGAGGAGCCGCCGGGGCGGCGGTGGGGCTGGGGGCTGCTGGCGGGCAGCACCGTGGGGCTGGGGTTTATGCTCAAGAGCATTATGGTGATTCCGGTGGTGGTGGCCCTGGGGCCCTACCTGGTGATCGAGCATCGCCGCCACCGTCACCTGCTCAACCCGGCGCTCTACCTGGGCTTGGCGGTGGGAATGATACCTGCGATCGCATGGTTGGCCCTCAGCGTCGATCGCTACGGCACCCTGCCGCTGGAGCGCACCTTTGGCCTGCTGGTCAACCTGGCCCAGGAATCGTTTCACAACGTCGGGCCCCTGTTCTATCTGTGGAATATTCCGCTCAACGCCTTTCCCTGGCCGCTGCTGGCGGTGCCGGGGCTGTGGCTGGGGTGGCAGTCGCCCTACGGCCGCAAGGCGCTGTGGCTGGGGTACCCCCTGGTGCTGTTTACCCTGCTGACGCTGTTTAAAACCCGCACCTGGTACTACCCCCTGCAACTGCTGCCCTTTGTGGCCCTGCTGGCGGCGCTCACCCTCACTCACCTGGGCCATCTCTACCGCACCCGACCCCGGCACCGGCTGAACCTGGGGCTGAGCCTGGCCCTGGCCGGGGTGGGCACGGTGCTGGTGGGGGCCGCCGCTGTCGCCCTGGTGCGGCCCCAGTGGTTTCCGGTGGCCGACCTCTGGCGCTACGCGCTGCTGGCCCTGGGGGCCGGGCTGGCCTGGTGGGTGCCCCTGGGGGTGTACTGGCGCGACCGCCAGCGGGTGGTGGCCGAGCGCCAGCCCGCCCTGTGGCAGCTGGGGTGGCTGCTGGGGCCCTGGGTGGCGATCGCGCTGCTCTACACCACCGGTCTCTGGGGCAACTACAACCCCGACCTCAAGCAGGCCATGACCACCCCGCCACTGCAACAGCCGCTGGCCGACCACACCGTCAACGGCGTATTTAAAACCGTCGGGGCCGCCGCCGAAGACGCGGTGCTGCTCACCTTTTACACCCCCCACCCCGGCGTTGCCACCAGCGACTGGCGCACCCTGGCGGCGGGCAGCTACGCCTGGGTCTACGCCGCCGACCAGGGCGACCTGCCCGCCGATACAGTTAGGCTGGGGCAGGTGCGCGACTGGGCGCTGGTGCAGCTGCCCTAAGGGCTTCGCGAAGCTTCTGTGAGCCCTGGCAGGCCTCTGTGTAGCCTCCGTATTATTTTGTCAAATCTATGTTCCATTGGCTACCGCCTGGGGAACGCTGATCGCTATGGTTAGAGACCAGGCCTGGATGCCTGGCCTCAGCCGGGATTATTAACTATGCGGAGAACGACACAATGGCTCAGTCAATGGCTCAGTACGGAGTGAACATGGTGGCGGCGCTAACCCTAGGGGCCATGGCGGTAGCCAGCACAGCAACCATCGCCCAGGCCCAGTCGCGCGTAGACTGGCTTTCCACCGGCGAAGAAGTGACCTACGACGGCTACCTGCTCGCCGATGAGGCGGTCTACGCCAGCTGCGACGACAACTGCGGCGATATCGATCTATACCTGTACGACGCGGCCTCCGGCGACCTGGTGGCCACCGATGACCTGCTGGATGCTATTCCCGTCGTGGTTGCCCCCTACGAGGGCGATTTCTTCATTCAGGTGGTGATGGCCAGCTGTAGCGCCGAGCCCTGCGAAACCTGGACCGACTCCGACGCCGGGTTCTAGGTCAGAGCCTGCGGCTAGGGTTTAGATGCAAAGAGGGGGTGCGATCGCACCCCCTCTTTGTTGTTCCTATCGGTCCCTCCCCCCCGCTTGCTAAGCGTAAGGTTGACAACCCAATATTCCGGTATCTCCGCCGCTGCGTAGAGCTGACGCTTGGGGGTGAAGTCTTTGGCCAGACTGGTATTTGATCTGATGGTCATCAGCCAGGGCCCATTTGGCCGTGGTGAGGGTCATAGGCGCTCAGCCAGGGCAAAGTTCGCAGTCCGACCTCGATCATGGCGCGCCCCTGACGGGCCCTGGCGACCTACTAAGAGACCGAGACCGCCTGATCGGAGGGGTGCTGCTCTAGCACCTTGGCCAGGTACTTGCCCGTGTAGGAACCGGCCACCTGGGCAACCTCCTCGGGGGTGCCCACCGCAATCAGCTCGCCGCCGCGATCGCCGCCCTCGGGGCCCAGGTCCACAATCCAGTCGGCGCAGCGGATCACATCCAGGTTGTGCTCAATCATTAGCACCGAGTTGCCCTTGTCCACCAGGCGCTGCACCACATCCAGCAGCTTGTGCACATCGTAGAACGACAGGCCGGTGGTCGGCTCATCGATCAGGTACAGGGTTTTGCCGGTGGAGCGGCGGGCTAGCTCCGAGGCCAGCTTCATGCGCTGGGCCTCCCCCCCGGAGAGGGTGGGGGCAGTCTGCCCC
>DATIVG010000620.1:0-1703 GCA_035466075.1 Nodosilinea sp. | reverse complement strand
GGTCATGGCTAGTATGAAAAACTTTCATGGTAAAGGCGGGGCTCTGCGGGGCGTCTAGTGCAGCGTCAGCCATCAAAATTGGGATGCCTGTGGGTTGGATAAAACGCAGGATCACCCAACGTCAGAGCCAGTGTTATGGGGTGCTGCGATCGCACCACCCGACCTACCAACTGGCCTGACAGACCACTAGCTTTTCCGGGGCGCTTCGCCAGATCTGTATCGAATTGTCAAAGGCTGCTATTCCAGAGAAACCGTAGCGTACTATACAGACATAGAGATAAATCGTTCATCTTCATGCGCTCGGTGCGCGCCCCTCAGGCACCGGCAGGAAGACGGAAGTAGGGACACTCCCGAAGGAACGCGCCTCACTACGCATCGCTTCTAGGAGGCGACATTATGAAACTCACCTATCGCGGTATCAGCTACGACATGACGGTGGCCCCGGCTCCCAAGCTGGGTGCAACCCTGGACCACGGCACCTATCGCGGCGCTCCGGTGGTTTTTCGGGCCTTGGCTGAGCTGCCTGCCCAGCCCGCTGCCGACTTGACCTGGCGCGGGGCGCCCTACACCGTCGGCATTGCCGCTCCGGTGGCCGCCGTGGCCCCGGTGGAAATTCCGGCGGTGGCGGCCAGCGTGGCTGCTCCGGCGGCAGCGGAAACAACGCCCACCAACATTCCTGATTTGGCCCGCAACTTGTTTATTCGCCGTCACCAGCGCAGCCGCAAGCGCGAGCAGGGCATGATGGTGCGGCTGGCGGCTGAGGTGGGCATGCCGGTGGAAGAGGCGGCTCACTATGAGAGCCACATTCAAGGCAAAATGCCCCACGATTTCTCTGGCTATGACCGTGGCTCCGCCGCCATGAGCTAGGCCGGGTTTGGCGGTCGGGCAGTCGCCTACGGGGTAGACCCCACCGCTGGACTTAGTTTCGGGACGATACGGCAGATGGCCCGGTGCACTGGCACTCCGGGCCATTTTTTTGGGCTCCAGTTGTTGAGATCAGGTTTAGATCAGGGCGTGAATGGCGGCCCACTCGGATGCGGTCAGCGGTTGGGAGTCGAGCACGCCGTTAAAACAGGTTGCGGCGGCCCGCGCCAGGGCGGCAACAATGGCATCTGTGGTCAGCCCGCCGTTGACCGCCGCCTGGGCCCGATTGACCGCCGGAGCCGGGGTTTGAAAGACCAGCTCCCACAGGTCTGGGTTGGGCTTGAGGACGATGGAGCCGTGCTGGAGCAGGTAGGGGCCGCGCCGCAGTTGAGCACTGCCAATGACTTTTGCCCCATCACCATCGACTAGATCGGCGCTGGTGGCGAGGGCAAAACAGTTGTGGGTGCGGGTGTAGTTGAGCTGTTGCCCGCCAAACCCCAGGGGAATGCCCAGCTGGTCCCAGCCCTCGATGAGAAACTGACATAGGGCACGGTAGACCTGATCGCGGCTGCCCTCCAGGTGAGAGGTGACAAGGCTATAGGTCAAATCACCTTGGTGCAGCACTCCGCGTCCTCCGGTGGGGCGCTGTACCAAATCTACGGGCTGATCTTGCCACTGTAGGTTACGCCAATGCTCAGGGATCTGTTGTCGCTGGCTGACGCCCAGGGAAATGGCTGCCGGGCTCCAGGTGTAAAACCGCAGGGTGGGGGGGTGGCGCTGGTGCTGGTGCTGGTCGAGCAGCCAGGTATCGATGGCCATCTGCACCGCGCCAGGGGCCG
>DATIVG010000619.1:0-1546 GCA_035466075.1 Nodosilinea sp. | reverse complement strand
ACAGGGTGGGGGTAGGGGCCAGGGCCGGGGCCAGCTCGGCCACGCCGACATTGGGGCTGAGGCCGCGCCGTTGGCGAATGCGGTTGGCCACGGCAATAAACGACTGCACCGCCAGGTTGAGGTCCTGGCCGTCAAAGACCTCCAGGGAGCGCTGGCTGTAGCGGTGGCGGGTTTCTTTGTCGGCCATCGCCAGCATGGCTGAGGCCAGGGCCTCGACATTGCCGTAGCGGTACACCAGGCCGTTGTAGCGGTGAATGACGGTGTCGCTGTAGCCCCAGTTGCCGCAGCGATCGCTCAAGATCGGCGGGCAGCCCGAGGCCATGGCCTCGGACACCACCAGCGGGTGAGGGTCGATGCGCGAGGTGCAGACAAAGCAGTGCATGGCGGCGTAGTACAGGGGCAGCTCCGACTGGTTGACAAACCCCACGTTGACGACTTCGCCGTTGAGCTGGGCCAGGCGGGCGTTGATGGCGGGCTCCAGGTCGCCGCCGCCCAGCATGATGCCGCGAATGCGCGGATCTTGCCGGTGGGCGGCGACAATGGCGTCGATGAATTCAAAGGGTGACTTGCGCTCGATGTACTTGGCCACAAAGCCGTAGAGCAGGGTGTCGTCATCCCAGGCGTGCTGGCGATGGACACGCTGAATCTCGCTCTGGCGGTGGGCGATGGTCTGCCGGTAGCGGTCGCCATCGACCGGATGGCAGCCGCGGATGATTTTGTCGTCGGCGATGCCGTAGTGGCGCAGGTGGATTTCGTTGTGGTCGCCGCAGGAGAGCCAGTAGTCGGCCAGGTTCATCATCCAGGGGTACATAAACGACATGGCCACCCGCCGCCCCCGGCTGTAGCGGCCGTCGGAGAGAATGGTGGCGTCGTTTTGCATGATCAAAGGGATGCCCCGCAGCCGACAGAGCAGGGCGGCCAGGCGATAGGAGTAGTTGACGAAGCTCTGCATAAACACCGCGTCGAAGTTTTGCGGCGTCAGCTGCTGGATCAGGCCGGGGCTGAGGATGGTTTTGCGGCGGGTGCTGGGCACTTTGCCCGAGAAGTCTTTGAGGTATTCGTAGTCGTAGCCGCTGAGCAGGTCAACATCCCAGGCCTGGGCGCTGTTGCCGAGCAGTTTATCGCCGCCCTGCTGGTTTTCGTCGGAGAGGTAGAGCACCTTGACCGACAGGTTGGGCTGCTGGCTGAGTTTTTTCCATAGAGGGCCGTGGTGCTGGGTGGGGTGGGTAAATACCACGCCCAGGCGAAATGGCTTCGTCATGGTCCCTATCCCTTAGATATAAGAAGTTGTGCTGTGAACCGTCTGCTGTGTTGTCAGTCTGTTGTGCTACCAGTCGAGATTGGTTTCGTAGCCGAGGTCGATTAGCAGGTCGCCAGCGACGCGCTTAAAGGCCTGTTTGTGGGAATCTTTGAAGTATTTTTGCCAGCCGCCGATGGAGCCTTTGCCCCCTTTGACGTAGGTGTGCGACTCCTCGGGGTTCATGGCCCGCGACGAAAATTTGGCTTTGACCGCCTCGGGAGCCAGGGTGACGCCCAGGTGGTCGAG
>DATIVG010000618.1:0-4163 GCA_035466075.1 Nodosilinea sp. | reverse complement strand
AGGGACTCAAAGCGCTCGGTGGAGTCGTGCACCTGGATGGTGTCAATCACCCGGTGGACGTGGCCGAGGGCGGCCTGGAGGTCGATTTTTTCGAGCCGGGTGTGAATGCCAAACTCGGGGCCACGGGCGACGTCGTGGGCCACCCGCGAGGCGTGGATCAGCGATTTGCTGGGCACGCAGCCGTAGTGGAGGCAGTCGCCGCCGAGGCGATCTTCTTTTTCGACCAGGGCCACCTTGGCCTTGAGCTGGGCCCCGGCACTGGCGGCGACCAGCCCCGCCGACCCGCCGCCAATAATGACCAAATCGTAGTCAACGGCCATGGTAGTCTCCTTGCCCTGGGGTAGGGGGTCAATTGCGTTGGTGCGTCACAGTGTTTCTAGAGCATAGGCAAGAATTCTGAGGGCGGGCTGAGACCGCCTGAAATGGAGATTAATCTATAGGGTCAGGGGGCGGGGCGATGGGGCCAAGGCAACCGATGGCCTCTACAGGCCCAGCACCCCAATCTCGTGCTGGCGGGGCACGATGTCGAGCACGTCGAGCTGGGCGCAGTATTTGAGGTCGGCTTCGTTGTTGAGGCGCAGCAGACGCTGGCCGTGGCTGGCGCAGTGCATCAGGTCGAGCAGCTGGTCCTGCCACTGGAGGTAGAGGCTGAGGGCTGCGATCGCAGCATCATTGCCCGCCAAATCCTTCAGCGCCTGCCCCGACGTCGCCATCACCCCTTGAATGATCGCCCCGGCACAGACCGTGTCTTCTAGGGAGTAGGTACCCTCCCAGCCCGAGCCCACAATCCAAACCGTGGCGGGGTTGTGGGCGAGCAAAAACTCGACCACCGCCTGGCGGGTGGTGAGGGCCGCGGTAATCACCGTCGGGGCATGCTCAATGCGCTTGAGGCAGCGGGTGCCGTTGGTGGTGCTCATAAACAACCGCTTGCCCCCCGTGCGCTCGGGGGAGTGATCGAGGGGCGAGTTGCCCAGGTCGCAGCCCTCCACCTGGCCGCCGCCCCGCTCGCCCGCCCGCAGTCGCCGGTCAGCGGGCCAGGTCTCGCTGGTGGTCAGCAGGCTGTCGATATCGCTAAACACTTGAATCGCCTCAGCTCCCGCCGCCAGGGCCGCCGCCATCGTTGAGGTGGCCCGCAGCACATCGATGGCAATCGCGCAGTCGGGCGCGCCCTGGTCGGGCACTTCTTCGGGGGTATGAAAGAGAGATAGCTTCACGGCGTAGGGAATGATTTACAGTTCCGATCGACCCCAGCCTGGCGCTCCAGGGCGGCGCTCCAGGGCTGAAATACTAACAGTTCATTTTAGGCAGGGAGTTGCCCCATTTCCGCAAAAAAAGGAGCCCCCGTTGGGGGAACTCCTTAACTTGTGATTCTGCCGTTCAGCAACTGGGCAGGCTAGGGCAGCCACTCCAACACCGCTTCGTCCTTGGTGTTGGTGCGCCGCGAGGGGGTAGCGCGGTCGAAGGTCATGTGAATGGCGCGAGTCTGCTCGCCATCCGCCGCTACCGCCATAATCGGATAGTCGATGTTGCCGTCCTGGAACGACATCTGGAATCGGAAGGTGCCATCGGAGTTGAGCTGGATTGGCTGGCCGCCAATGGTGACCGTGGCGTCGGGCTCGGTGGCCCCGTAGACGATCAGCTCGGCGTCGGCCACCAGCCAAAACTTGCGCGGGCGCATGGGCGGCGCCGAGGCCGAGAACCCCGCCCCCGACATGGTCAACCCCGACACGTTGAGGCCCATGCCCGACATGGTGGGCACCCCGGCGGCGGCACCGGGCACCGCCCACAGCCCCGCCCCCGAGGGGAAGACGTAGGAGCTGACCGCTTTCTCTGGGGCCATCGACGCGGGCACATGCTGCATGGAGCCAAACAGCGACCCCGCCACCCGCTGGGCCTCAGCCGACTCGGTCATGGCAAAGATGCTCTCATAGATGGCGTTGGTGGTCTCCGCCGCCCGCTGGCTGGGGTGCTTGAGGGTGATCAGGGTCTTGCCGCGCAGGTCGGCCTGCCAGTCTACGGTCATGAAGTGATCTTCGACCCAGTCGGAGGGGTACACCGGAGGAATGTGCACCGGGGCAGAGCGGGCCAGCACCAGCCAGCGGCCATCCCCGCAGAGGTAGCCAATCTCCGCCACGTAGTCGCGATCGCTGACCGGAATCGGCAGGTACCATTCCCGCGCCATCTCGTCGCACTCGTACTGTTGCAGGCTGTGGGGCGTCTGGGAGGTGAAGTCAATGTCGGTGACATCGTAAAAGCGCAGGGCCAGGCGCGACCCGCCCTGCCGCCGCAGCTCATCCTTGTGGGTGTGGGGAATATCCCAGTAGGTGTAGGCCCACTGGGGGTCGCGGGGCATCAGCACAATGCGGCTCTCGCCGTAGCCGCTGGGCAGGTCAGAGAGGCCCTCATCGACGGTGGCCAGGGCCTCCACCGGCAGCGGAGCAGGAGCGCTGTAGCGGGGAGCGGCTCCGCCGCCGGCCATGGCGGGACCGGGAGCGGCGGCGGGAGCGGGCACCGCAGTCGGCCCTGAGGCCACAGCGGGGGCAGCGGTCTGGCGCTGGGCGTCGATGGTCTGAATCGCCTCAATCAGCTCGGTCTTGCGCATGCGGCTGTAGCGAGACACCTCGTACTCGCTGGCCACCTTACGGAGCTGTCGCAGGGTCATTTCTTCCAGGGGCGGACGGGGGGATGACATAGAGCACACTCTCCTTAGTTTTTCTAGACCAGGGTTTTTATAGACCGGGGCGACCGCCCAGCGGCTGGGGTTGGGAGGTGGGGGGCGCGATCGCACCCTCCACCTCCCTGACGTAACCATCGCCAACCAGCGATCCCCGGGGATCGCTCGCCCACCCACGCCCCATCTCAACGGCCTGCCATCGGCCAGCAGACCAGCACACTGCCAGCGCGGGGATCAATGCATGGCTCGTAATATGACAAAAACCACCGCTGGGATCAAGCCCCCCGCGCGGCTTTTTGGGCCTCTCCAGCGAGAAAACAGGGGTTCGGGGATCGCATTGTCATAAAATCATAACAATACGATCCCCATAGGTATTATTGCGTCACGACTTTTTAATGGGTTTCCCGCCCCATCAACCCGGTGAGTCTGTAGAGCCCCTGGTATTGACCCCGCCGCCGTCGCCAGCGTTGGCCTGCTGCCAACGCTCAACCATTGGCCCACCGCCCCATGCGCTCAGCCACATCCCCTGCTAGAGTTTGGGGATGCCACGGCTCCGGGGCAGGGACGCTCCGCGCGTTGGTCTGGGAGTCTTGGCCATCGCCCATACGCCGTGCCCCACGCCCACGACCCATGACCTCTGAGCCCGTGTTACCTGAGTCTGATCATTTCCCCGAGGCGGGCGCGCCCCCGGCCAGGGGCAGTCGGCTGATCAGTCGGCTGCTGCCCCCCGCCATTCGCCTCTGGCTGCACAGCCAGCTCGACCACATCGAGGGGCTGGAGTTTGCCATCGACGGCAGCGATCGCCAAATTTTGGGCGGCTACCTGCCAGCGGTCACCGTCGCGGCCCGCCAGGCGGTCTACCAGGGTCTCCACGTCAGCCAGGCCGAGGTGAGCGCCGCCGCCATTCGCATGAATTTACCCCAGGTGCTGCGGGGTAAGCCCCTGCGGCTGTTGCAGCCCTTCCCGGTCGAGGGCCAGGTCACCGTGCTGGCCGACGATCTGCGGGCGTCGCTCCGGTCGCCCCTGCTGGGCGAGGGCCTTAAACAGGCGCTAACCCTGCTGCTGGCCCAGGCCGACACCCCCAATTTAGAAGCCTGGCTGGGGGAAGATGCCGCCGCCGAGGTCGATATCGCGCTGGCCATCGACCAACTCACCCTGCGCTGGCCCGGTGCCGCCCCTACCGCCGACAGCCTTGTTCTCACCATGGGGCTGGCCATGAAAGAGGGCCGCTGGCTGTGCCTGCGCCAGCCCGTGGTCACCCTTCTGCCCGCTACGGGCGAGCCGCCGCCGCCCCTGGCCCTGGAAGTAATTACCTTTGACCTGGGCCCCGAGGTGGAGATCCGCGAGCTGGCCATCACCCCCGCAGGCATTGACCTGGTGGGCACCGTGCGGGTTATCCCAGCGGATTGAAGAGAACCTAAAGGCATCCACGGGGTGCTGGGTTCAGATTCACTCAACCCGGCCTCCAGCGGACTACGCGGAGATGGGC
>DATIVG010000617.1:0-7876 GCA_035466075.1 Nodosilinea sp. | reverse complement strand
TGAAATGGCGTGGGCCAGCTCATCGGCATCGCCGCCGCCGCAGAGAATCACCATCTTGCCGCAGGGAATGGTTAGCTGGCCGGTGATTTTGGCAATCCAGTCGTGCTCTTCCTGGGCGGTTAGGTCGCCGATGACGACCGTGGTAACGCTGTCTAGCGCGCAGTCGCCGTCAAAACACAGGGGGATGCAGATGCCGCGCCGGAGTAAGTCGGTGATGGCGGGCTCGTCGGCCTGGGCCAGGGTATCGGAGAGCTCTTTGGGCTGCAGCCCGCTGCCCCCCAGGCTAGTGGAGGTGAGAACGTAGTAATGGCCGTCGCAGAAGAAGTCTGGGGCGAGGGGGATGGATTGGCGCGGTGGGGGGGAGCTGGCCATTGTATGCCTCAATTCGGCAATACCTAAGTCTTGTATTTCACGCCACAGGGCGATGATTTAGCCTAGCCGAGCGGTCTGGTTTTGTCTGCATTTTTGTCGGCATGTTAATAGGGGGCGAGGGGGGGTGAGCTCGGTCAGATGCTCTCGCCTGGGGCGGCAGGGGCGGGGCGGAGCCTAGGCCACAAATTGTTACCGGCCGTGGTGTAAGTACTCCGCGGGTGCAACACTAAATAGAGACCATAGGTTTCTCCGGCGGCAGTCGGTTGAGCCATTCTTGGAGGTGTCTATGACCGGTGTTGTGCTCTCCCCTCAATCGTCCACAGACTGGCCAGCCCTGGAGGAAGGGCTGCCCCCGCTGTCGGGGCGAGAGGCCGACATTGCGGCGGTGATGGCCAGCGATGAGCCGGTGTTTTTGCCGCGCACCAATCTGGCGCTGGCGGATATCTCGGCGGGGTTTGCGATCGCACTTCACATGCACCAGCCCACCATCCCTGCCGGGGCCACGGGGGAGCTGGTCAACCACCTCCAGTACATGTTTGAGCACCCCTACGACGGGGACAACCACAACGCGGGCACCTTTGCCTACTGCTACGCCCGCCTGGGCGACTTCATTCCTGAGCTGGTGGGCCAGGGCTGCAACCCGCGGGTGATGCTCGACTACTCGGGCACCCTGCTGTGGGGCCTCCAGCAGATGGATCGGCAAGATATTTTGGCCAAGCTGCGCCGCCTGGCCTGCGACCCCGCCTACCAGCCCCATGTGGAATGGCTGGGCACCTGCTGGGGCCATGCGGTGGTACCCTCCACCCCCGTGCCCGACCTCAAGCTGCACATTCGCGCCTGGCAGCACCACTTTGCCGCCCTGTTTGGGCCCGAGGCCCTGGCCCGGGTGCGGGGGTTTTCGCCGCCGGAGATGCACCTGCCCAACCACCCCGACCTGCTCTACGCCTTTGTCAAAACCCTCAACGACTGCGGCTACCGCTGGCTGCTGGTGCAGGAGCACACGGTGGAGTCCCTCGACGGGCAGGGGCTGGCGCAGCCCCACTTGCCCCACCGCCTGGTGGCCCGCAACGCCCAGGGCGAGGTGGCCGAGATCGTGGTGCTGGTCAAAACCCAGGGCTCTGACACCAAGCTGGTGGGCCAAATGCAGCCCTACTGGGAGGCCAAAACCCTGGGCAAAGTGGCCCTGGGCAGCGCCACCGTGCCCCAGCTGGTGAGCCAAATCAGCGACGGCGAAAACGGCGGCGTGATGATGAATGAGTTTCCCAGCGCCTTTATGCGGTCGTGGTACGAAATGCGCGACAGCGGCGGCGGTCGCCGGGGGGTGGTGGGCCTCAACGGCACCGAATATCTGGAGCTGCTGGCGGCGGCGGGGTGCGGCCCCGAGAGCTTCCCCCCCTGCCAGGCGGTGGGCCAGAGTCGGCTGTGGGCGGCCATGGGCGATGCCACCGGGCCAGAGGCGATGGCGGCTGCGATCGCAGCTCTGCACGCCGAAGACGATCGGTTCTCCATGGAGGGCGGCTCCTGGACTAGCGATCGCAGCTGGGTGGTGGGCTACGACAACGTGCTCGACCCCATGCAGCGGCTGTCGGCCCAGTTTCACCAAACCATGGCCCGCCAGAGCGAGCAGGGCGACACCCTCGAACGCCAGCACCGCTACCGCAACGCCCTGATCCACAACCTGCTGCTGCAAACCAGCTGCTTTCGCTACTGGGGCCAGGGCACCTGGACCGGCTACGCCGAAGAACTCTACCGCCGCGGCACCGCCATTTTGGCCCACGACTTCGCCTAGGGGCGTCGCTAGTTGCCGCCTGGAGGCCTGCCCCAAGGCATTGACTGGGTAAATCAGACCGGCCAGCGCCCCCGCCTAGGGCTGTCGTCCATTGACTACTGCTGGCTATTGCTGACTCCGGCCACCGCCCCGGTCTGCCCCTGGCCCATCGAGTAGTGATTCAGACATCTTGCAATCGCCACTTGTCCCTATGATGAGACCTAGCAAGTAGGGATACCAGCAGGGATACCAGGGTCATGGACTACAAACAAGAGCTCATCACGACGATTCACGATCTGAGCTACGAGCCCGAGCGCCTGGAGCAGCGCCTCACGGAGCTGAGCCAAACCCACCCCACGGCGGTGCTGATTCCCTCGCTGTACGAAGAGCTGGAGCGCCCGGCCCTGGCCACCATTCGCGACCACCTCACCCACTGCTCCTTCGTCAACAACGTCGTGCTCTGCCTCTACGCCGACACCTTCGAGCAGTACCAGCACGCGGTGCAGTTCTTTGAGCCCCTGCCCCAGCCCACCTTTGTACTGTGGGAAAATGGCCCCCGCATCACCGCCATTCTGCAAACCCTCAAAGACAAGGGGCTCGACCTGCTGCGGTTTAAGGGCAAGGGGCGAGCGGTGTGGCTGGGGCTGGGGGTGGCCTCGCTGCATGCCGATGCGATCGCACTTCACGACGCCGACATCACCACCTACGATCGCTCCTACCCGCTCAAGCTGCTCTACCCCCTGCTCGAGCAAGAATTTGGCATCGCCTTTAGCAAAGCCTACTACGCCCGCATTGGCGACAGCCCCCGCAGCCTGCACGGACGCGTCACCCGACTGTTTGTCACTCCCCTGATCACCTCGCTGATGGAGCTGTTTGGCTACCGCGACTACCTGCGCTACCTCAACGCCTACCGCTACCCCCTCTCCGGCGAGTTTGCCCTCTCCAGCGATCTCGCCCTCAACACCCGCATTCCCGGCAACTGGGGGCTAGAGGTAGGGCTGCTGGCCGAGGTCTACCGCAACATGGCCCTCAAGCGCATCGCCCAAATTGACCTCGGCATCTTTGAGCACAAGCACCAAACCCTCGGCACCTCCGCCAACTCCGGGCTGCAAAAAATGTGCCGCGACATTCTGCAATCGGTCTTTCGCACCCTGACCGAAACCGAGCAGGTGGTGATCGGCCACGACCACATTCGCGCCCTGCGGATCAAATACCGCCGCGAAGCCCAAAACCTGGCCCGCCAGTACTTCGTCGATGCCCGCTTCAACGGCCTCGAATACGACCGCCACCAAGAAGAAATGACCATCGAAACCTTCGAGCAGGTGATCCTAGAGGCAGGCAACCAGTACCTAGACGACCCCACCGGCACCCAAATCCCCGACTGGACTCGCGCCCTCGCCGTCATCCCCGACCTGCGCGAGCAGCTGCTCGACGCCATTCTCTCCGACATGGCCGAGGCGCGGTCGGCCCCCGTCCAGGCCGTAGCCGCCCCCATGGCCGCCGCCGCATCCTAGGGGCACCGCGATGCCCAAAGACCGTTGTCATCAACCGTAGAATGGGCAAAGCATCGCCTGCCCATGACCCTAATCACGCCCTCTAAGAACAGAGGTTAAAGAGACAATGCCTAAGCAGATTGTTGCTTGGGCTTAGCCACCTTGGGAGTCCCCGAGCCGCTGGTGCTGGTGCTGGAGGGCAGAGTATTGCGGCTGCGCAGGGTGACATTCACCCCTTCGTTAGACTGCTCAATCACCAGCAGCGGCGTGGGCTTGGCCTTTTGATCCCAGTGCATGCTGGCAATGCGGCCCTGGATCGTGGGCTGCCAGTGCGACTCTTCGGCATCGGGGCTCATAAAGTTTTCGATGCAGTCTACTAGCTGGCCAATGGTTGAAGATGTCGCCTGGGTGGGCAGCTTCGCCAGCCGAATCTGAATGCGAAACAGCACCCGCTTCTTAGCCGTAGGCTGATCGTGGGGGGCGTACTCCACATCAAAGATTTCATCCACCACCCGAGGCTTGCTGGCAATGCCAATCAGCCCCTCCTCGGCCTGGCGAGGGCGCAGGGCAATGCTGATTTTTTGCTTCACCTTCACCTTCAGCTGGTTCACAATCGCCGCGTGGAAATGGTCCTCATCCATGCGCATGCGCAGGTAGTCGAGGTTAAATTCACGGGAGTGAATCAGGTCAGGGTTTTGCTCCATTTTGCTGATGGTTTTCAGCGCCAGCTTCACCTTTTTTTGCAGCTCTTGATTTTTGTAGGTTTCAAACTTGAGCTGCTTGACCAGGCGCTGGGTTTGCAAATGGGAATACACCCCCAAACCCAGCAGCACCACCAGCAATCCTCCAGAGGAGAGCATCCAGGGGTTGTCTAGCGGTAGCCGCTCGGCAACTGGGGCTTGCGCCAGAGTTGAATGCACTAAAACTGTAGACGTTTTCATAGCTGGTGGGCATTAAAGCAATGAACTATTACGCCTATAATGCCCTCACCATAGCCTGGTTTAATCGCAATTTATAAAGAATTGAAAAGGTTTTTCATTCCCTTAGAATAAACCTACGTAATCTCACAGAGATTTGACAGAAGCG
The DNA here is from genome assembly GCA_035466075.1 of Nodosilinea sp. GTDB lineage: Bacteria > Cyanobacteriota > Cyanobacteriia > Phormidesmidales > Phormidesmidaceae > Nodosilinea. Next base: position 3,157 of record DATIVG010000617.1, on the reverse strand, counting down.
CAGGCTACCTTTGGCGACATTTCCCCCGACGGCACCCGCCGCAGCTTCTCCCCCAGAGGTCGGTCGGGGCAATGCAGGGGCACCCAACGCCAGCGCTAGTTTTGTGGGGTGCTGCGATCGCGCCACCCCACTGATGCTGCATCCGCCCTGGCGACTCCCGGCTGGCAGCGGGGTTAGGTGATTCAGATTGGGGATCACCGCTTTTGGCGGCGCGCTTTCCAGGTGCCGCCGTAGCGGTAGTGGGGGTTGTCGGTGCTTTGCTGCTGCTGGCAGGCGGGGCAGACCAGTTGCCAGGGGCCGCCGGGCTGGCAGCAAATGCGGTAGCGCACCACCGCCAACCTCTGGCACAGGGCGCAGGGCTTGGGCTGCAAAGACGAGGCCACCGGCGGCCCTACCTTTGGTTGGCCGACTTAAATCGGCCCGACTCAAAGTCGCGCCGGGAGAGGTGCTTGGTTTTGCGCCCGCTCACCCGCCGTCGCCACATCCGAAAGCTCGACGGCTGCATGGTGCGCCGCATAACCGCAATCACTTGTTTTTCGCTGAGCCCAAACTGCGTTTGGATCGCCTCAAAGGGGGTGCGATCTTCCCACGCCATTTCTATGACGCGGTCGAGGGTAGGTCCATCTAGATCAACGGTTGCCATCGGGGGTGAGCACGTACTGCACTTGTTAACCTAGCGAACCTGCCCGGCCTCGGCCACCCCATGTCCTCCCCAAGGCTGCGGCGGATCTCCGCGACAGGGTAAAATCTGACGTTGGTTGAGCAATTGAGAGGACAGACCCCTGAAAACCCGCGTAATTATTGTTCGCCACGGGCAGAGCACCTACAACCAGCAAAAGCGTATTCAAGGCCACTGCGACGAGTCAGAGCTGACCCCGGCGGGTGAGGCCCAGGCGCTCCAGGTGGGCCAGGCGCTGGCGGGCATTCCCTTTGATGCGGTGTGGGCCAGCCCGTTTAAGCGGGCCCGCAAGACGGCGGAAATTATTACCGCAGAGCTGCAAAAGACTCTGCCTGGGCTGGGCGGGCCCACGTTTTCTGAGCATCTGCGAGAAATCAGCCTGCCGCTGTGGGAGGGGGTGCTGTTTACCGAGGCCGAGGCCCAGCATCCGGAGATTTTTGTGCAGTGGCGCACCGACCCGGCCAACATGGCGATGGCGGTGCCCCAGCCCGATGGCTCCACCGCAGACTTTTACCCGATTCGCGAGCTGTACCAGCAGGCGGCACGGTTTTGGCAGGGGTTGCTGGCGGAGCATACCGGCCAGACCATTCTGGTGGTGGCCCACAGCGCCATTAACCGAGCGCTGATTAGCACCGCCATTGGCCTGGGGCCAGAGCGCTTTAACAACCTCAACCAGGCCAACTGCAACATCAGCGTGCTCAACTTTGCCGGGGGCTTTGGCAGCCCGGTGCAGGTGGAGGCCATGAACCTGACCAGCCACATGGGGGCACCGCTGCCGGAGATGCGGCGCGGGCACAAGGGCCCCCGGCTGCTGCTGGTGCGCCACGGCGAAACCGAGTGGAACCGCCAGGGCCGCTTTCAGGGCCAGATCGATGTGCCGCTCAACGACAATGGCCGGGCCCAGGGCGCTAAGGCGGCAGAGTTTCTCAAGCCGGTGGCCATCGATGCGGCCTACACCAGCTTTATGGCGCGGCCCAAGGAGACGGCGGAAATCATTCTGCAACACCACGATGGGCTGACGCTGCACTCGGTGAACGAGCTGCAAGAGATCAGCCACGGCGAGTGGGAAGGGCTGTTTGAGTCGGAGATTGAGAGCAACTATCCGGGGATGCTGGAGCAGTGGCAGGGGCAGCCCGAAACGGTGCAGATGCCGGGGGGCGAAAATCTGGAGCAGGTGTGGCAGCGCTCGATTGCCGCCTGGCAGCAGATTGTGGCGGCCCACAGCGGCGGCGACCAGGTGCAGACGGTGCTGGTGGTGGCCCACGACGCGGTCAACAAGGCGCTGCTGTGCCACGTGGTGGGGCTGGGGCCAGAGTCGTTTTGGCGCTTTAAGCAGGGCAACGGGGCGGTGAGCGTGATTGACTACCCCAACGGCATCGACAGTGCGCCGGTGCTGACGGCGGCGAATATCACCATTCACCTGTCGGGGACGGTGCTGGATAAGACTGCGGCGGGGGCGCTGTGACCGCGGCGGCGGGGAGCGGGGCGCAGCTGATTCAGCAGGTGCGGGTGCTGGATGCGGTGACCCAGGCAGACCAGGTCGCCGATGTGCTGGTGCAGGATGGCGTGGTGACGGCGATCGGCCCCTCCCTGAGCGTGATTCCGGCCAGTGCGGAGATGGTGCAAGGCCAGGGGAAGGTGCTGCTGCCGGGCCTGGTGGATCTCTACAGCCACTCGGGGGAGCCGGGGAATGAGTCGCGGGAAACGCTGGACTCGTTGCTGCGGGCCGGGCAGGCGGGGGGCTTTACCCGGCTGGGCATTTTGCCGAATACCGAGCCTGCCATTGATAACCCGGCGATGGTGGAGAAGCTGCGGTTACGTCGCGACGAGATCGCCCGCGCCCGCCCCTCTTTGCCCCATCTGCATCCCTGGGGGGCGCTGACCCAGGGGGCCAGGGGCGATCAGATGACGGAGCTGATGGAGCTGTCGGAGGCCGCGATCGCAGGTTTTGCCGACGGGCGGGCGCTGCAAAATTCGCTGCTGACCCAGCGGCTGTTGCAGTACCTGGGGCCGCTGGGCAAGCCGGTGGCGCTGTGGGGGTGCGATCGCACCCTGCGCGACAGCGGCGTAGCTCGGGAAGGCCCGTTTTCATTGATCTACGGCCTGGTGGGCGACCCGGCCAGCTCCGAGACCGCTGCCCTGGCCGCCCTGCTGGAGACCGTGGCCGAGGTGGGCACCCCGGTACATCTGATGCGCATTTCCACCGCGCGCGGGGTAGACCTCATTCACCAGGCCAAGCAGCGGGGCCTGCCGGTCACCGCCAGCACCACCTGGATGCACCTGCTGTGGAGCGCCAAAGACTTGCACAGCTACGATCCCAACCTGCGGCTGGCCCCGCCCCTGGGCAACCCCGACGACCAGGCCGCCTTGATTGCGGGGGTAAAGGCGGGGGTGATCGATGCGATCGCCATTGACCACACACCCCACACCTACGAAGACAAGACCGTGGGCTTCCCCTCGGCACCACCGGGGGCGATT
>DATIVG010000616.1:0-12570 GCA_035466075.1 Nodosilinea sp. | reverse complement strand
GGGAGCCCGATAAACAGAAAATAGCGTTCCCCTTTGTAACGCCAGCCCAGACGCAACCGATCTCGGTCGCTGGTCACCGAGACGGTGCCCTTCTTCGCTCTAGCAGCATTGGCCATGGTGAAAGCCCTCTGGAGAATGGATCGAATGGATCGAGAAATCTTTCGATCCAATTTCGATCCAAATTCTAACCAAAATGGCCAAAAGTGGCATAACAGCGTCCGACCCTAGGAACTCGCCAAGGCTCTGAATCACTTTGTTGATGGGGGATAAAACCCTTGACCTGTATGGGTTTGAGAGAATGGAGAATAGGAGATTCGAACTCCTGACCTCTGCGGTGCGATCGCAGCGCTCTACCAGCTGAGCTAATTCCCCGTAGGTTGCGGTGCGATTGACCGGCGGCCACCCTGCGCAATGGCAGTGCTCTACCAACCGAGCCAATTTCCCTCAACTTGCCAGTATTCTACCAAAGCCACCGACTACTTCTTCCCTCGTCCCTTCGCAGATCGCCCCTTATTCCCCGGCGGAGTCTGATGGGCGCCAAAATATTTCTCGCTGCGGTAGCGCAGCCACACCCGCAGAGTCTGGGGAATCTGGTCTTTTTGCTCCTTGGTCAGCGTGTTGTAGAGCGCCAGCGCCTTCTCCCGCTCGCCCCGGCAGGCGGCGTTGTTGTGGGCATCCCAGTAGCTGCGCGCCAGCCGAATGCGGCGACACACTTCCTTAATTAGGGCTTTTCCCTCAAGGGGCGATTCTGGCGGCACGGGCGCGATCCTTTTGGGCGGTCAAGCCCTTAAGCTAGAACACTGTGACGATCTCTTTTCACCTTACCCTCCTCTATGAAAGTTGCCACCTGGAACGTCAACTCTGTGCGATCGCGCCTCGACCATGCGACCCAGTGGCTACAGAGCAACCCTGTGGATGTGCTGTGCCTGCAAGAGACCAAGGTGGTCAACGAGACCTTTCCCAGCGCCGCCTTTGCCGAGCTGGGCTACACCGCCTACATCCACGGGCAAAAGTCATACAACGGCGTGGCGCTGCTCAGTCGGCAGCCCTTAGACAATGTGCAGTACGGCTTTGCCCCAGTGCTGGGGGCCGATCGGGTGGGTGATCTCGACGACCAAAAGCGGGTGATCGCCGGGCTGTGGGGCGACATCTATATTGTCAACCTCTACGTGCCCAACGGCAGCGCCCTCGGCAGCGAGAAATACGAATACAAGCTGCGCTGGCTGGCCTGCCTCAAGGAGTATCTGGCTAAGCTGCTGACGGAATATGCCAACCTCAACGTCTGCGGCGACTTCAACATCGCCCTCGAAGACAAAGACATCTACAACGCCGAGGGCAAAGAAAAGCACATCATGTCGTCACCCACCGAGCGAGAGGCGCTCAAAACCGTCATGGCCGTGGGCCTCAAGGATGGGTTTCGCCTGTTCAACGACGAAGGGGGGCACTTCAGCTGGTGGGATTACCGCACCGCCGCCTTTCAGCGCAATATGGGCTGGCGCATTGACCACCACTATCTGACGGTGCCCCTGTGCGATCGCGCCCTCAGCTGCACCATCGACATCGAACCCCGCCGCTGGGAAAAACCCAGCGACCACACCCCCGTGATCATGGAATACGCCTAGGGCTTTGGGCAGAATAGACCGCCACCGCCGACCGAAGGGAGATAAGATAGGCTCATTAAGCAGGTTTTCTGCCCACCAGGAAAAACGGGCCACCCGGAGCCAGGGCCACCGCCAACAATGGCGTGGTTAAGCTGCAAAATTGGCATCACCTGGCTGTGCATGCACTGGCTGTAGTGTTGCGTTTGGGTTCCCTCCCCTGTCTACTCGCCCTAGCCAGCCTCTCTTTCCCTGAGCGAGTTGTAGATATCGGGCAATGGCAATATTACACGTCAGTTGGTTTCCCCAAGAGCAGCAGTTTTTCCTCTGGGCCGAAACCTGGAAACCCCTTCCCCCCGAGGGCTTCGACCCCTGGGAGCAGGTTCACCCCCACCCCTACGCCCTGGGCCAGGCCGAGCTAGCCCAGGTGCTGACCACCATGCAAAAGCAGCTGGTCGGCAAGGCGGGCTCAGGGCGGGCCGAGCTCTTTCCCCCCGCCCTCACCCAGGCCGAAGCTACCACGGCTGGAGCGCGCCCCAGCCGCAGTGCCGGGCGTCGCGGTGGCAAAGCCGCCTCCGCCCTGCGCTCCGCCATGGCCTGGGGCACCGTCACTCTGCCCCTACCCGCCCAGCTCACCGCCACCGCCCTGCTTCCCACCCACTCCGCCAGCCTGGCCGCCACCGCCCAAACCGCCGTGCTGCACCCCTGGCAGGTGCAGGGGTGGCGACTGGGGCCCACCGACTTTCTGCCCCTGCTGCTGGCGCTGCCCCTGGGCCAGTCCGATCTACCCGGGCCGGGCACCATCGGGGCCGACCTCCGCTACTGGGGCCACATCGCCCGCTGGGGGCTAAACCTGCTGGCCCGCGGCAAGGTGCTACCCCAGCTCGAACTCACCAGCCAAACCCTAGCCGCCGGCTGGCAACCCCTGCTCGACAGCGCCCCCGACCAGGAGCGCCTGCGGCATTTTTCCCAGGCCATGCCCCTGCTCTGCCGCACCCACCTGCCCACCCTGGCCAAAGGGGCCGCGCCCCAGGCCTGCGGGTCGCCGCTGCTCGATCCCCAGCCCCTGCTGCTGTCGTTTTTAACCGCCCTGGTCGATTGCCAGGTGCGCCAGGCCGCCCAGACTCAATCTGCGAATGGGCTGGCCAACCTGGGCAAGGAGCTGCCCCTGCAAGCCTGGCTCCAGGCCCTCAGCCAGCCCCTGGGCACCCTGGAGGCCAGCGCCGCCGCCGCCGCCCGCCTGCAGGAGGCCCTCACCACCTGGACCACCCCCCTGCAAACCCTGGCCGCAGACCCCGCCACCCAGTTTCGCCTGCGCCTGGTGCTGCAACCGCCCCCCGACCTCGATCAGCCCTGGCAGCTGCAATACCAGCTCCAGTCGGCGGCCAACCCCGACTGGCAGCTGGGGGCCGACCTGATCTGGCAGCATCCCGTAGACGAGCTTCACCACCAGGGCGCCACCCTCAAGGCACCCCAGGAGACCCTGCTGGGGGCCCTGGGCCGCGCCGCTCGCCTCTACGACCCCATCCGCGAGAGCCTGCGCCAGCAGCACCCCACCCACTGTGCCCTGGAGCCCATTCAGGCCTACCAGTTTATTAAGGCCTCCGCCTGGCAGCTCCAGGACAACGGCGTTGAAGTGGCCCTCCCGGCGGGCCTCAGCCAAACCACCGACGACGGGTCCGGTCGCCTGGGGCTCAAGGTGCAGGCCGAGGTGCCGCCCCAGCGATCGCGCCAGCGCCTGGGGCTCAAGAGTTTGCTCAACTTTCGCTGGGAGCTGTCGATCGCCGGAGAAACCCTCTCCGCCGCCGAGTTTGAGCAGTTGATCAACCAGGGCTCGCCTTTGGTTGAAATCAACGGGCGCTGGGTGGAGCTCAAGCCCCAGGATGTCAAAGCCGCCCGCCAGTTTCTGGCCGGGCAAAAGATTGCCACCCCCCTCTCCGTCGAAGATGCCCTGCGCATCAGCACCGGCGACACCCAGCTGATCGACAAGCTGCCGGTGGTGAGTTTTGAGGCCACCGGAGCCCTGCAAACCCTGATCGAAACCCTCACCACCGGCAACCAAACCCTGGCCGAAATGGAGGCCCCCAGCGGCTTTAAAGGGCAGCTGCGGCCCTACCAGGCCCGTGGCGTCTCCTGGCTGGCCTTTTTGGAACAGTGGGGTCTAGGCGCCTGCCTGGCCGACGACATGGGTCTGGGCAAGACCATTCAGCTGATCGCCTTTTTGCTGCACCTGCAAGACAACGGCTGGTTAGAGTCTCCGGTGCTGCTGGTGTGCCCCACCTCGGTGCTGGGCAACTGGGAAAAGGAAGTCAAACGGTTTGCCCCCCAGCTCAAAACCCTGGTGCACCACGGCGATCGCCGCGCCAAGGGCAGCGCCCTGGCCAAGGCGGTGCAGGACAAACACCTGGTGATCACCAGCTACGCCCTCATCTACCGCGATCTCAAACCCCTCCAGTCGGTCAGCTGGCAGTGCCTGGTGCTCGATGAGGCCCAAAATATCAAAAACTCCGACGCCAAGCAGTCGAAAGCGGCCCGCCAGATCGAGGCCCAGTTTCGCGTTGCCCTGACCGGCACTCCGGTGGAAAACCGCCTGGGCGAGCTGTGGTCGATCATGGACTTTCTCAACCCCGGCTACCTGGGGCCCAAAAACTTCTTTCAGCGGCGGTTTGCCACCCCCATCGAGCGCTACGGCGACGTGGCCTCGCTGCGGGCCCTGAAGGGGCTGGTGCAGCCCTTTATTCTCAGGCGGCTCAAGACCGACCGCAGCATCATTCAAGACCTGCCCGAGAAGCAGGAGATGACCGTGTACTGCGGCCTCTCGGTGGAGCAGGCCAACCTCTACCAGCAGACCGTCGATCGGGCCCTAGAAACCCTCGATGACGCCACTGGGGTGCAGCGCAAGGGGCAGATTCTGGCCCTGCTCACCAAGCTCAAGCAGATCTGCAACCACCCGGCCCAGTTTTTGCAGGAGCCCAGCCTGGGGCTCAAGGGGCGTTCGGGCAAGCTCCAGCGGCTCGACGAAATGCTGGAGGAGCTGATTGCCGAGGGCGATCGGGCGCTGATTTTTACTCAGTTTGCCGAGTGGGGCAAGCTGTTGCAGCGACACCTCCAGTCGTACCTGGGGCAGGAGGCCCTGTTTCTCTACGGCAGCACCACCAAAAACCAGCGAGAGGCCATGGTCGAACGCTTTCAAAACGACCCGGCCGCGCCCCGCCTGTTTATTCTCTCGCTGAAGGCTGGGGGGGTGGGGCTGAACCTCACCCGGGCCAACCACGTGTTTCACTTCGACCGCTGGTGGAACCCGGCGATCGAAAACCAGGCCACCGACCGCGCCTTTCGCATTGGCCAGACCCGCAACGTGCAGGTGCACAAGTTTGTCACCACCGGCACCCTGGAGGAGCGCATTCACGAGATGATCGAGAGCAAGCGGGCGCTGTCTGAGCAGGTGGTCAGCGCGGGCGAAGGCTGGCTCACCGAGTTTGATACCGACCAGCTGCGCACCCTGCTGCTGCTCGACCGCAATGCCATCATCGACGACGACAATGGTGACTAGGGGGACTCAGAGCGGCGGCCCCTGGGGCAAAACAAAGTGCTAGGATCGGGCTGGCGGTAAACCGTTGGCTGGTGGGCAGCGCTGTGATCCCCGCCCTTGGGCACAACCCGGTTAGCGCACTGGCACAGGCTTGGCCTAGCGGGCGGTGTCAAAGGGTAGAGTATTGAATGGTGTGGAACCGGCTGACCAATGCCCCAACGGGGTTGTGGCCCGGCAATTTTTATGGAGGTAAACCATGACATCCCTCAAGCACACGATTAAGCTGGCGGCCCTGGGTCTAGCGGCGGTGGCCGCCACGGTGGGCCTGAGCACTGCCCTGCCCCAGCCGACCCAGGCTCAGAATGGCTTGACCATTTTCGGCGGCATTGAGCCAGAGTATCGCCTCGGCTACACGATCGACTTCAACTTTCCCCGCAGCACCAACGCTCGCTACTACCTCAATATCGACGCCAACAAGCTGCCCCGCGAGGTGATCTCCATGGAGATCGACTACCCCGGCGCGTTCAGCGAATTTGGCGGTCGTTTTGACCCCAACGCCATTGAGCTGCGCACGGGCACCTGGCGCGGTCGCGATGTGATTGCCACCAAGGCCATCGACTGGATTCCCGAAGAGGGCCGCATTGAGATCATCCCCGCCGAGCCGATTCCGGCCAACACCGATCTGGTGGTGGTGATGTCAAACGTGCGCAACCCCCGCAACTACGGCTACCACTACTTCAACCTGAGAATGATGTATCAGGGCGATGTGATTGACCAATATACCGGCACCTGGCCGATGGAAATTGCCTCGGAGAGCAACCACAGCCGCTAGGACTATCACTTTTTTGAGGCGCTGCCCGCAGTTAGTGCTATAGTTTGAGACTGTGACTTTTAATCGAGATCAGGCAAAGCCATGAGTAAGCGCACCCTTGAGGGCACCAACCGAAAGCAAAAGCGAACCTCCGGGTTTCGCGCCCGTATGCGCTCCCACACTGGTCAAGAGGTGATCAAGGCCCGTCGCCGCAAGGGGCGGGCTAAGCTGGCGGTCTAACCTCCCGGGGAGGCTGGTCTACAGCTGGGGCGCAAAGCATTTTTGGCCCTGGGGCTATCCGTAGCTCCAGGGCTAATGCTGTTGGTTTGAAGTTGCTGGAAGCTGGCGGTAGGTTGCAGGCTGCTGTGGGATGTAAACGGTGCTACCTAAACACAATCGACTGCTGCGATCGCAGCAATTTTCCCAGGTCTATCGCCAGGGCCGCAAGGGGGTCTCGGCCCACCTGGTGGTGCGGGCTTGGGCCCTGCCCAGTCCTGCGGCGGTCGCCCCCAAACCTGATTCCAGCCCCAATTCCCGGACCGGCCCCCAGATAGGCATTGTGGTGAGTCTGAAGGTGCACAAGCGGGCGGTGGTGCGCAACCGCCTCAAGCGCCAGGTGCGGGCCGCCCTGCGGGTGCTGCTGCCCCGGCTGCGCCCCGACCTCTGGGTGGTGATCAACCTGCGGCCCGAGGCAGTGCAGTGCGAATATGGCGAATTTTTGCGAGAATTAGAGCAGTTGTTCACCCAGTTAGAGGTTATCCATGGGCATTCGTGAGGATGTGTTCTACGAGGGCGGCCCCCACATCGGCGATTTGATTGTCAACCTGCTGCTCGGCTTCACCATTATTTGCCTGCCCCTCACGGTGGGGGCGATCACCCGCGCCCTGTGGCTGCGCTACCGCATCACCAGCCGCCGCATCTCGGTTACGGGCGGTTGGCAGGGGCGCGATCGCACCGACTTGATCTACAACGAAATTAGTAAAATTGTCACCGTCCCCCGAGGCATTGGCCTGTGGGGCGACATGGTGGTCACCCTCAAAGACGGCAGTCGGCTAGAACTGCGCTCGATGCCCCGCTTCCGCGAGGTCTACGAGTACATCAACGAGCGCATCTCCCCCTCGGCCAAGGCCGTCAGCGGTGCCGTCGGCGAAGTCTAATCCGACGGCAATCCCTAAACAACCGGGCGGCTAGCCTCCCCGACTATGGGGTAGATTAGGTAACTGAGCAGTTAACGTCGTATCCCCTCTTGCAGGGTTCAGGTGCCCATGGATTTTGGAATTGGATTTCTGACCAACAACATCATGTTGCCGATCCTAGATTTTTTCTACGGGATCGTGCCCAGCTATGGGTTAGCCATTGTGGCCCTCACCCTGGTGATTCGGTTTGCTCTGTACCCCCTCAACGCCGGGTCTATTCGCAACATGCGGCGCATGAAGGTGGCCCAGCCCCTCATGCAAAAGCGCGTCAAGGAAATCCAGGAGCGCTACAAGGACAACCCCACCAAGCTGCAAGAGGAGATGAGCGGGGTCTACAAGGAGTTTGGCAACCCCCTGGCGGGCTGCTTCCCGGTGCTGCTGCAGATGCCCATTCTCTTTGCCCTGTTTGCCACCCTGCGGGGGTCGCCGTTCTCTGACATCAACTACGACGTCAATGTTCAGGTGCTGCCCCAGGAGCAGATCGAGCAGATTCAGCCCCAGGCGTTTAGCACTGCCCCCAAGGCCATCTACGTCTCCGACGGGTCGCACTTCCCGATTGCGGCGGTGCTGCCCGGCGGCAACAAACTGGCGGTGGGCGAAAAAACCGACGTGCGGCTGCAAACCGCCGAGGGTGAGTCCATTGAGGCGCTGGTGGCCGAGTACAACGAAGACGTTGACAGCTTCCAGCCCAAGTGGGAGATCATCAAGGGCCAGGACGTGGTGGCCGTAGACGAAGCTGGCCATCTCACCGCCCTGGCCCCCGGCGAAGCCACCGTGCGGGTGCAGGCCCCGGGGCTGGCCGCCAACAAAGGCTTTTTGTTCATCAAGGCCCTGGGCCGGATTGGGGTGACGGGCGAAGACGGCGCCATCCACTGGGATATTTTGGCGATGATTCTGAGCTTTGGGGCCAGCCTCTACCTCAACCAGGTGCTGTCGGGCCAGGGGTCGGCCAAGAGCGACAACCCGCAGCAGGATGCGGTCAACAAGTTCACGCCGCTGATTTTCTCCGGCATGTTCCTGTTCTTCCCGCTGCCCGCCGGGGTGCTGATGTACATGGTGATTGCCAACATCTTTCAAACCCTGCAAACCTTCATTCTCTCGCGGGAGCCGCTGCCCGAAAATCTGCAAAAGATCGTCGATGCCGAAACCAAGGCCGACGACAACCGCCAGACCCTGCCCTTTGAACCGGGGCGTAGCAAGAAGAAAAAGGCCTAGACCATGGTTACCGATGCTGCCACCGCCGGTGTCAATTGGCTGACGACCCTGCTGACCATGCAGGGGCTCACCTCCACCGTCACCGCCCACCCCGTCGAAGACGAGTCGGGGGAGAGCTGCTGGCTGACCATCGCTGAAGCGCCCCTGGCGGCGGAGCAGGTGCAGGCGCTGATTGGCGAGGGTGGGGCGGTGCTCGACTCGATTCAGTACCTGGCGAACACCACGCTGAATCTGGGCAAAGGGCAGGATGAGCAGCAGGCCTACACCATTGAGCTGGCGGGCTACCGGGCCAAGCGGCTGGAGGAGCTCAAGGCCATGGCCGCCGCCGCCGCCGAGCGGGTGCTGGCCAGCGGTGAAGAGCATGAGATGCAGGGGCTGTCCTCCGCCGAGCGGCGGCAGATGCACCACTTTATGGCGGCCCACGAGGGATTGGCCACCTTTAGCCGGGGCCGGGAGCCCGATCGCCGCCTGGTGGTGTGCCTGGCCGGTCAGGCCCCCGAGGCCGAGGCCTAGCCCAGGCCATTGGCGTGCCGCCGAAGCCATGCCTGGCAGAACTGGGCAAAGGCGCATCCAGCCAAAACGGAGAAACGGCCTGGCCAACGCAGACAGTGCGAGTCATGGGAGGTGTGACCAGTGGAAAAAGTCTATATACCCCATCTGCGGCAGCAGCCTGAGGCCACCCTCGCCGTCGATCTCGACGCGCACCTGGCCGATCTGGAAACCCTGACCCCGGTGCGGGGTGAGCTGACGGTGACCCACCAGGGCACCTACCTGGAGGTCAAGGCCAGGGCCGAGACCATTGTGACGCTGACCTGCGATCGCTGCTTGCAGGCCTACAACCACCGGGTTGCGATCGCACCCCAAGAACTGATCTGGCTAGAGCCTGAGCCCGACCCGGCCAGCCTGCCCCTGGAGCGGGAGGTCTCGGTGGACGACCTGTTTGAAACCCTGCCCCCCAACGGCTACTTTTACCCCGAAACCTGGGTCTACGAGCAGATCTGCCTGGCCCTGCCCCAGCCCCAGATCTGCGACGCCGACTGCGAAGGCATTGACCTGGGCCAGGCGGGGGCGGCCCCCGCTGCGGTAGACCGCCGCTGGTCGGCCCTGACCCAGCTGCAACAGCAGTTTCAGCCACCGGAGGGCTAGGGGGTGGCCTTTACCGAAGAGCTGGGGCTGCTGATTCGGGCCCGCTACCCGATCATCTACATTGCCACCGCCGAGGAGGAGCGGGCCGAGGCCGAGATTGCCGCCTGCGCCACCGCCCAGGGCAGCCGCGCCCTCTATATTTGGGACTTTGTCAACGGCTACCAGGGCAACCTCAACGACGCGGGCTTTGGCAAGCGCAACCCCCTGCAGGCCCTGGAGCTGGTGGAAAAACTGCCCACCGCCGCCCCGGCGGTGTTTGTGCTGCGCGACTTTCATCGGTTTTTAGACGACGTGGCGGTGTCGCGCCAGCTGCGCAACCTGGCCCGCCGCCTCAAGGCCCAGCCCAAGACCCTGGTGATTCTCTCGGCCCAGCTGACGATTCCCGATGAGCTGGGCGAAACGGTGACGGTGCTGGAGTTTACCCTGCCCAATGCCGCCGTCATTCGCCAGGAGGTGGGGCAGCTGCTGGCCGCCACCAACGCCGATCTGCCCGGTGCCATGGTGGAGGAGCTGGTGCGCACCTGCCAGGGGCTCTCGCTGGAGCGCATTCGGCGGGTGCTGGCCCGTGCGATCGCAGATCACGGCACCTTCACCGCCGCCGACCTCGACCTGATTCTCGACGAAAAGCGCCAGAGCATTCGCCAGACCCAAATTCTCGACTACTACCCGGCCAAGGAGCAAATTTCCGACATCGGCGGCCTCGACAACCTCAAAGACTGGCTGCTGAAGCGGGGCATGGCCTTCTCAGAAAAGGCGCGCCAGTACGGCCTGCCCCACCCCCGGGGGCTGCTGCTGATCGGCATTCAGGGCACTGGCAAGTCGCTCACCGCCAAGGCCATTGCCCACCACTGGCACCTGCCCCTGCTGCGCCTCGACGTGGGGCGGCTGTTTGGCGGCTTGGTGGGCGAGTCGGAGGCCCGCACCCGCCAGATGATTCAGCTGGCCGAGGCCCTGGCCCCCTGCGTGCTGTGGATTGACGAGATCGACAAGGCCTTTGGCGGCATGGATGGTCGGGGCGATGCGGGCACCGCCAGCCGGGTGTTTGGCACCTTTATCACCTGGATGGCGGAGAAGACCTCGCCGGTGTTTGTGGTGGCCACCGCCAACAACATTTTGACGCTGCCGCCGGAGATGCTGCGCCGGGGCCGCTTTGACGAAATTTTCTTTGTGGGGCTGCCCAGCCAGGGCGACCGCCAGGCGATTTTTGAGGTGCATCTGTCGCGCCTGCGGCCCCACACCCTGAAGAGCTTCGACACCGCCCGGCTGGCCTACGAAACGCCCGATTTCTCCGGGGCTGAGATCGAGCAGGCGATTGTGGAAGCCATGCACCTGGGCTTTAGCCAAAACCGCGACTTTACCACCGACGACATTCTCACCGCCGCCAGCGAAATGGTGCCCCTGGCCCGCACTGCCCAGGAGCAGATCGAGGCGCTCCAGGCCTGGGCGGCGGCGGGCAAAGCGCGGATGGCCTCCCGCAGCGGCCTCGACCAGCGGTTTCGCCCGCCCCTGCCCGAGGCCGACTAGCCCCGGCAGCCGTTTCAGGGGGCGATTTCAAGTGGCGATTTCAGGTAGCGATATTGAGGATCGATTCTTTAGGGGCTGATTTCGAATGCTGATTTTGAAGGGGTGCTGTACCATTAGCAAGCTGTAGACCTACTGGCCCGCTACCGTCTATGAAGGGATTTTTCCTCGGTCTGTCAAAGTTGATCTTGGGCGTTGCGATCGCACTCATGCTGCTGTCGATGGCGGGGGTGGCAACGGCGCGCTACTTTATGGGGCGGCTGTCGGTGCTGCCGCCCAAACCCCTCTATGGCGACGAAATGGGCGGCGACATGCCTGCCCCCGAGGCCGCCCCCGGTGCGGTCCCCGAGGCTGCCCCCGAGGCCGCGCCGGTGGTAGAGCCGCCCCCCGCCGCCCCGGCGCTGGAGCCGGGGGCCTACAACGCGGTGGTGGTGCAGCCCATCGGCCTGGTGATGCGCGAAGGCCCTGGGGTGGAGTTTCCCCAGGTGGGCGGGGTGGATGAAAACGAGGCGGTGGTGGTGATCGAAGAGCCCGCCGACCAGGCCTGGGTAAAGGTGCGGGTGGTTTCCAACGGCCAGGAGGGCTGGGTCAAGGCGGGCAACACTCGCCGGGTTGAGTAGGGTTTGTTGAGCCGCCTTAACGGCTGGTGCTGGGGAGATTTTCCCTGGGGGTGTTGCCGGTTGCCGGGAAAATGTTAACTAATCTAACCAAACCTTAAGCTTGGTATCAGTTCCCTGGGGCGGTTCTGTGGGGGTTGGGCCAGGGTGATAGCGTGAGATCTGAAAAAGCCCCTCGGGCTGAGCCTGTAACCTCGGTCGCTACGGCTTTTGCTCTGGCACTACAATTTGCTGTTTAAACACCCATGCACAACCTCCAAAAAGACTGGCTTGGTTCTGTGGCCATTGCCGCCCTCGGCGCTGGGGTCATCACCACCTTTGCGGTGGCCCAGGGGCAAAATCCGCTGGTGGGCCTGGCGATTACCGCCTTTGCCGCCGTATCGGCGGTGGCGATCGACCACTTTCTCTAGGGCCGATTGCTGCAGAGCCGAAAGGCTTTGGACTAGCCCTTAGCTTGGGGAGGCTATTCTCCCTCGGCGCGTTGATCAAGACATCCAGAAATCCCCAAACCGTTCAAACGGTTTGGGGATTTCTGCTTTAGTCAGCCAGACTGCCCGGCCTACGGCTCGGGGCTGCCGCTCCAGGGCTTAGGGCAGCGGGGGTCGGGCAGGGTAGCTTTTTCGGGGTGGCGGGGAAACCAAAAGGCGGTGCGCTTGCACAGCTCCACCAGCATCAGCATGACCGGCACCTCGATCAGCACCCCGACGACGGTGGCGAGGGCGGCGCCAGAGTTGAGGCCAAACAGGGTGATAGCGGTTGCGATCGCAACTTCAAAGTGGTTGCTCGCCCCAATCAGCGCCGCCGGAGCCGCATCTTCGTAATCGAGCCCCAGCTTGTGCCCGGCTACGTAGGAGATCAGAAAAATAAAGTTGGTCTGAATAAACAAGGGCACCGCGATCAGCACAATGTGCGAGGGGTTGCGCACAATCAGGTC
>DATIVG010000615.1:0-5826 GCA_035466075.1 Nodosilinea sp. | reverse complement strand
CGGTGTATCGGTGCGGAGGGTGCCAGCGGTTTCGGGGACGGGTTGTTTGCGGGCCATGCCGTCGGCAAGAAACACTAGGGCAACCAGGGGCACGTAACGACCGGCCAGTAAGGAGAAGCTGGCGCTGAGGTTCCACCAGAGCGTGTCGTCGCCTAAGCCTTCGAAGCCGGAGCCGTTGTTGGCCGCAGCGGAGGCATACTCGTAGACCACCTGGGAAATGCCGTGGAAGCCGGGATTACTGATGCCCGAGAGGGTTGCAGGGAAAGCCAGGGTGATGGCAGCAGGAATCAGGATGGCGATCGGGTGAATCAGCAGAATTAGGCTGGCAAGGACAATTTCACGCTTTTCGATTTTGCGACCCAGAAACTCAGGGGTGCGCCCCACCATCAGCCCAGTGAGGAAGACAGTGAGAATCAGAAACACAAACAGGTAGGCGGTGCCGGTGCCCTGGCCGCCCCAGACAATCTGCAAAAACAGATTGGAGAGAGTGACAAAGCCGCCTGCAGGCATCAGCGAGTCGTGCAGGCCGTTGATGGCACCGCACATGGTGCCGGTGGTGGAGACGGCCCAAAGGGCGGTGAGGAAAGGCCCAAAGCGGGTTTCTTTACCCTCCAGGTTGGGCTGGGGGCTGCCGAGCACCTGATTGACCAAGGGGTTGCCCTGATATTCGCCCACGGCGGCAATGGCGATAAAGGCAACGAAAATAGCAAACACCATCCAGAAGATCAGCCAGCCCTGCTTGGGGTTGCCGGCCATGTGGCCGTAGGTGAGAATCAGCCCGGCAGGGATGACCAGCATGATTACGGTTTCGAGCAGGTTGGTGAAGTTGTTGGGGTTCTCGAAGGGATGGGCCGAGTTGATGCCAAAGAAGCCGCCGCCGTTTTCACCTAGCTCTTTGATGATTTCAAAGTGGGCCACGGGGCCACGGGCGATGAATTGGGTGGCTCCCTCCAGGGTGGTGGCCTGGGCAGGGCCAGCGAAGGTTTCGGGCACTCCGGCAATCAGCAGGGCGATCGCCCCCACTACCGAAATCGGCAGCAAAATGCGGGTGATCGACACAATCAAATCGGTGTAGAAATTGCCGAGGGGTCGCCCGGTCAGCCCGCGAATAAAAGCGATCGCCACCGCAATGCCCGTCGCTGCTGAGGTAAACATCAAAAAACCCAGCGCCCCCACCTGGCTGAGATAGCTGTAGGTGGTTTCGCCGGAATAGTGCTGCTGGTTGGTGTTGGTGGTAAACGAAATGGCGGTGTGCAAGGCTAAATCCCAGTTTGGGGCAGGCAGCCCCGTCGGGTTCAGGGGCAGCACCCCCTGGAACATCAAGATGGCGTAGACCAGCGCGAGCATCACCAAGTTGCTGACGAGTACGGCGCGAATGTATTGCCCACCGGTCATTGGGCGGCCATTGAGTACGCCAGACCCGGCGAAGACCAGCCGCTCTACCGGAGAGGCCACGCGATCCAGCCAGGTTTTCTCACCGAGAAACACCTGGGCCATGTAGTGCCCCAGCAGCGGCGCGACAATGGCCAAAATAGCCAACATTAGAGCAATCTGAAAAAACCCTTGCAGCATTGGACTCAAAAATTGAGGACAGAAAAATAGCGTGTCAGAAAATAGTCGGCTCTAAGCTACCTTTTGCTTGAGTTGCAGAAAATTTTCCAAGGCAGGTGAAATAGAAGGATTCATGGCGATCGCAATTAGCGAATCCCCATCTTGAACGATTGGATTTTCGTGAGCATGAACTAATCTCTCTGCCCTAACTATCCCTAAAAAATGACAGTCATTGGGCATCTCAATTGCCTCTAGGGGCTTGCCCAGATGGACGCTGTGAAAATAGATGGTGCAGGTTAATATCTTCGCCTTCATGGAGGTGCTTCCTTAGCCAAACAATGCACAGAACACCTCTATTCTGATGCTTTATTTATCAAAAACAAGGTATAGAAGGCCGTTTATGGCGAAATTATATTGACCTATCTAAACCGCAGGCATAGAGGTACTTAGGCAATCAGTAAATGACCTATATCATTTGGTATAGATACCGCCAATCGGCCCAATATCATGCCTAGAATAGATTGACAAATTGCCCAGATCAGAGCGTCAGAACGTTCTAATGTTGGCACGTTCTAACGTTCCAGCCCCCTCCCCTCGACACTCCCATGCGCCGTCTCAAACCCCATTGGCAACGAACCCACTGGCTGATTGCCGCCCTCTTTGTCGTGGTGATTGGGTTGGAATACAGCACGCCGCCGCCCTACGTATTTGGCTATCTGTACATTGGCGCGGTGTTGCTAGCCAGTGGACGGTTGGGGCGGGGGGTGACCCGCTGGGTAACTGCGATCGCAGTTACCCTCACCCTGCTCAACCTGGTGATTCCTGGCCTGGAGCCGATCACCACAGTGACCGTCGCCAACCGAGCCATCACCGTTCTGGCGCTGGTGGTGACAGGGTGGCTGAGCGATCGCATTCAGCGCTACGAAAAGGCCATCACCCACCAGCACGCCCAAATCTTGGCCCAGGCCCAGCTGGCCCGGATGCGGGAGGATTTTGTTTCAACCCTGACCCATGACCTAAAAACGCCCTTGCTGGGAGCGCTAGAGACCCTCCACGCCCTGGAGGCTGAGCAGTTTGGGGCAATCACCTCGGCCCAGCGGCGGGCGATCGACATCATGACCCGCAGCCACCAGACCACCCTGCAACTGGTTGAAACCCTGATGGATATCTACCGCAACGACAGCGAGGGGCTGCGGCTCAACCTCTCGGCGGTGGATGTGGTCGCCCTAGCGGAGGACACGATCATGCAGCTCACGGCCCTGGCGGCTTCGCGGCAGGTGCACATTCGCCTGCACCAGGGGGAGTCCGACTTTCGCCAGCCCTGCTGGGTCAGGGCCGATGTGCTTCAGCTTCAGCGGGTGCTGAGCAACCTGATGGCCAACGCCATTCACCATTCCCTGCGGGGCAGCCTGGTGGAAGTGGTGATCTGCCATCGGGGAGATGATTGCCTGGTGCAGGTGCTCGACCAGGGCCAGGGCATGGCCGCCGATGACCTGCCCCACTTGTTTGATCGGTTTTACCAGGGCCACAGCGATCGCCAGGCTAAGGGCACCGGACTGGGCCTCTACCTCAGCCGCCAGATTGTAGAGGCCCACGGTGGCACTATCTGGGCCGAGTCGCGCCAACCCCAGGGCGCCGTGTTTGCCTTTCGGCTGCCTGCCCAGCCCTCGGTGCAGGATGATAGCCTGATGGGGCGCGCCTTTAACCGCCTATGACCGACCGGCCCATCCATATTCTCCTGGTCGAAGACGATGAGCTGTTTCGCCTGGGGCTGTCTACCCGATTGCAGCAGGAGCCCACGCTGCGGGTCGCCGCCGAAGCCGAAGACGGCGAAACAGCGATTGCCCTGGTCAACCAGCAGCCCTTCGATGTGGTGCTGCTGGACATTGGCCTGCCGGGGGTTGGCGGCATCGAAGCCTGCCGCCAGATCAAGCAGCAGCACCCCGACCTGCCGGTGTTGGCCCTCACCTCCCACAACCAGCCCGCCCTGATTGCTCGCCTGATCGAAGCCCAGGCCCAGGGCTACTGCGTGAAGGGCATTGCCGCCGAAGTCCTGGTGCTGGCGATTCGCTCGGTGGCGGCGGGGGCCACCTGGTGGGACGCGATCGCATCTCAAGCCATTCAGGCGGCTTTCCAGACGTTTACCCCAGAACTACCGCCTGCCAATCCAGCGGCCTGCTCACCGACTCTCACCAAGCGCGAGCAAGAGATTCTAGCGCTGATGG
Source organism: Nodosilinea sp. (assembly GCA_035466075.1). Lineage (GTDB taxonomy): Bacteria > Cyanobacteriota > Cyanobacteriia > Phormidesmidales > Phormidesmidaceae > Nodosilinea. The sequence goes on along the minus strand of DATIVG010000615.1, from coordinate 2,050 downwards.
TCGCCGGGCAGAGCAATCAGGAAATTGCCACAGCCCTCTACATCGCCCCCGGCACGGTGCGCGTCCATGTCCACGCTATTTTGCAAAAGCTGGATGTGCGCGATCGCACCCAGGCGGTCATCGTGGCGATCCAGAGGGGCGGGCTGGGCCCTCAAGATCTGCCCTAGGATAGAGTCGCCGCTTTGCTGTCCTGTGGAAGACCTAGAGGGGCGAACGTCATGCGATCTCAGTGCGATCGCACCTTTCAAACTTCTAGGAGACTACCGGTGGAAAATTGGACACAGTGGGTTGCCACAGCCCAGGAACTGATCACCCGGCTCGGGCTCAACCTGATCGCCGCCCTGGTGATATTTTGGCTCGGCCAGTGGATGGCCAAACTGGTCGCCCGCGCCACGCGACGGCTGATGGTGCGCCAGGCCATCGACCCCACGCTGGTCAACTTCACCAGCAGCCTGGTCTACTACGCGGGCCTGGCCTTTGTGGTGATTGCGGCCCTCAACCGCCTGGGCGTGCAAACCGCCTCCCTGATTGCGGTGCTGGGGGCGGCGGGCCTGGCCGTCGGGCTGGCCCTACAGGGGTCGCTCTCCAACTTTGCCGCCGGGGTGCTGATGCTGATCTTTCGCCCCTTCAAGGTGGGCGACTTTATCGAAGGGGGCGGCACCCTGGGCACGGTGGAGAGCATTCAGCTGTTTACCACCACCGTTGTCACCCCCGAAAATGCCGCCGTGATCGTGCCCAACTCCAAGCTGAGCGGCGACAACATTACCAACTTCACCGCCCGCCCGATTCGCCGGATCGAGACCGTGGTGGGCATCAGCTACGGCGACAACATTGAGCAGGCGCGGCAGGCAATTTTGGATGAAATTGGCCGAGACCGCCGCATTTTGACCGACCCCGCCCCGGTGGTCAGCGTCGCCGAACTGGCCGACAGCAGCGTCAACTTGCAGGTGTGGGCCTGGGCCAGCACCCCCGACTTTCTGGCGGTCAAGCTCGCCCTGCCCGAGGCGATCAAAACCCGGTTCGATGCGGAGGGTATTTCGATTCCCTTCCCGCAGCAGGAGGTGTACATGTTTCAAAAAAACTGAGTTGCAAAGGAACTGAGTTGCAAAAGAACCGGGCCCGATGTGCCGGTGCCTGGCCTCACCTAAAATCCGGCGGCCAGCAGCGCATCCCAGAGCTGGTGGGCCATCTCCAGCTTGGTGCAGGGGGCGATCGGCAGCTGCTGGCCCGCCTTGGTGAGCAGAATGGCCTGGTTGCGATCGCAGCCAAACCCACTGCCCGCCACATCAATTGGGTTGGCCACAATGGCGTCGAGTCCCTTGCGGCGCAGCTTGTCGAGGGCCGGGGTAAGAATATCGCCGGTCTGGGCCGCAAAGCCCACCAGCCGCTGGTGGGGCTGCCGCTGGCGGGCCAGGTCGGCCACAATGTCGGGCACCGGCAGCAGGGGCAGCGCCTGGGGCAGGTCGGCCTTGGCGAGCTTGGTGGCGGCGGTGGTAGCCGGTTTGACATCGGCCACCGCCGCCGCCATCACCACCCAGTCGGCCTGGGGCAGGTGGGCCAGCAGCGCCCGGTGCATCGCCTCGGCGGTGGTCACCCCCAGGGTCTGCATGCCCCCCAGACGCGCTTGCAGGGCGTCCTCCATGGGGCCGTGGACGAGGGTGACCGCCGCCCCCCGGTGGATCGCCGCCTGGGCCAGGGCGACGCCCATTTTGCCGCTGGCGGGGTTGCCAATAAACCGTACCGGATCCAAATGTTCGCGGGTGCTGCCGGTGCTGATCAGCAGGTGCTTGCCCGCCAAGTCGCGCCGCCCGCCGCTGTGCAGCAGCGAGGCGATGTGGGCCAGCAGATCCTCGGGCTCAGCCATGCGCCCGGTGCCGATGCGATCGCAGGCCAGCACCCCGCTGCCGGGGTCAATGGCGTGGTAGCGCGAGTCTTCAAGCACCTGGTGCCAGTTGCGCTGCCCCGCCCGCTGCTGCCACATGTCGGTATTCATAGCCGGGGCCAGCAGTACCGGGCAGGTCGAGGCCAGCACCGTATTGGTCAATAAATT
>DATIVG010000614.1:0-1721 GCA_035466075.1 Nodosilinea sp. | reverse complement strand
CGTCGCTGAATATTTTGTTTTTTACCCTGGTGCTGCTGTCGATCTCGGGGTCGCTGACCCTGGCGGCGGTGGTGCTGATGACCGGGGTGCTGCTGCTCAACCGCTATGTGATCGTTCGCGCCCGGGAGTACGGCACAGCCCTGGCCGAGGCCTCGAAGGACTACTCGGTGCGCACGCTGGAAATGCTCAACGGCATGCGCCTGGTCAAAGCTACGGCCAATGAGGTCATAGAATTCACTCAGATAGAGGCCCTGATCGAGCGCCGAGAACAGGCCGCCCTGCAGTCGCAGATGAACACCGCCATCATTGGCCCGCTGAATGAAATTCTCAGCATTTTGGCCCTGGTGGCGATTATTTTAATCAGCCAGTTTTGGCTGGGCAGCGGCTCGGCGGCCACCGCCACCCTGCTGCTGACCTTTTTGTTTGTGCTGTCGCGGGTGATTCAGTTCGTGGGGCAGCTCAACTCAGCCCGCAGCCAGCTGGCCAACAGCGCCGCCAGCGTCGATCTGGTCTACGACTTTTTGCGCCGCGACAACAAAGCCTTTATGGCCCAGGGCCAGCGCCCGCTCACCACCCTCAGCCAGGGCATTACCTTCGAGGGCATTGCCTTTAAATATCCCAGCGCTAAAGACTGGTCGCTGCACGACATTACCCTGTCGCTGCCCAAGGGCACCACCCTGGCCCTGGTGGGCTCATCGGGCGCGGGCAAGTCTACCCTGGCCGACCTGCTGCCCCGCTTTTACGATCCGGTGGCGGGCCGGATCGCCATCGACGGGGTTGACCTGCGCGAGTTTGACCTGGGCAGCCTGCGCCGGGCCATGGGCATTGTCAGCCAGGACACGTTTTTGTTTAACGCCAGCGTGCGCGACAACATTGCCTACGCCCAGCCAGCGGCCACCGACGCCGAGGTGGTGCAGGCGGCCCGGCGGGCCAATGCCTACGACTTTATTTGCCAGCTGCCCCAGGGCTTTGACACGGTGGTGGGCGATCGCGGCGTGCTGCTCTCGGGGGGCCAGCGCCAGCGCATTGCCATTGCCCGCGCCCTGCTGCAAAACCCGCCGATTTTGATCTTAGATGAAGCCACCAGCGCCCTCGATACGGTGTCGGAGCAATTGGTGCAGGAAGCCCTGGAGGATCTGAGCCGCGATCGCACCACCCTGGTGATCGCCCACCGCCTCTCCACCATTCGCAACGCCCACCAGATCGCCGTACTCGACCAGGGCCGCGTCGTCGAGCTGGGCACCCACGAAGACCTGCTGCAACAGCAGGGCCGCTACGCCTACCTCTACACCGTGCAGTTTGCCCAGGAAACCGGCACCTGCCCCCTGCCCGGCATCACCGGTGCCACCTCCTACGACCTGCGCTCGGGCCTCAACGTCGTGCTCGGCATCCTCCAGCTGCTCGCCGACGGCCTGATCGAAGACGGCCCCGAAACCGAAGCCCTGGTGCAAGAAGCCTACCGCGCCGCCCTCAACCTGCTCCCCACCCTAGAAGCCGTCGAAAAACAGACCACCCCCCCCGACCAACCATCCCGGCCCCCCGCCTCTATCCCTCCCGCCCCGATCCCCGTAGCGCCCCCATCCAATTCAAAATTCAAAACTAAAAATTAACCCCTCATCACCCCCAACTCCCCCAACTCCCCCAACTCCCCCAACTCCCCCAACTCCCCCAACTCCCCCAACTCCCCCAACTCCCCCAACTCCCCCAACTCCCCCAACTCC
>DATIVG010000613.1:0-3988 GCA_035466075.1 Nodosilinea sp. | reverse complement strand
CAGCAGCGCTTTAAGTACCATGTGGAAAAATTTTCCCAGCAGCATGAGTGGCAGCTGGTGCACCAGTGGTTGGGGGCCAACCTGGAGTCGAGACTGGGCATGACCCCCACCGAGTGGGCCGACTTTTTGGCCGGCCTGCCCACCGACTACCGGCAGTTCATCGCCCTCAAGCAGTCGCAGCAGGACAATACTGCCCTCAGCGACGAAACCATTGCCCAGGCCCTGGGCTGGACGCCTAAGAAGGTGCACCGCAACTGGACAAAGATTCTCAAGCTGGCCTGGAACTATCGCAACCAGAGCCCCAGTGGGCAGGCCAGCTAGGGGGAAACCCGGCTGGGTATGGGCCTAGCCCAAGCCCGCCAGGGCGGCCTCTTCCATGCCTGGGGGCTCAAACTTGTACCCCACGCCGCGCACGGTTTGGATCAGCGCTGGCTGGGTGGTATCTTTCTCGATTTTTTTGCGAATTTGGCCCACGTGGACGTCGACGACTCGCTGGTCGCCCACGTAGTCGTAGTCCCACACCTTTTGAATGAGTTCGGCCCGCCGCCATACCCGGCCCGGGTGGCTGGCCAAAAAATGCAGCAGGTCAAACTCGAGGGCCGTCAGGGGCACCATTTCGTCGTTGAGCATGACTTCGCGGCGGACGGGGTCGATGGCGAGGCTGTTGAAGGTGAGGCACTGCTGTTCTGCTGCTGTGACCGGGCGCTGGCGCTTGAGAATCGCCCCCACCCGCACCTCTAGCTCGCCGAGGCTAAAGGGCTTGGTGAGGTAGTCGTCGGCCCCTTCGTTGAAGCCGCGAATTTTATCTGACTCGTCGGTACGGCTGGTGAGCATGAGTACGAAGACGCCCGTGCGCGATTGCATCTCTTTGCAGAGGTCGTAGCCGTTGGTGTCGGGCAGGTTGAGGTCGAGGATGACCAGGTCGGGGGTGAACTGCTCGAACACGGCCAGGGCTTTTTTGCCGTCCTCTGCCGACTCCATTTCATAGTTCTGCTTGGCTAGGAACCGATGAATGAGGTTGCGAATTGCGGGGTCGTCATCGACAACGAGGATCTTGGCTTCCGCCATGGTCGTACCTTTCTGTAAATTGACTGAGTTAGATTGACTTAGCTGGGGCGTTTTCAGGAACGGGGTAGCACCGGGCTAGGGACTGGCCGTCACAATGCCCCCTGGGAACCATGGGGGAGCGCCGTTTGGGCGGGCTGCGCCGGGACGGTGGGCGGAGTCGCTATCCGGGGTCTTTCTAGTGCTTTTCAGCCGTTTTACACAGCATCAGTAATAAATCCACAAATAATTCCCTAGCTTACTCGAGAACTTTATGAAGTTACCACTCCGGGGTCAGGGTCTACCCAGGGCCGGGCCGGGGAGATTACCGTCGCCTTTGGAGGGGTTTGGGCTGCATGAGGCCGAGTAGGGGGCCCAAAATGAGGCCAAATACAAACCCGCCCGAGTGGGCCCAGTAGGCGACGCCGCCGCCTGCGCTGCCATCGTTGCCGAGGCTGACCACGCTGAAGAGGGCCTGCTGCACAAACCAAAATCCGAGGAAAAAGACGGCGGGAATGCGAACGGTGGTGAAGAAAATAATCAGCGGGATCAGGGTGACGATGCGGGCGCGGGGAAAGCGGAGGATGTAGGCGCCCATCACCCCTGCGATCGCACCACTGGCCCCAATGGTGGGCACCGTGGAGGTGGGGTCAAACACCCACTGGGCCAGGCCCGCCAAAATGCCGCAGCCCAGATAAAAAATAATGAACCTGCCATGGCCCAGGCGGTCTTCAATATTGTTGCCAAACACCCACAGGTAGAGCAGATTGCCCCCCACATGGAAAAAGCCGCCGTGCAAAAACTGGGACGATACCAGGGTGATCCATTCGTAGATGGGGGCCTGCAACACCCCACGAAAGCTCTCGGTGAGCTGGGCGGGCACCAGGGCCCAGTCTTGAAACAAACGGTCTAAACCCGGCTGGGAGAGGCTGAGCTGAAACACAAACACCGCAATGTTGAAGCCAATCAGCCCGTAGGTCACCCAGGGGGTAAGGCTGACGGGGTTTTCGTCACGAAGGGGAACCACGGTAAGTACCTGAATCTACGTCCCTATTGTGTCCCTAATGCAAAGGTGCGATCGCGGCGGGCAGGATCTCCAGGATGCCGCGGTCACCATCTAGCCGAGCCATGGCCCCCACGGGCAGCGCCGCATTGTCGCCGTCGTGGCCAAAGGGCAGGTCAGACACCACCGGCAGGCCCAGATCGCCCAGCCGCTCGCGCAGCACCTCGCCCACCGTAAAACTGGGCACCCCCGCGGTGGGCTCGCAGCGGCTAAACCGCCCCAGGGCAATGCCCTTCACCCCCTTCAGCTGGTCGGCCATGCGCCAGTGGGTGAGCATGCGGTCGATGCGGTAGGGGGCCTCAGTGACGTCTTCAAAGGCCAAAATTGCCCCGCTCAGGTCGGGGGCGTGGGGGGTGCCCAGCAGGTGGGTGGCCACCGTCAGGTTTGCCGGCCACAGCCGCCCCACCACGGCGCCGTGGCCCCAGCCCTGCCCCCGCAGCGGCGGCAGCCGATGCCCCATCACCAAATCCCGCAGCCGCTGCTGCGACCAGTCGGGCTCGGCGGCCAGGGTGGTGAGCAGCGGCCCATGCACACCAATCACCCCCTGACGACCCAGGCTCCACAGCAGGCTGGTGATATCCGAAAAGCCAATCAACCACTTCAGCGGCAGGGCATGGGGCCAGCGCCAGCGCTCCAGCAGCCGCGTGCCCCCGTAGCCCCCCCGGGCGCACAAAATGCCCCGATAGGTGGGGTCGGCCAGGGCATGGCCCAGCTGCTGGGCGCGATGGTCGTCAGCCCCCGCCAGGTAGCCCCAGTGGTCGCTGGTGCCGGGGCCCACATCGACCCCAAAGCCCCAGCTCCGCCAAACTTCTAGTCCTTGGTTGAAGCGGTCTAGCTCCCGCAGGGCACCGCTGGGGGCAATCACCCGCAGCCGATCGCCCGGTTGTAGGGGCGGCGGATAGCGCAACGGTGGGCCTGGGGTGGGAATGTCTGCGCTCAAGCCTTTAGCTCCCGATCAAACTCGCTATAATGCGTTACAAAGCGTTACATAAACCTAAACCTTACCCAAAGCCATGCCCCTCAACCCCCACCTGCCCCAGCCCCGTGAATGGGGCTTTACCCCCGCCGCCGAAAGTTTGAATGGGCGATTGGCCATGGTGGGCTTTAGCCTGGCCGTGGTGATTGAGCTGCTGAGTGGCCAAGGGGTGCTGCACTTCCTAAACCTGGTTTAGGGCGGTTGGCCGGACCTGGGCTCAGCCTGCCCGCCGTTACCCCAGCACACTGGCCAGCAGCGCCTTTTGGGCATGCATGCGGTTTTCGGCCTGGTCCCACACGCGGGAGGCTGAGCCCTCAATCACCGCGTGGGTGATCTCTTCGCCCCGGTGGGCGGGCAGGCAGTGAAGTGCGATCGCATCTCCGCTGGCCATCGACATCAGCGCCTCATTCACCTGGTAGGGCTGAAACATTGGCAGCCGCTGCCCCGACTCCGACTCCTGGCCCATGCTGGCCCAGACGTCGGTATAGATCACCTGCGCCCCCTTCACCGCCGCTTCCGGGTCAGGGGTTACCAGCACTCGCCCCGCCCCTCCCATCAGCCCCTGCGCCTGGGCCACAATGGCCGGGTCTGGGGCATACCCCTCCGGCCCGGCAATGTGAATATTCATACCCGCCAAAGCACAGCCCAACAGCAGCGAGTGGGCCACATTGTTGCCATCGCCCAGGTAGGCTAGCGTCAGCCCCTCCAGAGCGCCAAACTCCTCTTGAATTGTCAGCAGGTCGGCCAAAATCTGGCAGGGGTGCTCCAGGTCAGTCAACGCATTGATCACCGGCATCGCGGCATAGTCTGCAAATTCTTGCACCTCTGCCTGCTCAAAGGTGCGAATCGCCACCACATCCAGGTAGCGGTCGAGCACCCGAGCCGTATCGCAGGTCGGCTCCCCT
>DATIVG010000612.1:0-1641 GCA_035466075.1 Nodosilinea sp. | reverse complement strand
CAGCGGCGCGGGGGCGGGCTCAAACTGGTAGATCAGCAGCCGGTCGGCCTGAAGAAACTGGCGCACCTCGGCCACGGTGGTCTCTAAAATTTCGGCCAGCTCCAGGCTGCCCTGAATTTTGGTGATCACCTGGTTGAGCAGCAGGCGACGCTCCTGCCGACGGCTGATGGGGGTGTGGGTAGAGCCCAGAGTATAGCCCAGCGCCTCGGCCTGGTTGGCCTGGGCGCAGACCTGTACCCAGGCCAGCATAAACTGGGCCAGGGCTGCCGGGCTGGTGGGGGCCAGGGGGCGGGGGCCTAGGCCCAGGTGCCCCAGGTAGTCATCGACGGCGGGGGCTTCGGTGAGCAGGCGCACCAGAACAGGGGGGATGCCCGGCTGATCTGGCGCATTGGGCTCCGGCGCGGCCTGGGGGCACGCTGCTACCACCAGGGAGAGGTCGGCCCCCAGCAGGCACCAAACGGTGGTTTCGCCAGGGGGCGGGGTGGGCAGGTCGGTGTCAGTGAGTAGGGTGATCTGGTGCTGCTGACAGTACTGACGCAAAAACTGCCCCAGCAAAACCAGGGCAGCCCCGGGTATGACCTGTTCGATGCCGCGGTCTAGAAAATCAGGCATCTTTGTATTTTGAGGCCGCATGCGACCAATGTGGGATGGTTTGCAGGGAATAGTTGTTGCTTTGGAGGAGCTGGATCAAGTTGTCAGTCCGGTGCGGCATCCCCTATGGTAGCTTCCGTTTTGGCGTAGCCCGACTTACGCTAGAGTTCCTTCAGATTTGTCGTTAAATTGGGTTTGCCCATGCATCGCTTAGCGGCTACCCCGGGAGGCTGGACGCCAGACACCGAGGGCGTGATTTTTGTGGAGCAAACGCCGGCACCGCTGGTGTTTCTCACCGCCGCTGACACCGAGATTCAGAGTCTGGCGCGGGCCCGGTTTCCCGATGATTTTCCGGCACTGCGGGTGGCGAACCTGTTGCAGTTGCAGCAGCAGCTGGCGATCGATACCTATGCCGACGACGTGCTGCGCCACGCCCAGGTGATGGTGGTGCGCCTGCTGGGGGGCCGGGCCTACTGGCCCTACGGCCTGGAGGTGCTGAGCGAGGTGGCGGCGACCACCGGCGCGGCCCTGGTGGTGCTGCCCGGCGATGACCGACCCGCCCCGGATTTGATCAGCCACTCGACGGTGCCGCTGACGGTGGCCAACCGGCTGTGGCGCTATCTCAACGAGGGCGGGGTGGAGAATATGGCCCATGGGCTGATGTGGCTGTGCGATCGCACCCTTCACACCCGCTATGCGCCCCCCGACCCCCAGCCCATTCCCAAGGTCGGCCGCTATCCCCAGCCCGCCGTCACCCTGCCGCCCACCGCCGCCAAAATTGGCCTGGTTTTCTACCGGGCCCACTACCTGGCCGCCAACACCGCCCCCATTGATGCCCTGTGCGCCGCGCTGGCCCAGCGGGGGTTGGCGCCGCTGCCGGTGTTTGTGTCGTCGCTGCAAGACCCCGAGGTGCAGGCCGAGCTGATCGCGCTGCTCCAGCCCGCTGGTGGCGACGGCATTGACGTACTGCTCAACACCACCAGTTTTTCGGTGGCCAAGCTGGATGGAGCCACCCCCAATTTGGCACTGTGGGAAACCCTGGATGTGCCC
>DATIVG010000611.1:0-3538 GCA_035466075.1 Nodosilinea sp. | reverse complement strand
TGACATTGACAAGTTGCGCGATCGCCAGAAAAAATACAACGAGCTACTTTCCACCGTCGATCAGCTCTACAACGAAATGCTCGCCGCCGAAAAAGCCCTGGCCGAAAAGTCTGAAAGGATGCTGAATGCCGTGGCCGTAGTCTATGGCCGCAACAGCTCTGAGTACGAGATGGCCGGTGGCAAGCGCCGGTCTGAGCGGCGGCGGACGAGCCAGCCTGCGCCGGGGCAGCAGCCGGTAGCTTAGGGGGCTGAGCCGAGAACTAAATCAGCTTGAGAGGCGATCGCACTGCGATCGCCTCTTTCGTTACAGGCCCTAGCCAACGTGGGTTGGGCAAAGCGCCAGCGAAACCCAACATCGCTGATACTTCATCCGTCAAACAGCCTACCCCAAGCGCATGCATCTTCCACCATGCTATGCCCTACCGCCGCGCTAAAACTCCAGGGGCAACCTACTTTTTCACTGCATTTCACCTAACCCACGGTGGGTTAGATTTCATCGAGTAGGTAGCGATCGACAAAGGCTTTAGCAGCCTCGGGGTTAAGAGCTTTAAGGGCTCTCACAATCTCAACTATGGTTTCACCAGATGGGTCGCTCTTCTCATTAGCCCAGCGATAGACGCTATTGCGTTTGATGAAGGGCCATCGCAGCTTGAAGACGACACCACCCTCATGTGCTGGCTGATGGAGACTCTCACCTAGGCCAAGTCGGCATTCCCTGGTTCGCAAACGCCTACTGGCCCGGATTGAGCTGCACCATCTGCCAGGTGATCAGCGTGCCCACCGGGCTCCAGAGCAGGTAGGGGAGCAGCAGGAGAAATGCGGTCGTGTCTATCTGGGCCACGGGCCAGGCCAGCAGCAGCCCAAAGCCAAACCCCGCCGCCCCGATTGCCGTGCCCACGCGCAGGCTCTGCAACTTACACATGAGCGGGGTGTAGCTCACGATTAGCAGTTCTAGCCAGGCGTACCCCGCCATGAGCCACCAGCTCTGGGTTTGCCGCCAGACTAGGTAGGCCGACCAGCCGCCGCAGATAAATACCGCCGTCCACACGATGGGAATGGCAAACTCAAAGGTGAGCCAGTCGGGGCGACGCTGCCGCTTAAACCAGCGAATGTCGCGAGCACCGAGCAGGCTGGAGGCAGATGCGATCGCACCTCCCACCACCGCAATCACCAACCAGGCTGGAAACATCATGCCCCTCACAGCGCCTGATTAAACTAAACCAGACCAGCGCTGCCGCGACATCTTACCCGTGGCACAACTTCATCTGGAATGGCGGTTGTTGGCTGAGCCCAGGGGCCTAGATCTCGGCCTTGACCCTCCAGCCCTCTGGAGAGTTTAGGATGGATGAAACGCTTGTTGAGGTCAGCCATGCTCACGGAAGCCCCTGCCAAACTGATTGGCACCGTCGCCAAACAAAGCGGTTTACCCGTTAAAACCATCCGCTACTACGACGAGATTGGCCTGCTCAAAACTGCCGGGCGCACCGAGGGCGGCTATCGGGTGTTTGCCGAGGATGTGTTTACCCGGCTGGGCTTCATTCGGCGCGCCCAGAGCCTGGGCCTCACCCTGAGCGAAATCAAAGAATTTTTGGATGTGCACGATCAGGGCGACCTGCCCTGCGCCCACATCCAGGCCAAGCTAGAGGCCAAGCTGACGGAGATCGAAGACACCATTCGGCAGCTGCAACTGCTAAAGCAGGAGCTATCGGGGCTGCTGTCGGGCTGGCAAACCGCCACGACAGCAGCCACCGACGAAACCATCTGCCCAATTATCGAAAGCTAACGGGCATCTCCCCTCTGCTCCATCCACAGGGGGTAGCCCTCGACATCGCGCAGGGGCAAGACGCGATCGCCCTGTTTTACCTGGGTGGCCATCAGTGCCGACTGACCGTACCAGGCGTGGCGAAAGCCGGTGACCTCCAGGGGGCTCGTCAGATCGAGCTCAAACCCCTGATCGTCGAGGTACCAGGCGGGCCCCAGGTGCACCGTCAGCGTTTCCTGGGCCGTCGTCAGGGTGAGAAATACGCCCTGGTGCCCGCCGCGATCGATTTCGGTGGCTGTGCCTTGCAGGGTTTCCAGGTTGGCGGGGTCAACCGCACCGCCCTGGCAGGGCATGCCGGTCATCTCCTGGCCCATGCCTGGCCCCATGCCTTGGCCCATGCCCTGTCCCATCCCGGGCCCCCCCTGCCAGCGCTCACCCATCATCTGGCGGCCCATGCCCCAGCCCGTCTGGGTTTGGGCCCGCAATGGGGTGGCGGTCAACGCCAGGGTGGCGATACCGGCACCGGCCAGGGCTGAAAGTGCGATCGCAACCAGCTTCGTGGTCATAGGAAAAACCTTCCTTTTGGTGGCTACATCTCACCAATGGCAACCCACCAGGCGGCTTAGCATAGAAGAACAAGGGTAGGGCAGCACCTGGCTCACTCCGGCCAAATGCCTGTCCTAGGCTGCTCCAGTACTCAGTAGCGAACGGTAGCGGATCGCCTTTACTCCTCTAGCTTAGGCACCCCACGGTCAGCCATGGCGGGTTTGCAACAAAAGAACGAATAACGATACACCGACCCCCTTGACTCTCCAGTTCACGGGAGCCTCCAAGATAGATTCACAGCAATTTTGGAGGTTGATCCATGACCCTTTCCCTCACCGTTCCCAACCTGGCCTGCTCGGCCTGTGTCGAGACCGTCACCCAGGCCATTCACGCCGTCGATGCCGCGGCCCAGGTTATCGCCGATACCAAAACCAAAGCGGTCACCGTGGCGACCGAAGCCTCTGAGGCCGATATCAAGCAGGCGATCACCGCCGCTGGCTACACCGTGGCCTAGAGGCACCTTTAGAGAATCCCCAACCCCAGGCAATTAGGAGGACAACGATGGAAAATCAACTGTTAAAACTGCGGGGCATGAGCTGCGCCGCCTGCGCCACCAGCATCGAAACCGCCATTCGCTCGGTGCCCGGGGTCGAAGCCTGCACGGTCAACTTTGGCGCGGAGCAGGCCGCCGTCACCTACGACCCCCACCAGACCAACCTCACCCACATCCAGGCAGCGGTGGATGAAGCGGGCTACACCGCCCAACCCCTCAGCGAAGACCCCCTAGCCGCCGAGGACGATGCCGAACGGCGGGAGCGCGAGGCCGAAAACCGCCAGCTTACCCGCAAAGCCGGGTTTAGTCTGATAGTCGGCGGCATTTTGGTGATCGGCTCCCTGCCGATGATGACGGGTCTGCCAATTCCCTTCATCCCCATGTGGCTTCACAACCCCTGGTTGCAGCTGGTGCTGACCACCCCCGTGCTGTTTTGGGCCGGAAATTCCTTTTTCATCAACGCCTGGAAAGCCCTCAAGCGCCACTCCGCCAGCATGGATACCCTGGTGGCGGTGGGCACCGGCACCGCCTTTCTCTACTCGCTGTTTCCCACGATTTATCCCCAGTGGTTCATCGCCCAGGGGCTCAACCCCGACGTGTACTTTGAGGCCGCCGCCGTGATCATCGCGCTGATTTTGCTGGGCCGCTTGTTAGAGAACCGGGCCAAGGGGCAGACC
>DATIVG010000610.1:0-6093 GCA_035466075.1 Nodosilinea sp. | reverse complement strand
TCAACGGGGCCGCCCCACCCATGCCCATGCCCGTGGCCCGCGCCGAGTACAACCTGGCCGCCGATGCCGCCACCCCGGTGGTGGGCGGCGAACAGACCGTGCGGGCCCAGGTGACCCTGCAAATTCGCTACTAGCGCTCCGCCGACTCCGGCGCTGGGGCCAGCGGCGACGGCACCGCCGACACCGGCCCCTTGAGGCTAACGTCGGTGGTGCGCAGGCCCAGGCTGAGGCCAATGGCGGCGGCGATCACCGGAATGGTGACGTACATCAAAAACCGCAAGATAATGGCGTAGGCAATCACCTGGTCAACCGGCACCGCGTAGAGGCCCAGGGAGTAGCGCAGCCCCGCCTCAAAGGGACCGACATAGCCCGGGGAGGAGGGCAGTGCGATCGCCAGGGCCGTAGCACTCTGGGTAAAGAACGCCCCCCTGATCCCCACCGTATCGATGGCCAAGGCCTGGAGCACCGCCCAGTAGGTGATGCCGTTGAGGGCCCAGCTGAGCAACGCCTGGCCCAGGGCGGTGAGGGTGCGGCGCGGCTGGCGCAGCACCTCTAGCCCCGCCAAAAAACCACCCACCAGCCGCCCCAGCCAGCTGCCCAGACGGGGCTGGCCAAGGTGGCGACAGAGGCCGGTCATGGCCCCCAAAATTGGCCGCGGAAAGCGGGCCGCCACCAGCAGCAGCAGCCACACCCCAACCATGGCCGCCGCCACCAGCGACAGCGCATCGGTTGCCAGCGAGTTGCGGGGTAGCCCCCGCGCCGCCACCAGCAGCAGGGCAAACACCACCCCCACATCCAGCAGACGCTCCACCACAATGGTGCCGAGGGAGGGGCCGATGGGCACCCGGTCGAGGCGGTTGAGCAGGGCCGAGCGCACCAGCTCCCCGGCGTGGGCGGGCAGCACACTGCTGGCCCCGTAGCCCACAAAGGTGGCGGCCAGCCGCGACCGAAACCGCCCCGGCGCGCAGCTGCCCGCCAGCAATGTGCCCCAGCGCCAGGCCCGCACCCAAAACACCGCCAGGTAGGCCAGCCAGCCCACCAGCACCCAGCCCCACCGGGCCTGGCGCAGGGTAGCCCAGACCTGGGCAGGGCGGGCATCCCGCAGGGCCCAGGTGAGCAGGGCCACCGTCAACCCGGTGGCCAGGGCCAGGTACAGGCTGCGGCGCAGGCGACTGGGGCGCGGCGGTGGGAGCTGGCTCATAGGGTGACCGGGGGGGCAACGGGGGCGGGGGTGGCCAGGGGGCGGTGGGGCAGGCGCTGGGCCCCGGCCACCAGATCGGCATGCTGGCCCACGGGCACCACGCTAAACTGCCGGTTGAGCAGGGCCAGGGTGCGGCGCAGGGTCTTGAGCTTGTGGGCGCTGGGCAGCCCCATGGCCGGGAAAAAGGCCAGCTCGGGGACGTCTTCTTGCCCCAAAAAGTCGAGGGGGTGAAGCAGCAGTGAGGGCTGGGTGCGGGTCAGGCGGCACAGCGCCAGGGCAGTGCGAAAGTAGAGCAGCGCCAGGGGCCGCGAAAACACGCTCAGGTAGAGCACGTAGCTAAAGTGAATAGGGACTTTGAAGATCGGCATGGTGGTGACGGGCATCTCCAGCAGGGTGTGGCCCTCCATTTGCCACCAGTAGGGGTTGAGGGGCTGAAAGCCGTCGCTGACCTTGCCAAACAGGGCCTTGCGCTGCTCGCGCTCGGCCTTGGTGAGTTTGGCGGTCATAAAATAGTAGGCCCGCGCCAGAGGGCCCAAAATGCTGGGAAAGGTGGAGGCATCGTAACGATAGCCCCGGCGGGCCAGCACGCTGAGCACCGCTGGCGAGAAGCTGTAGCCGGGGCCCCGAAAGCCGCGCAGCTTTTGGTCGGTAATTTGCTCGATGGCCTGTTCTGCGATCGCAACTTCCCGCTCGATCTCAGCTTCCGAGTACAGGTGCAGCCACGACTCGTGGTGAAAGGAGTGATTGCCAATCTCGTGCCCCGCCGCCGCGATCGTCCGCAGGGCGCGGTGGTTTTTAGCCTGGGCGGCATCCTGACCAACAATAAAAAAGGTAATGGTCAGATCAAACTCCGCCAGCAGCCCCAGGGCGCGGGGCACCACCACATCGAGGTAGGAGGGCAGCGCCTCCCAGCCCGGATCGCCGTGGATTTTCATGTAGGTCCACTGGTTGTCTAGATCCAGCGAGAGACTGGCAATGGGTTTGGGTTTTACAGCCATGGGTTTGCTTTGGTAAGGGCACCAGGTCGGGGTTAAGGCACGAGCGCCAGGGGAGACTGGGCGGTCAGAGTCGCCGGGGTGAGGCGGCCCAGGCCGCGGGTCTGATCGAGGGTGCGCCAGTAGACATCCTCCATGAGAATGTGGGCAAACTCACCGTTGCGCCCCAGGCTGTAGAGCCCGGCAATGCCGGTGCCCGCCTCGTAGCGCTGGCGGTCGGCCTCGTAGGCGTTGAGGTAGACCGGGTAGGCAATCGGGGTTTTGAGCACCCGCGCCCCCAGGTAGCGCCGCCGAATATCGGGAATGAGCGCCTCCAGGTGGTCGAGGCAAAACTGCCCCAGGGCCTCCTCATCCATCGTCCAAAAGGCATCGCCCACCTGGCAGCCAATGTCCACGGTAACCAGGGTTTTGCCCTCGGGGGCCAGCCAGGGCATCGACAGCGGCGTTTCGGTCAGGCGGAAGGTGGGAAAGGCTTGCTCCGGCAGCCACAGCACGGTGTCGGGCAGCAGCCCCCGCCCCTGGAGCCGCAGGTTGACGAAGATCATGGGGCGGTAGCGAAACTGGGCCATGGCGGCGACCCGATCGCTGCCCTGCACCAGGCGGGCCAGCAGCGGGCAGGGCACGGTGCTAATCACCGCCGCGACCGGCTGCTCCTGGCCATTGACCCGCACCGCCCGCACCCGCTCCTCATCCACCAAAATGGCCTCCACCGGCGTTTCAAGGTGAATGTCACCCTCTAGACCGCGGGCCAGCTCGGCGCAGAGGGTGCCCAACCCCCCCTCGGGGTAGACATGCCAAAGCTGCCCATGCTCAGGCATTTCGTGGCTGTAGCCGTTGGCCACCGCCCGCTGGCTGACCTTGGCCGCCAGTTTCAGGTAGAGGGCCTGGGCAATGCCGCCCTGGAGTTTGTTGCCCACCGCCGCCGATAGCTCCTCGGCGGGGGCCCCCGACCAGGCTTCCAGCAGTGGCAGGGCTACCTCGTTGGCCAGGGGCTGGCCGTAGGTATGGCGAAACCAATCGGCGGCGGAGCGGTTGATCTGGGCCGGGTCGGCGGGCTGTAGCCGACTGCGCAGGCCCCCCAGCAGGTAGCGGGGGTTGGCCAGCAGGCCAAAGGGGTAGGGGTAGGTGCGACCGCGCAGGTGCACCGACTCGCCGTAGTAGCGCAGGGTGCGGCAGCGATCGCCAATGCCCACGGCGGCGGCCAGGCGGTTGGTGATGAAGTGGGCCCCAAAGTCGTAGGCAAAGCCGTCGTCGTCGTGGAAGCTCTGGGCCAGCCCGGCAATGGCTCGCCCCGCTTCGTAGATGACGACAGCATGACCCTGGCGGCGCAGGCTGGCGGCGGCGGTGAGCCCGGCCAGCCCGGCCCCAATAATGGCAACGGGGGGGGAGGGGGGAGATGCGGTCATCGATACATGGCTCCTCAAGTGCGGCTCAATTAATGCGGCCCAAGGCCCAATCAACACGGTTCAATCAATGTGGCTCAATCAATGCGGCCCTAGGGTCAATGCGGCCCTAGGGTCGTCTGAGCACGACCCGCAGTAGGGCGCCGCGGCCCAGCGCCTGAAACCCCATATCGACGAGGGTGAATACCCCCAGGGCCAGGGTCGATTTGAGGCTAAAGCTATTGATCAGCCAGGCGGGGGCCGCCGCATCGACCAGGGCGTTGCGCAGGGAGTAGACCCAGTTCACCGGGCTGACCTGAGTGCCCAGGCTCTCAATCTCCATGTCCACCCGGCTGGCCAGGGTGCGAATGGTGCCGGGGCTAAACAAATTCCAGTGGCGGGGAAAGTGGTAGCCGCCCCAGTGCCGCCGCTTAAACAGGGCGAAGTCGAGGGTGGCGGTGTTGTCGGTGACAATCACCAGACGGCCACCGGGCTTGAGCCGCGATCGCACCGCCTGCACCACGCCCACCGGGTCGTCCACATGCTCGACGGTGGCAATCATAAAGGCCAAATCGTAGCTGGCGGCGGGCAGGTCGAGCGCCTGAATGGTGCCGTGGTGCACCTGGAGCCCGCGCCGCTGGGCCGCCGTGGCCGCCAGCTCGCTGGGGTCAACCCCCTCCAGCTGCCAGCCGGGCTGGCCGTACTCCCGCAGCAGGTCGAGGTGAAATCCATCGCCGCAGCCCACGTCTAAAATGTGGGCCTGGGACGGTAGCCCCCGACAGTAGGCCAGCAGCCGCCGGGCCTCCAGCCGCCGCCGCACCCGGTAGACCAACCCGAAGGTGGCAGCTGAAAACTCAAAGGCGTGGTAGTCGGGGGGGTAGATCTGGGTCAGACTGTCTGAGCTGGGGCGGGGGTTGAGGTACACCAGGCCGCAGCGGCGGCACTGCACCGCCAAAAAGTAGTCAGGGCTGGTGCGGTACTCAAAGTCTTCGCCCACCGCCACCGGGGTGGCATCGTCGAGGCCGCAGAGGCAGCAGTCGGTGTGCTCCAGGGTCAGGGGCGCGGCCCCCCGGCGGCGCGGGGCGCCCCACTGGCGCTGGTCTAGGGTAATCAGGCTATCCATAGGTCGCAGTTAGGGGAAACAAGGGGGTGCGATCGCAGCTACCCTCACGAGGGCGCTGTTTCTAGGGCGCTGTTTCTAGGGCACTGTCGCTGGCGCTGGTCGGGCGCTGGGGCGAGACACCCCGGCCTGGCCCAGCTCGGCCGCCGCCCGGTTGGCCAGCTGCACCGTCTCGTTGACGTTGAGGGTGCCGTTGAGAATGTGGGTCGAGTTCACCACGTGCAGCCCCGGCACCGCGGTACGCATCGGCGGCAGCTGCTGGGAGTAGTTGAGGGTCGAAATCGGCAGCACGTAGCGCACCCGCGACACCTGAAAGGTCAGCACATCGCTGCGGTGAAAGTGGGGATACAGCCGCTCCAGGGCCTCCACAAACTGCTGCTGGAGCTGCTCGTCGGTGAGCTCAAAGGCCCCATCCTGGGGGTCAACGTACTTGGGCAGGTAGACCAGGGTGCGGCCCCCAAACTCCGCCGGGTCCACCAGGGTGGTCATCTCGATCACGCCGGTAAAAGGCACCCAGCCGTCGGTGATGTTGGTGACGTAGTAGGGCGACAGGGGCTGCTTCAGCAGCAGCGAGGCGCAGATAATCCCCTGGTACTGAATGCCGCGATGGCGCTCAACCTCCTGGGGCGGCAGCTGGGGGCAGAGCCCCACCGCCACCGGCGAGGGGGCCGTCACCACCACCTGGTCAAAGCTCTCGCGGCGGCCATCGGCCAGGGTCACCACCAGCTGGCCGGTCTGCCGCTCGACGGCGGCCACCGGGCTGGCCAGGCGCAGCTCCACCCCCGCCTGGTCGAGCACCTGGGCCAGACGGGCCAGCAGGCGACCGTAGCCCCCCGGCAGGTAGCCAAACATTTCCTTTTTGAGGCCAGTGCGCCGGGCCGCGTAGAGCCGGGCAATCACCGCCCAGATAAAGGCCGCCGAGGCCTTGCGGTAGTTTTCGCCCAGCTTGGAGCGCAGCAGGGGCAGCCAAAACCGGCGCAGGGTACGGCGACCCGACCAGCGCTGCAGCCAGGTGGTCACCGGAATGCGCTCCAGCCGCCGCCAGTCGCGAATGCGGGAGGCCAGCACAATGGTGAACCCCAGCCGCAGCTTGTCGATCAGCCCCAGGGGCGGAAATTTGAGAAACTCCACGGCGTTGCTGACCGAGTAGAGCTGCCCGTCGGCGTAGACGCCGGTTTTGGTCTCCACCCAGCGCATGGCGTCGTCAAGGTCGAGGGTTTGCAGTAGCGATCGCAGCTGCCCGTCCGACAGCAGTGTGACGTGGTAGTGGCGATCCCACTGGAGATCGTCGAGCTGCCAGGCACTGGCCAGCCCACCCAGCTCCGGGGCCGCCTCAAACACCGTCACCCGGTGCCCCTGCTGGGCCAGCCGCAGGGCCAGGGTGAGACCCAACAG
>DATIVG010000609.1:0-3908 GCA_035466075.1 Nodosilinea sp. | reverse complement strand
GTCATCATTGCCACCCGCGAATCTCTGCGGTCGATTCCGGGCAGTTTGCGCCAGGCGGGTTTTGCCCTGGGTGCCACTCGCTGGCAGGTGATTCGCTCCCACGTGTTTCCCCTGGCGCTGCCGGGTATTCTAACGGGGGTGATTTTGGCGCTGTCTCGGGCCATCGGCGAGACCGCGCCGCTGATTACCATCGGGGCACTCACCTACATTCCCTTTTTGCCGCCGCTGTCGCTGGCGGGTTTGCAGAGCCCGTTTACGGTGCTGCCGATTCAAATCTACAACTGGGTGTCTCGGCCTCAGGCTGATTTCCACGCCTTGGCGGCGGGGGCGATCATTGTGCTGATGGTCATTTTGTTGATGATGAATGGCACCGCGATTTATCTGCGCAATCGTTTCCAGAAGACGTTTTAGCGCGAGTTGTTGGTTGCTGCGTTGTTTGTTGCTGCATAGAGTATCGTCATGACTTCACAATCTGCCAGCCAAGTCGCTACAGAGGCGGCTTTACGGGCCAAGAACGTCAATGTTTACTACGGGGCCAGCCTCGCGGTGCGGGATGTCAATCTGGATATTTTCAAGAATGAGGTGACTGCTTTTATTGGCCCCTCAGGCTGTGGTAAGAGTACTCTGCTGCGCTGCTTTAACCGCACCAATGACCTGATTACTGGGGCCAGGGTGGAGGGCAAGGTCACCTTTCAGGGCGGCGACCTGTACGGCGAGGGGGTGGACCCGGTTTACGTGCGCCGCCGGATTGGCATGGTGTTTCAAAAGCCCAACCCGTTTACCAAGTCGATTTACGAAAATATTGCTTTTGCGGCCCGGATCAATGGGTACAGGGGCGATATGGATGAGCTGGTGGAAAACTCGCTGCGGCGGGCGGCTCTGTGGGATGAGGTGAAGGACAAGCTGAAGGAAAGCGGCCTGTCGCTGTCGGGGGGGCAGCAGCAGCGCCTGTGCATTGCCCGCACCATTGCCATCGAGCCCGAGGTCATTTTGATGGATGAGCCCTGCTCGGCCCTGGACCCGATTTCGACCCTCCAGATTGAGGAGTTGATGAAGGAGTTGGAGACGCGCTACACCATTGTGATTGTGACTCACAACATGCAGCAGGCCTCTCGGGTGTCGGATCGCACGGCCTTTTTTAATGCTGAGGCTACCGAGTCGGGCAATAAGGTGGGCTATCTGGTGGAGTACGGCGACACTGACCAGATTTTTGGCGAGCCGAGGGAGCAGGCCACCCAGGACTATGTGTCGGGTCGGTTTGGCTAGGGATGACTGAGCTGGGTGTGATTGTGTGGGGGGTGCGATCGCACCCCCCACACAATCACCACTCATTCTTCTCATTCGGGTGGGCATGGACGGGTCTGAGCTGTCTGTGCCCGCTTTAGTTGGAGGGGCCGGGGCCGGGGGCGCTGTCGGCGGGGGCGCGGTCGAGCCAGCTGGCCCAGGCGGTGGTGGCCAGCAGCAGACTGCCCCCAGCCAGGGTGCGCAGGGCCGGGATTTCTCCCAGCAGCAGGGCAGCCAGGGCAATGCCGTAGAGCGGCTCCAGGGCGCTGATCACGCTGGCCGTCTGGGTGCGCAGCACCGCCAGACTCTCGATAAACAGGCTGTGGGCCAGGGCGGTGCACAGCACCCCCAGCAGCAGCAGCAGCAGCAGATCCCTGGGCGACAGGGCCAGGCTGCCCAGGGGGGCGACGGCCAGCAGGCTGAGGCAGGCGAAGAGATTTTGATAACAGGCAATGGTTAGCGCCGAATGCCGCTGCCGGTAGCCTTTGTTGAGCAGCTGCAACAGGGCAAACGACAGCCCCGACAGCAGCCCCCAGCCCGCCCCCAGGGTGGTGGCTGAACCCAGCCGGTATTCGGGAATCACCAGGGCTACGCCGATGACAACCAGGGCTGCGATCGCACCATCGCGCCAGCGCCAGGGGGTCTTAAACAACAGCGGCTCCAGCAGCGTGACAAAGACCGGAAAGCTGGAGAAGGTCAGCAGCCCAATCGCCACCGTCGCCAGCTGAATGCTGTGGAAAAAACTCACCCAGTGGAAGGCCAGCAGCAGCCCCAACAGCCCCAGGCCGAGCAAATCTTTGGCGCTGCGCAGCCCCGCCGGTACCCGAGCCAGCCCCAGCACCAACCCCAGGGCCAGGGCGGCAAAGCCGGTGCGCCCCAGCACAATCACCGTGGCGGGTAGGGCGAGAAACTTGCCAAACAGCCCCGAGAGGCCGAAGAGGAAGACGGAGAGGTGGACTTGGAGGAGGGCGGGTTTGGGCATGGGGGTGGGGGAGGTGGGGGAGTGATGGAGGTGGGGGAGTGATGGGGTGATGGAGGGGTTTTGAGTTTTGAGTTTTGAATTTTGAATTGGGGTATGGGGTATGGGGGAGTGCGGGGGAGGGTTTTGGGTTTTGAATTGGGGTGGGGGCGGGCCGCAATCAGCCTTAGAGGTTTCATATATTTTGCCGATATCGTTAGGCATACTTGGAGGCATCACACGGGGGTGGTTTATGCGCGAAAGCTTTGCTGAGGAAGAGTGGATTACTCTGCTCCAGGCGCCCATGCAGGCGGTGGTGGGGGTGTGTCTGGCTGACCGGGTTGACCCGGTTTCTTTTTTGCAGGAGCTGAAGGCCGGGGTGGCTCTGGTGGCTGAGGAGCTGCGGCGCACCGATCTGGCGGGCGATCTGGCACCGGTGCTGCTGGGGGCGATGGCTGAGCTCGATGCCGCCGATCCCCTGGAGGGGGAGCAGCTGCTGCTGAAGAAACAGTTTGAGGCCCTGGGGTTGATTCAAACCTTCAAAAGCTCCAAGGAGGGCCGCGAGGCTGCGATCGCACATCTGCAAAAAGTCACCGCCATTCTAGACACCAAGGTGACCGGCATCCAGGCCGCTGACTTCAAAGCCTGGTTGCTGTCGGTGGCCACCAAAGTGGCCGAAGTCCAGCGAGAGGGCGGCATCATGGGCATCGGCGGCAGCCGCATCAGCGACAAAGAAAACGAGGTGCTCAAAAAAATGGCCCAGGCCCTCGGGCTGCCCTACTAGCCCAGCCGCAGGCAGGAGCCAGGGGGCAGCTGGGCGTTAACCCCGATTTGGGTTGACCGTGATATAGATAGCTGTGGCGGCCAGGTGCAATGCCCCTGCTTAGCCCCGGCAAACTGGCCATCACGGGTGGTTCTTGACCCCTAGTCCACCAAAAACCGTAGCAAATGCTACTTTATGGTCGATAATTTCAGGTGCATGGGCCATGTCGCCCTGCTGTGACCGAGTTTCGTTGCCAAGTTTTGTTAATTGACCCCATCGTTTATTTTGTGTGAGGAGAAACGCCAATGCTGATTGGATTTTTAATTAGCGTCGTCATTCTGGCCATCAGCCTGCTGATCATTTCCAAAATCCCCCCCATCGGGGTCGAGATCGATAGCCCCATCAAGGCCCTGCTGGGCGGCGCTATCATCGGCGCGTTTAACGGTATTTGGGGCTTTTTCCCCAACGCCCTGCGCGGCTTTTTCGCCATCATTAGCCTCGGCCTGGTGCCCCTGATTGGGGCGATCATTGTGTTTGGTCTGGCCGCCTGGCTGATCGAAGGCTTCCGCCTCCGCTACGGCATCTGGAGCGCAATTTTAGGTGCGATCGCGCTGGCGATTATCAGCTCCATTCTCAACGCCATCCTCCGTTCCGTTGGCCTGCTGGCGGTCTAGGCCATACCAAATCCGAATCGCATCGCCCCGATTCCCACACGACCAAACTGTAGGGGCAAATGGCATTTGCCCTTCTGCATCGGGGGTAGCTAAGAGGATGTTTGAAAAGTCCTATTTCTTGTAGCAGAAGTGGAGATCCCCCTAAATCCCCCTTAAAAAGGGGGACTTTTACCCCCCTTTTTAAGGGGGGCAGGGGGGATCAGCAGGTGACTAAAGCTATATCGACTCA
>DATIVG010000608.1:0-6770 GCA_035466075.1 Nodosilinea sp. | reverse complement strand
GGCTGAGGCACCTGAAATCATCGGCTAGTCCTAGTGGCTACCCCATCGATTGATAGGTTCTGATTGAGAAGAGGGGCGCTCCCGGTGGGAGCGCTCCTCTTTTTGTGGGCCTGCATTCGACAAAGGCTTGCTAACGTCTTTGCTACGGCAGCAAGGGCTGAGGATTGGGGTGAGGCTGCGATCGCACCTCCTCCCCCCCCTAACCCAGTCCTGATCGAACGCGATATTCCCCCTCTCCCGGCACTGCTGCCCCTAGGGCGACTCATCGCTGAAGGGATAGGGGGTGGTGGGCCAGACCCCGCTCCAGCGCAGTAGCAGCACCTCTTCACGCATCTGCTCCTGGGTGGTGGAGGCCAGCCGGGTGCGAAACAGGTCGAGACCTACCACCTCATAGCCCAGCCGCTGGGCCAGATCGGCCAGCAGTTCGCCGGTGCGGATCATCACTTGCAGGTAAGACTTTTGATCGCCTACCACGTAGGCCAGCTGGGCTCCGGGCCGCAGCACGTAGCGCAGGTCGGCCAGGTGCTTGGCCATGCCGCCAAAGTAGAGCTTCACCGCCCGCGAGTAGAGACGGCTAAAGCCGCTGGTTTTGCCCAGGTCAGCGCGGCGGGCATCGATATCGGCGGCAATGCGCTGAATGTCGGCGTGGTGGGCCACCCAGCGGTCGTCGCGGTCGGCGGTGTAGACATTGCGAGTGTTAGAGCGCAGCAGCCCCTCCTTGAGCAGCCGCAGATCGCCCCGGTTTTGCAAAAAGCCCAGCAGCACCGACTCCAGGCGGGTGGTGCGGGTGTAGTCTTTTTCGTTGGGGTAGGGGGGCGAGGTAATCACCGCGTCAATGCTGTGGGGCGGCAGCAGGCTCACCACCTGGCGGGCATCGCCGTGGTGGACGGTGGCTGGGGTGGCCGGTGCCGCTTGCAGGGCGGCCAGGTCGGCGGCCATCGCCTCGACCTCAGCTTGCCAGGCCTCGATCACCGGGGCATCGGCCTTGGCCTTGCCCACCCCCACCTCGGGGCCAAAGCGCAGATTGCCAATGGTGGTAATGGCCGCCTTGGCCAGGGCCAGTTGCAGGTGGCGGGCGTAGGTGGGTGGTGCCTGGGCCAAAATGGTGTCGAGCAGCACCAGGGTTTTGTGCAGGGGCAGAGGGCTAATGGAGTTGGCCAACAGCAGCCGCTCGCTGTCTGCGGGCAGGGTGCGCAGGGGCGTATCGGTCTGCCCCAGAGACTGCTCGGTGGCGGTGCCAATGGCCTCGGCCAGCCGCCGCAGCTGGTCGGGCTGGGGGCTCCAGTCGAGCTTGACCGCTGCGGCAAACTGGGCCATGGGGTTGGCCTCAATGCCGACACTGGGAATGCCCAGTTTTTTGCCCTCCACCACGGTGGTGCCCGTGCCGCAGAAGGGGTCGAGCAGCTGGTGGCCGGCGCTAAGGCCAAACCGCTGCGCGTATTCCTGCACCAGGTGGGGCGGGTAGGACAGCACAAAGCGGTACCAATTGTGAACGGCGCGATCGCACGCCCGCACCTGGTTGAGTTCGAGGTAGTAGCGATTGCTCCGGCGACCGGTGCTGCTTAGAGTAGCGCTCAAAATAGCCTCACAGTCGTCTCATAACGCTAAATGTAGCGCAACCCGCTGGGTTGGTATTCTAGTGAAGGCCCGGCATTCCGGCAACCGGGAAAACCAATCCGGTGTCATCCTCCAATAATAGTTCAAATATACTATTCTGCCTGGTTCCGGACTGCCCCGGTGCCACCCCTATGTTGACCTCTTTGGCCTTGTCTGACCCACCGCTGCATTCCCTCGCTTCCTTTGGCCCCCTCGCCTCGCCTGACGAGGCCGACGAGGCCGACGACTATCACTACCAGGGCTACTGCCCCCGCACCGGCCAGCGCTACCGCCTGCCCCGCACCGCCCAGGCCCGCGCCGTGGCCCGCGGGCTGATGGCCCAGCTCCAGGGGCTAGAGCTGGGCGAGGGCAAAATGTACGGGGTGCTGCTGGTGCAGACCCCCACGGGCCAGACGGCGGTGCTGAAGGCGTTTTCTGGGCTGTGGCGGGGGCAGGCGCAGGTGCCCGGCTGGGTGCCTGTGATTCCAGGGCGGCAGCGGGTTGCCCTGCAAGAGGCCCGCACCCTCGACCGGCTGGAGACCCTAAAGGCCCGGCTGCAGGAGCTAGCCCAGCGGCCCGAGCGGCAGCGGCTGGCCGAGCTGGAGGCCGAGGCGGCTCGAGAGCGGCAAATTTTGAACGGGCAGTGGCGCGATCGCAGGTGCGATCGCAGCCGCCAGCGCCATACCCTGGCCGCCACCCTCACCGGCGAGGCCCTCACCACCGCCCTGGCCGCCCTCGACCAGGCCAGCCGCCGCGACCAGGCCGAGCGCCGCCAGGTTAAGCAGCGCTGGCGCGACCGCCTGGCCCCCCTGGCCGCCGCGACAGCGGCGACCGACGCCGAAATCGCCGCTCTCAAGCAGCAGCGGCGAGACCTCTCCCGCCAGCTCCAGGCCGATCTGCACGCCGCCGCCACCCTCACCAACTTTGCCGGTGAATCCCTGGCTATTCAAGCCTTGGCCGGGGCGGCCAGTCTGCCCACCGGCACCGGCGACTGCTGCGCCCCCAAGCTGCTCCACGCCGCCGCCCAGCACGGTCTCCGGCCCCTGGCCCTGGCCGAGTTTTGGTGGGGGCCGGCCCAGGGTGACCGGCGGCCCGGCGAGTTTTATGGTGCCTGTGCCGAGCGCTGCCAGCCGATCATGGGGTTTTTGCTCTCCGGGCTGTCGGCTCAGGTGTTGGGCCAGGTGTTAGGCCAGGTCGAGGGCGCTACCCCCCAACCCCTGCCGATTCTCTACCGCGATGACTGGCTGCTGGCGGTGGATAAGCCCGCCGGGCTGCTGTCGGTGCCGGGGCGATACTGCGATCGCACCGACAGCGCCCTCACGCGCCTGGCCCTCACCCTGCCCCCAGGCGCGTTTCTACGGCCCGTGCACCGTCTCGATCAAGACACCTCCGGGGTGCTGCTGCTGGCCCTCGACGGCGA
This sequence comes from Nodosilinea sp., assembly GCA_035466075.1. GTDB lineage: Bacteria > Cyanobacteriota > Cyanobacteriia > Phormidesmidales > Phormidesmidaceae > Nodosilinea. Next base: position 3,754 of record DATIVG010000608.1, on the reverse strand, counting down.
AACCCACCGTCAGCTCAGCCAGCAGTTTGCCCAGCGCCAGGTGCACAAAACCTACCAGGCCCTGCTCAGTGGCCCGGTCTCTGAGCAGGCGGGCACCATCGATCTGCCCCTCTGGGGCGACCCGGCCCAGCGCCCCCGGCAAACCGTCGATCGCCAGCGCGGCAAACCCAGCCAAACCCGGTTCGAGGTGCTGAGCGGCCAGGGCCCCTGCCCCCGCGTTGTTTTCTACCCGATCACAGGGCGCACCCACCAGCTGCGCGTCCATGCCGCCCACCCCCAGGGCCTTAACGCCCCCATTGTGGGCGATCGCCTCTACGGCAGCCCCGGCCAGCGCCTTTACCTCCATGCCCACACCCTGGGCGTTACCCACCCCCACCGCAGCACCGCTCTCAACCTCAGCGCGCCGCTGCCGTTTTAGGGCGTTTAGCCAGGCCCCACGGGGGTTCTACGCCCGGTTTACTGCCCCAGACCCAAGCGCTGGGCGTAGAAAAACCCCGATTGCAATGCGCCAATGGCAAACCCCAAAATGCCGCCCAGGTTGACAATGGCCTGGAGCTCGCTGCGCACAATGCCCTGAATCGCCAGCTCCAGCTCCTTGGGCGAGGTGCCCCGCACCCGATCGATAATCACCTGGTCAATGTTCAAAATGGGAATGATTTGGGCCACCAGCGACTCCAGGTCGCGCTCCAGGTAGCGCTCCAGGATCAGCGCCAGCTCCTCACTCACCGGGTCGAGCGATTGGGTGATCACCTCAGAATTTTGCAGGCGGTTGAGCAGCTGGGTGGCCAGCATTTCCCAATTTACAGAGGTGCCCAGGCCCCGCACAAACTCCGGCCCCAGGGTTTGAATGTAGCCCTGCACCGACTCCCGCAGGTTGCGGCGCACCTGGCGCACCGTGGCCACCGGCAGGTTTTGCAGCGACACCCGCTGGAGCGACTCCTGCAAGCGTTTTTTCAGCTGTAGCGCCACACTCAGCTCGGCGATGCGGGCGTTGCTGACCTCGCGCTCGTCGAGGCAAAAGGCCCGCAGGCGACCGAGGGCATTGCGCACCCCAAACAGGTTGGCCACCACCCAGTAGGTGCCGCTGGTGCGTTCGCGAAAGATGGTGTCGATCACCTGAATGTTGCGGTCGGTGAGAAAATCGACCACCACCTGGCGCACCCGGTCGGGGGGAAACACGCCGGTGAGCAGCCAGGTGGCCACCTGGTCGGCCTGCTCAGCGGTGAGCTTGAAGTCGAGCAGTACCTGGTCAAACAGCTGGTTGAGCTGGGGTTCAAGAAAATCTTCTCGCCGGGCCCAGACCCGAATCAGCCGGGGCAGCGACTTGCCAAACAGGTCTTGTAGAATGGCCCCGGCGATCTTAGCGGTGCGCACCTGGGCGCGGCTCTGCACCTGGTCGAGGGCGAGCTGCAACAGCCACTTGATGGCCGCCTGGGTGCGGTCGGTTTGCAGCAGTCGCCGGGCCAGGTTTTGCAGCTCCTCGGGGGTGAGCAGCGAACCCATGATGGTGTCGGAGATGCGCTTGGCCAGCCGCTCCTGGTTGCTGGGGATGAGCCCCGGCGTAAAGGGCAGACGCCGTTTGCCCAGGTAGATGGGGCGGTAGGGGCGAAACAGCATTTTGATGGCAATGTCGTTGGTGAAATAGCCAATGACGCCGCCGACCACCGGAGGAGCTAGCAGTACCCAGAGGTCAGATCCGATCATGGCCACGGCCCACTACCAGTACCCCCATCAGCCCGGCGGCAATGGGGTAGTGAACAGCCTGGGCAAACCCGACCTGGCGGGCCAGGGCCACCTGCTCGGGGCCGGTGGGGAAGCGCTCGACGCTGGGGCCAATGTAGGCGTACTCGTCGGTGAGGCCCATCTGCTGGGCGGTGGGCACCACCAGGGCGTCGAGGTACCAGCGCTGAAACTGCTCGGCCAGGGCTCCCTGGGGGCGATGGAAGTCGAGAATGGCCGCGCTGGCCCCGGGCTTGAGCACCCGCCGCAGCTCGGCCAGCCCCTGGGGAATATCGGTGAGGTTGCGCAGGCCGTAGCCCATGGTGGCGGCATCGATGCTGGCGGTCTCGATGGGCAGGGCCAGGGCATCGCCCTGTACCCAGTGGAGGGGAGCGGGCAGGTAGGCCTGGTGCGATCGCACCGCCGCCACCGCCAGCAGCTCCGCCGAAAAGTCAACGCCGACCACGCTGCCCGTTGCCCCCACCTGGCGGGCCAGCAGCAGCGCCAGGTCGCCACTGCCGCAGCACACATCCAGAGCCCGATGGCCCGGGGCCGCCCCGCTCCAGCGCACCGCCATCCGCTTCCACACCCGGTGCAGACCAAAGCTCAGGCGCTCATTCAAGCGGTCGTAGACCGGGGCAATGCGATCAAAGAGGCCCTGAATATCAGCGGCGGCGGGGGCAGATGGCTGGGCGAGTCCCACAGGCGAGTCCCACAAATGGCTACAGCAAAATCGATCAACCTTTACTGTAGCGCTGCCTCAGGGAGTCAGCCACGGTGTTATGTAGTGTAAATTACATCATTGCCCTTACCCCGTAGCCCCTCCCCTTGCCCCCAGCTGACCTGCTCAGGCCAGGGCTAAAGCGTATTGCAGTCGGCGATCTGCACCTCTCCCCCCACCGTCACCGGCGTGGGGCTGGGGGTGGTCGCCGTGTTGCCCTGGCAGATGACCGTCGCCAGTCGGGCCATGCCGCTGGGGTCCACCGTGGTAAACACCACTGCGGCATAGCCCCGCAGCGCCGGGTTGGTGGGAATCGCCTGGGTACTGGTCAGATCCATACCCGCCTCCGCCAGGGTGGTGGTGTAGGTGTAGTCTGCGGGGGCATGCTCATCGCCCACCCCCAGCTCGGCGGTGGAGGCGGCAAAGCGGTGGTTCTCCACAAAGAAAGCCTGCTGTGCCCGATTCACCAGGCCCAGATACTTCAGGGCTCGGGCCTGCTTCGAGCGAGCGGCTTGACTCAAAAAGCTCGGTATCGCCACGGTGGCCAGAATGCCGATCATGACGATGACCACCATCAGCTCAATCAGGGTAAAGCCCCGCTGGCCAGGGCGCTGGGCGCAACCGGCAGCGGCGAGATAATTGCGGCAGGAAAGATTAGCCATACATCTCAGCCCTAAACACCTCAGCTTTAGACACCTCAGCCCTAGACAGTGGGCTGATCCCATCGATCAGCCGTCCCGTCGATCAGGCGTGATACTGTCTACGCAATTTCCCGGAGGCAACCGGGCAAATCGCAGCCGCTTTATCCGATCTTTAACTACTTCCGCAGAGTAAAATGCATGTCTCTGCCTAGGGGGGCTCACCCCCCCGTGACGCACTTAGCTTCACCAAAACGGTCTAAACTGTCTGACAACCATCACTCAACTTGATCAATTTGGATACCTTATCCTTTAGCGACCATCGTCCTAACCCCCTGCGCGTCTTTATGACCGGGGCCAGCGGCTGCATTGGCCACTACATTTTGGAACTGCTGCTGGAGAGCGACCGCTACGAGCTGTTTTTGCTGCTGCGCCATCCCGAAAAGCTAAAACTGCCGGTGCAGGGCAACCCTCGGGTGCACATTCTGCGCGGGGGGCTAGAGCAGGTGGCCCCCTTTGCCGAACTGCTGGCCACTGTAGATATTGCCATTCTCACCGCCGCCGCCTGGGGGGGAGACCCGGGCTACGTCGATGCCATCAACGTGGGGGGCAACCTGGAGCTGATGGGCTACCTCAACCCCGAGCGCTGCCAGCAGGTGATCTACTTTTCCACCGC
>DATIVG010000607.1:0-12148 GCA_035466075.1 Nodosilinea sp. | reverse complement strand
GTGGAGCAGATTCGGAGCGCGGGGGGGGAGGCGATCGCCGTTGTCGCCGATGTGGCTGAGTTTGAGCAGGTCAGTGCGATCGCAGAGGCCGCGATCGCAACCTTTGGCCGCATTGACACCTGGGTGCACTGCGCGGGGACTGGAGTGCTTGCCCCCTTTGAGGCCATGACCCTTGAAGAATTTCGACGGGTGATTGATGTCACCCTGATGGGCCAGGTGTATGGGGCCAAGGTGGCCCTGCCTCACCTCAAACAGACGGGTCAGGGCTCGCTGATTGCCATTTCGTCGATGGAGGGGCGGCGGGCGTTGCCCTTGCAGAGTGCCTACTCCACGGCTAAGCACGGGCTAGAGGGCTTTCTTGAGGCGCTGCGGGTAGAGCTAGAGCAAGATGGGCAGGCGATCAACATCACTAGCATCAAGCCAGCGGTGATCAACACGCCGTTCTACAACCACATGCGCACTAAGGTCGGCGTTAAGCCCACGGGCATTCCCCCCTACTACGACCCCCGCTTAGTTACCCATGCCATTCTCTACGCCGCTGAGCACCCGACTCGTGACTACATTGTGGGCGATGTGGGTCGTCTGCTCGATCTTACCCAGCGGTTGTCGCCGGCGGTGGTCGACTTTGCCCTTGCCCGCATTGGGGTGCGGGGCCAGCGTACCGATCAGCCCAAAACCTCCCAAGACCCAGACGGCTTGTTTACACCCATGGCTGGCTATGAGCAAGTTGAGGGCGATTTTAACCACCTGACTGTCCCGAGTTTGTCAGACTGGCTGATCAAGCTAGTCTTTAGGCATTGATAGGGCATTAATGGGCATCTGCACGTTTTAACGGGAGAATGGCATGAAATATCGACAGTTGGGAGACAGCGATCTCACCGTTTCAGAACTTGCATTGGGGTCGTGGTTGACCTACGGCGGCGGGGTGGAGCGGCAGCAGGCGGAGGCCTGTGTGCACAAAGCGTTTGATGTCGGTATCAACTTCATCGACACGGCCAATGTCTATGGTCGGGGAGCCGCCGAGTCATTTTTAGGGGAGGTGCTGCGGGGGCGCGATCGCAGCTCCTACGTGCTCGCCACCAAGGTTTTTTTTCCCATGTCACCCAGCGATCAGGGGCTGTCAGCGGCGCAAATTTACAAGCAGATCGATGCCTCTCTACAACGTCTGGGCACTGACTATGTCGATCTCTACCAGTGCCACCGCTTCGATTCAAAAACTCCTTTAGAAGAAACCATGGCGGCGCTGAGCGATGTCGTGCGCCAGGGCAAAGCGCGCTATATCGGCTTTAGTGAATGGCAGCCGTCCCAGATTCAAGCGGCCCTAGACCTGCCCAACACCGAAAAATTTGTCTCCAGCCAGCCGCAATATTCCATGCTGTGGCGGCAGCCCGAGGCCGAGGTGTTTCCCCTCTGTGCCGCTAACGGCATTGGCCAAATTGTCTGGTCGCCCCTGGCCCAGGGGGTGCTGACGGGCAAGTACAAGCCCGGTGCTCCACCTCCCGCCGACTCGCGCGCCGCCAATGACCAGATGAATAGGTTTATGGATGAGGTGAGGCGCGATCGCGTCCTCAGCGCCGTTCAAAACCTCGGGCCCATTGCCCAGCGGCTCAACCTCTCCATGGCCCAACTGGCCCTTGCCTGGATTTTGCAAGACGAGCGAGTCACCGCAGCCATTGTGGGGGCCAGCCGCCCTGAGCAATTGGCCGACAATGCGGCAGCCTCGGGAGTGCATTTGAGCCCTGAGGTGCTTCAGGAGATCGATCAAGTCCTTGCCCCGGCCCTAGCTTAAACAGCGGAGGCCTAGATCCTCGCTAGCTGAATAGCACCAAATCCGAGTCACATACCCCCGATTCAAAACCGATACCTGGTAAGCGGGCATTGCAGTGCAATGCCCCTACGAATCGGGGGTTTATAGGCAGGATTTGGTATAAGTAGCCGGGGTTTCAACTATTCCCGCACGTTGCCGCGCTGAGATTTGACTTGCCCTCGCTTGGTTTTGCTGTCGAGGCGCTTTTTCTTAGCGCTTTTTGAGGGCTTGGTGGGTTTGCGCTTTTTGGGAATAACGGTGACGCTTTTGACCAGATCTTTCAGGCGATCAAGGGCATCGGCTTTATTTTGCTCTTGGGTACGGTGCTGCTGAGCCTTGATGACTATGACGCCTTCTTTGGTGATGCGGCTGTCACTCAGATTTAGCAGGCGCTCTTTGTACAAAGGCGACAGCGACGAGGCCTGGATGTCAAAGCGCAGGTGAATGGCAGTGGCTACTTTGTTTACGTTTTGGCCCCCCGCCCCCTGGGAGCGAACGGCGCTCAGCTCAATTTCGCTGAGGGGAATGGCGGTGCGCTTGGTGATTTGCAGCATAGATGCAATAGACGTAACTGGACTCGAACCAGTAAGCCCCACGTTGATGTCGTGGAACAGTATAGTCAATATAGGCAAAAGCCTTGAAACAAAGGCTTTTGGGGTACGGGGCTGGCGGGATTCGAACCCTCGACCTGCCGCTTAGGAGGCGGCCGCTCTATCCTGCTGAGCTACAGCCCCAGGTCTTATAGCCGTTGCCATCAAAATTAGGACATGCTCTCCAACCGTCTGGGGGCGATGGCTATCAGCCAGGCCGCTACCCCAGTTTTGCGGTTGATCATTGAACTGTTCTAAGGGAACTGGCCAAAGCTATAACTCCTGACTTGGCTATTTTACACCCTGGGTCGGGGTGGGCGGTCAGGCCCGGATGAAGATGGCGCGGTGTACGGGTAGGCCCTGCTCTAGGGTGACGCGCTCGCGGTCGGTTTGGGCAGGGAAGGGGCTGTGGGGTAACCAGGCATCGCCCTGGCGGAGGAAGTGGGGGTTTTCGGCGATGCGATCGCACATATCCACCGCCACCTCTTCTACATCCGACTGCACCACCAGCCGCCCGCCGGTCGGCAGAAAGTCGGCCAGGGTGCCCACCAGCTCCGGCTGCAACACCCGCCGCTTTTGGTGCCGCTTTTTAAACCAGGGGTCGGGAAACTGAATTGACACCTGCTGCAAGGGGTTTTGATCGCCCCAGCTCTCCAGCAGGGTGCGCAGGGAAATATTGACGTTGCAAAACATAATGTGCAGGTTGGTCAGCCCCGCCTCCTGCTGGCGCTTTTGGGCCGACTCCACCACGGGCCGCCGAATTTCTAGGCCCAAAAAATTCCACTGGGGCTGCAGCTGAGCCATTTGCAGCAAAAACACCCCTTTGCCGCAGCCGATGTCGATGTGCAGCGGCTGGCCGGGGTCGGCAAACACCTGCTCCCAGGCGGGGGTCTCCACCGGGGCCTGGTATCGCTCACTCAGGGGGTTGACGTGCTGGCGCACCCGAACAACGGCCACGGCAGTTACCTCTATCGCATCTCGGCCTTCTATCATGCCATTTGGGCAGGCCATCCGGGCGGGCCCAGGCCACCGAAATGCCCCCGGGCTGCAATCCGCAGCCTGTAGACAAATTGACTGACCGAATCCAGCGGGTAGAGGCTAGGCTGGTAGGAGCATTCACATAAATAAACGTTTTAATTTCATGGGACAGCGTTTTCGCTTCGCTATCGTCAGCGACCCTCACATCGCTCGACCCGAGACGATCTACAACGGCCCCCACCGCTTTCATTTAGTGGAAGTTAGCATTCCGGGCATTGAGCAAATTTTTGACCATTTAGAAACGCTGGATCTCGACTTTTTGCTGCTGCCCGGCGACCTCACCCAGCACGGCGAGTGGGTCAACCACCAGTGGCTGATTGAGCGGCTGAAGCGGCTGCCGTTTCCGGCCTACGTGGTGCCGGGCAACCACGATGTGATCGCCCGCGACGCCACCGACCGCGCCATTGGCCTCCAAGACTTTCCCCGGCTGTACCAGGACTTTGGCTACAGCGACGGCCAAACCCTCTACTACCACACAGAGATTTTGCCGGGCGTGCGGCTGGTGGCGCTCAACTCCAATGCGTTTGAACCCAATGGCGAGCAGATTCGGGTGGGTTATGTGGATGACGCCCAGCTCGACTGGCTGGAAGCAACCCTCGCGGAATTCTCTGAAGATTTAATCCTGGTGATGCTGCACCACAACGTGCTGGAGCACCTGCCGGGGCAGTCCCAGAGCCCCCTGGGCCAGCGCTACATGGTGCAGAACCACGGTGAAATCATCCAGCGGCTGGAGGCGGCGGGGGTGCGGCTGATGTTTACCGGCCACCTGCACGTGCAGGATGTGGCCCGCCGCGGCGACCTGTGCGAGGTGCTGACCGGGTCGCTGGTCAGCTACCCCCACCCCTACCGGATTGTGGAGATTGAGCACAGCGCTGAGGAGCTGCGCATGGAGGTGCGATCGCGCCGTCTCACCGCCGTGCACCCCTGGGATGACCTGCAGGCCATGTCGCACCAGTGGATGTGCGATCGCGCCCAGGGGTTTATGACCAAATTTTTGGTCAGCCCGCCGGTGGGGCTGGCCGAGCACGAGGCCGCCGCCCTTGCCCCCAGCCTCAAATCCTTTTGGGCCAGCATTGCCGCTGGCGACACCCAGATCGACTTTTCGCACCTGCCCGCCGACGTGCAGCAGCGCCTGGCCCACTTCAACTCGGTGGATAGCGACGGCAACCCCCAGGCCATCGACAACACCGCTACGCTGGTGTGGCCCGCCCAGTAACCCAACATCCAGTAAGCCGACACCCAGTAAACCAACACTTAGAGAAATCCCCGACTGCTCGGAGCAGTCGGGGATTTGAGGCTAGAACCAGCCGCTTTTAGACCAGGGCGTTATCGGCGTCCTTCAGCCAGCGTGGCTTAGTTGAGCGCTTCGAGGTAGTCGCGGATGCGGTTGCGGCGCTTGGGCTGGCGCAGTTTTTGCAGGGCCTTCGACTCGATCTGGCGCACCCGCTCGCGGGAGAGCTCCAGGGCGCGGCCAATTTCGGCCAGGGAGTAGGGGGTGCCGTCGCCGAGGCCAAAGCGCATGTTGATCACATCCTGCTCGCGGGTGGTGAGGTCGGCCATCAGCTGCTGCAGGTCGCGGCGCAGCGACTCGCGAATCAGCATGTCCTCGGGCGACATGCAGTCGGTCTCGATCAGGTCGCCCAGCTCGGTGTCGCGGTCTTTGCCTACCTTGGTTTCGAGGGAGACGGCGCGGGGCACGCGCAGCAGCACTTCGCGCACCTGGGGGGCGGTCATGTCGAGCTCGCGGGCGATGTCTTCGATGGAGGGGGTGCGGCCTTTCTCCTGGGAGAGCTTGCGCTGGGCCTTTTTGATTTTGTTGAGCTTTTCGGTGATGTGGACCGGCAGGCGAATGGTGCGGCTCTGGGTTGCGATCGCGCGGGTAATGCCCTGGCGAATCCACCAGTAGGCGTAGGTGCTAAACCGGTAGCCCTTGGTGGGGTCAAACTTTTCCACCGCCCGCTCCAGGCCCAGGGTGCCCTCCTGGATCAGATCCAGCAGTTCGAGGCCCCGGTTTTGGTACTTTTTGGCCACCGACACCACCAGGCGCAGGTTGGCCTTAATCATGTGTTCCTTGGCGCGAATGCCTTCGGAGATGGCGTTCTCCAGCTCGGGCACGGTGAGCTGGCTGAGCTCGGCCCAGGCCCGCTTGCCCTCCACCAGGGTGGGCTTGAGCTCGGCGATGGGCACGGCGGCCTCGGTGGCCCAGCGCTCCAGGGAAGGACGGTAGCCCAGCTGCGACGACAGCCGATCGCGGGTTTGCAGCAGGTTGCTGTAGACCGCCAAAATGCCGCCCTGGGCCTCGGCCGCCTGGTTTAGATCTTCGAGCAGCTGCATGTAGCCCTGCACGCGCTGGGCTTCGGAGACTTCTTCGTGGCGCTCCAGCAGCCGCACGCGGCCAATTTCTTGCAGGTAGAGGCGCACCAGGTCGGTGGTGCGTCGGCCCTTGAGCACCGCCGCGGCGTCGGCCTCAAAGTCGCCATCGGCGGGGTCGGCGGCAAAGTCATGGAGATCGAGAGCATCGCCCTCATCCTCTGCCCCACGGGGGAGGCTGTAGGCCCGGTTGACCCGAGTCGGGGCTTCATCGCTGCTGTAGTGGGGTGTTGCTACCATGACGCTCTCTAGTAACTTGTACCAAACTTGTACCGATAGGCCATTTGCTAACCTGGTCTCAGTATTCCCAGACCGTCAGGACTTTAGAACAGAGCCCGGAGTTCCAGCGGCGGGGGGACTGGCCAGGCAGGCGCAGTCGGTTTTGCGGTTGAGGGGTGGGTAATGGCTGCCGGGCCAGGGGCCTGCCCGAACAGTGGGGAACTCACCTCGTAATCTACGGCGGCGGCGGGGGAGATTCCTGACGGAACGTTACACCTTGGCAAAAACCTTACATTGGCCCCAGCGCCCCGTATAGGATGGGGGCACTCGTTGTATTTACGGACAAACTTCGCTAATGGTTGATGACCTGCCCTGGACCGCCGATGCCCAGACCAAGCTGAAGAACATTCCCTTCTTTGTGCGGGCCCAGGCCCGTAAGCGCATTGAAGATGTGGCCCGCGACCAGGAGGCGGCAGCGGTGACGGCGGATCTGGTAGAACAGGTGCGGCTGGAGTTTGGCCAGTAGCCATCCGGCGGGCTCTGCCTGAGGATACAGGTGCCAGGCCGGGGGCAACGGTAGGGTAGTTAGGCGGTTGGCGGAACGGGGCAACTGGGGCTAGCCACCAGTGAAGGCAGCCGGGGCGGTCGCCCCCATACAGACCTGAGCGCCGATCGGGCGCAGCATTGACAATTGAGGCAGGCGGGTTGCAAGTCGTACTCATAACGAGTATGATTTAGAGGCAAGCCTGGCAGGGATGGTAGGATTTCAGAAATCAACGCCACGGCGCGATCGCAGGTTTGTTTTACGGTTGAGCCGGTTTGTCGTTAATTAGTAATCGTCATTCCCTGGTCAGCGCATTCCTTGTCAGCCCATAACAGTCAGCAAAAAGAGAGGCCCTATGGTTGCAACTCCTGTAAAAACTGAAGCCAAGCGTCGGTTTTACCCGACCCGCATTGATATGCCGGCCCAGGTGCGATCGCAGGTCTGTGAGCTTTTGAACCAGACCCTGGCGGCCACCCTGGACCTCAAAACCCAGACCAAGCAGGCCCACTGGAACGTCAAGGGCATGGATTTCTTGCAGCTCCACGAGCTGTTTGACGAGCTGGCCGGTGAGCTAGAGGGCTATGTGGATATGGTGGCCGAGCGCGTCACCGCCCTGGGGGGCACCGCCATGGGCACGGCCCGCGTGGCGGCATCCAGCTCGATCTTGCCCGAATATCCCTTTGACGCCATTGACGGCGCTGAGCATGTCACCGCCCTGGCCGAGCGCTTTGCCGCCTACGGCAAGCATGTGCGCGGCGCCATCGACACCACCGACGAGCTGGGCGATGCCGACACCGCCGACCTCTACACCGAGATCTCCCGCACCATCGACATGCGCCTGTGGTTCCTGGAGGCCCACCTGGTGAAAAAGTCTGACCTCGACTAGACCTTTCACCGCCTAACCAAGTCGTGACCCCAAGCCGGGGAGACAAGTTTGTCTCCCCGGCTTTGATCCTGCAACCGCTTTCGGTGCCGACCATGACCCATCTGGCCTCACCCCCGCCCCCGGCGCATCCCCCAGACAGCGCCCCCGCCGGGGAAAATGCCGCTAATCCTGAGTCCCCTCTCCCTGGAGCTTCCTTTCCCGAGCAGCTATCCCCTGGGCCAGATCATCACGGACATGATCACAAGCACGGCCATGTTCACAGGCATGATCATCCCCACGGGCACGGGCACACCCACGGGGCCATCGACCCGGAGATTGCCACCTCCGAGCGGGGGCTGTGGGCGGTGAAGTGGTCGTTTGTGGGGCTGGTGATCACCGCCACCGTCCAGGCGCTGGTATTTGCCCTCTCCGGCAGCGTGGCCCTGATGGCCGACCTGATCCACAACCTGGGCGACGCGATGACCTCGATTCCGCTGGGGGTGGCGTTTTTGCTGGCCCGCGCCCGGCCCGCGCCGCGGTTTGCCTACGGCTACGGCCGGGCGGAGGACCTGGCCGGGCTGGCGATTGTGGCGGTCATTTTTTTGAGCGCCCTGATCACCGGCTACGAGTCGCTTGAGCGGCTGCGCCAGCCCCAGCCCCTGGCCCACCTGGGGGCCCTGGCGGCGGCGGCCCTGGTGGGGTTTGTGGGCAACGAGCTGGTGGCCCTGTTTCGCCTGCGGGTGGGCCGCGAGATCAACAGTGCCGCCCTGGTGGCCGACGGGCTCCACGCCCGGGCCGACGGCCTGGTCAGCCTGGCGGTACTGGTCAGCGCCCTGGGGATGGGACTGGGCTACCCCTGGGCCGACCCGGTGATGGGCCTGGGCATTACCCTGGTGCTGCTGCGGGTGGTGTGGCAGTCGGCCCAGACGGTGTTTACCCGCCTGCTCGACGGGGTGGAGCCCGAGATTGCCCACCGCCTGGGCCATGCCGTAGAGCAGGGGCTGGCGGAGGCGGCAACAGTAGACCAGCTCAAGGCCCGCTGGCTGGGGCACCGCCTCTACGGCGAGGTGTGGCTGGGGGTAGACCCGGCCCTGTCGGTGGCGGCGGGGGCTGCGATCGCAGCTTCACTCAGCGCCCACCTGCACGCCCAAATTCCCTACCTGGGGGAGGTGACCATTCAGCTGGTGCCCCGGTCTCCCGCACCCCATAGCGACCCATTGGGTGAATTGCCAGAAAACTCCTCTACAATCAAGCCATCCCCCACATCTAGCGTTTTGCCCCCGGCAGTACCCTAGCGCCCCCCCTGGCCCCGCCCCCCTGGCTCCACCCTATGGACACCCCCCGCCTCCACCCCGACACCATTGAAGCGGTGCGCGATCGCGTCGATATTGTCGATGTGGTCTCCCAGCAGGTGGTGCTCAAAAAGCAGGGCAAAGACTTTGTCGGCCTCTGTCCCTTCCACGAAGACAAATCGCCCAGCTTTAGCGTCAGCCCCAGCAAGCAGTTTTACTACTGCTTTTCCTGCGGCGCGGGGGGCAACGCCTTCAAGTTTTTGATGGAGCTCAACAAGCGCTCCTTTGCCGACGTGGTGCTCGATCTGGCCCAGCGCTACCAGGTGCCGGTCACCACCCTGGAGCCCGCCAAACGCCAGGAGCTCCAGCGGCAGCTCACCCTGCGGGAGCAGCTCTACGAAATCTTGGCCGTCACCGCCCGCTTCTACGAGCACGCCCTCCAGCAGAGCGACGGGGCCGCCGCCCTGGCCTACCTGCGCGGCCCGCGCGGCCTCAGCGACGCCACCATCCAGCAGTTTCAGCTGGGGTTTGCCCCCGGCGGCTGGCAGACCCTCTACGGCTACCTGGTCGAGCAAAAGCACTACCCGGTGGAGCTGGTCGAGCAGGCCGGGCTGATCGTACCCCGCCAAAAGGGCGACGGCTACTACGACCGCTTCCGCGACCGGCTGATGATTCCGATCCGCGATGGGCAGAGCCGGGTGATTGGCTTTGGTGGCCGCGCCCTGGGCGACGAAAAGCCCAAGTACCTCAACTCCCCCGACACCGAGCTGTTTGACAAGGGCAAGACCCTCTACGGGCTCGACCTGGCCCGGGCCGCCATTGCCAAAGACGACCGCGCCATTGTGGTCGAAGGCTACTTCGACGTGATTGCCCTCCACGCCGCCGGGCTCGAAAACGCCGTCGCCGCCCTGGGCACCGCCCTCAACGCCGCCCAGGTGCGCCAGCTGCTGCGCTACACCGAGTCAAAGCAAATTTTGCTCAACTTCGACGCTGACGCCGCCGGGGTAAAGGCCGCCCAGCGGGCCATCGGCGAAGTCGAGGAAATGGCCTACCGGGGCGATGTGCAGCTGCGGGTGCTGAATATTCCCGAGGGCAAAGACCCCGACGAGTTTTTGCAGCACCACAGCGCCGCCGACTACCGCGACCTGATCGAGGCCGCCCCCCTCTGGATCGACTGGCAAATCCACAACCTGATCGGCGGTAAAGACCTGCGCCAGGCCGACCAGTTTCAGCAGACCAGCCAGGCGGTGGTCAAACTGCTCAGCGACATCGCCAACGCCGACACCCGCACCCACTACGTGCGCTACTGCGCCGAGATCTTTAGCAACGGCGACAGTCGCCTGGTGCCCCTGCTGGCTGAAAACCTGGTCACCCAGGTGCGCCGCCAGCGCCGCACCACCTCCTCGGAGGCCCCGCAAAAATCAGCGCCCGCCACTACCCCTAGCGCCAGCTCCCTGGAGCAGGCCGAGGCCGCCCTGCTGCGCATTTTTCTCCACGCTGCCGCCCACCGCGACGAGATTCGCCAGGTGCTCGAAGACCGCGACTTGCAGTTTAGCTACTCCCACCACCGGGCCCTGTGGCGGCAGATGCAGCGCCTGCTGGGCCAGGCCGAAGACCCCCGCATCGACCTGGTGGCTCTGCTGCGCAACCACCTGGCCGACGCAGGACTGGCCACCACGCCCCTGCAAGCGCTCATGCACCTGAGCGAAAAGACCAAGCGCGACATCCTCCGCGCCTCCCTGGTGATTCGCGCCGCCGCCGCCTGCATGGAAAAAAACCTCTGCGAAAAGCGCTACCGCCACTTTCTCGCCCTGTGGGAAAAGACCGACTGCACCATCGCCCCGGAGCAGTTTGCCGAATACCAGCGCCAGATCTACGCCGAAAAACGCCGCATTGAAGCCCTCGAAAAAGACCGCCAGGTCAGCTTTGAAGACCTGGCCACCATGCCCTGGGTGGGCGAGCAGTACGACTCCATCGATCGGTAGGTAGCAAAGTTTAACGGTGGGCAGTGCCCACCCTACAGCTAAAACGTTCGAAGGTTTATCTAGCTTGTGGCGTCCTAACCCAGGTGACTATAGCTACAGCAAAGTTTAACGGTGGGCAGTGCCCACCCTACAGCGCTTTAGGCCAGTTGTGTCTCCCTCAGGCACATTAGCAGGACAAAGGTTTAAACCGATGATCGACCTTTCCTTTCCGTGAGGTCAAGGACGACGGAACGTCCTTGTCGAAGGGGGTCTGGGGCCAGCGAAATGGCCCCAGCGGTAGATCTGGCTTTGTTCTAAATTTCTGCACTGCCCCCACCCATGCGTTTGCCCAGGTCAGTGGCGGGTAATGCTCCATCGATGGGTAGGCCAAGCTTGATGGTGGGCAACGCCCACCCTACGGGATCGCACAAACGCTATTCTGAACTCAAGTTCTGCTCAAACCCCTGATCCCATGCCTAGAGTCGTCATCGTCGGCGCTGGCCCCACCGGGGCATCCCTGGCCCTGGTGCTAGCCCGACGCGGCATCCCCGTCACCCTAGTGGAAGCTGCCCGCGACTTTCAGCGCCAGTTTCGCGGCGAGGGGCTGATGCCCAGCGGTCTCGATGCCCTCCACCAGATGGGCCTGGATTCGCTGCTGGCGACCATTCCCCACCGGCCCCTCTCGGCCTGGGAATTTTGGCTCAACGATCGCCGCCTGTTTCGCGCCGACGAGCCCCTGGGCTCAGCCCGCCCCTGCACCCTGGTCTCCCAGCCGCCGCTGCTCGCCGCCATGGTGCAGACCGCCCAGGCCAAACCCGGCTTTGACTGGATTGGCGGGGTGGCCGTAAAAGATTTGAGCTGGCAAGCCGACCGCGTTGCCGGGGTGGAGCTGGCCGATGGCCGCACCATTGAGGCGGATCTGGTGATTGGGGCCGACGGTCGCGCCTCGGTGATTCGCCAAAAAGCCGGGCTGGCTTTGGAAACCCAGCCCAAAAGCATCGACGTGCTGTGGTTTAAGCTGCCCGCGCCGCCCGGCTATGCCGCCGACAATCGCTTCTGCACCGTGGTGAAACAGGGCCGCGTCTTTAGCCTCTTCCACGGGGCCGAGGAGGGCAAACTGCACTTGGCCTGGGCGATTTCACCGGAGGAGCCCACCGCGCAGAAGGGCTGGGCCACCACCTTTGCCAGCCTGGTGCCGCCAGAGTTTGTGAACCACTTTCAGGCGGCGGGCGATACCATTTCCCCCCCGGTGCGCCTCTCGGTGCTGGTGGGCCGCTGCCCCCGCTGGCACTGCCCCGGCCTGCTGCTGCTGGGGGATGCCGCCCACCCCATGTCGCCGGTGCGGGCCCAGGGCATCAATATGGCGCTCAGAGATGCGATCGCAGCTGCCAACCACCTGGTCCCGGTCTTCAAAGCAGGCGGCTCAGTGGCCGCTGAGGCGGTCGATACCGCGATCGCC
>DATIVG010000606.1:0-2246 GCA_035466075.1 Nodosilinea sp. | reverse complement strand
CTGCCGCCACACCCGCAGCGGAATCAGCGCCGCCAGCGTCAGCAGCACCAGCAGCGCCACCAGCCCAAACCGCCAGTAGGCGTTGGCCAAAATTGGCGACACCAAAATGCTCATCAGCCAGGCCATCTTGACCCGGGGGTCGAGCCGGTGCAGCCAGGTCACCGGCTGCTCCAGGTAAAGGCCAATCGGTAAAGAGCGAAGAAGATCCATGGAGTCGTGAGTTAGGCGTTTGCTAGCGTTGCCGGTTCAGTTACCTGCGATTCTTCCAATAACCCGGTTCACGGCTACAGTGCATGACCGACAAAATCAAAATGTAGTCTGGCTCAATTGTGTAGAGAACACCGTAGGGAAACCTGTGGGCCATACATCGCCTCACATCGTCGTCAATAGCGGTGTAGCGCGTTGGGGATGATCTAATTCGATAGACAACATCCTCAATTGCTCCAACAAAAGCCTGAGCTATCTCAGCCCGCTGATCGGCATAGTATTCAACTGCTTCAGCATACTCGTTCAATGCTTCAGGGTGAAATACATACCTCATGGATCCAGCAGACGCCGAACCTGTGCTAGCGCGTCTTCCCCGGCAATAGGCTGGACAGAGCCATTTCGCACGTCATCACGGCGTCGCTTTGCCTCAGCTATCCATGCCCCTTGAACGGCTGGGTCGGTGTCAAACTCCAAGCTTTCTACTAGCTTGTCTGCGAGGATGGCCCTCGCAGCGCTTGGCAACGCCAGCATTTCTTCGGTAAGTTGCTCAATTGACCGCATAAGCTCTCCCAAGTGCAGCTCTACACCTTTGTGGCCCGGTTGGGGTTGTTGCGCTCTAGGTCGCGCATGGCCTTGCCCCGCCAGAAAATGCGAATGGGGGTGCCTTCAAAGCCCAGGTTTTCGCGAAACTGCCGCTCCACGTAGCGGCGGTAGTTGTCTTTGAGCAGGTGCGGGTCGTTGACAAAGAGGGTGAAGGAAGGGGGCCGCACGGTGACCTGGGTGCCGTAGTAGATGCGGCCCTGGCGGCCCTGGCGGGTGGTGGGCGGGGTGTGCCATTTCACCGCATCTTCGAGCACTTCGTTGACCACCGAGGTGCTGACCCGGCGACGGTGCTGCTCCACCGATTGATCGACTAGCTCTAGAATTTTGGGCACCCGCTGGCCGGTTTTGGCGCTGACGAAGATGCGCTTGGCCCAGTCGAGGAAGTTGAGCCGGGCGGCGATCTGGTGGTCGAAGTCGTAGATGGTGTGGCTGTCTTTTTCGACCGCATCCCACTTGTTGACGACAATGACGCAGGCCCGCCCGTCTTCTTCGATGCGGCCCGCCAGCTTCTGGTCTTGCTCGGTGACGCCGTCGAGGGCGTCGATCACCAGCAGCACCACGTCGGCGCGGCGAATGGCCTTGAAGGCGCGGTTGATGCCAAAGAATTCGGGGCCGTACTCGACGCTTTTCTTTTTGCGAATGCCGGCGGTGTCGATCAGGCGGTAGGTTTTGTCGCCGTGCTGCACCTGCATGTCGATGGCATCGCGGGTGGTGCCTGAGATCGGGCTGACAATGGCGCGGGTTTCGCCCACGAAGGCATTGAGCAGGCTCGATTTG
Source organism: Nodosilinea sp. (assembly GCA_035466075.1). GTDB lineage: Bacteria > Cyanobacteriota > Cyanobacteriia > Phormidesmidales > Phormidesmidaceae > Nodosilinea. The sequence continues at coordinate 659 of DATIVG010000606.1, read as the reverse complement.
CCCACGTTGGGCCGCCCCACAATGGCGACTTTGATCTCCTCCTCGGCGGTTTCTTCCACGGTTTCCGGCAAAAACTCCACCAGGGCGTCGAGCAGCTCGCCGGTGCCGTTGCCGTGGATGCCCGAAACCGCGAAGGGTTCACCCAGCCCCAGCTCCCAGAACTGCGCCGCCTGCACCAGGCCGTGGTCGATGGATTCGCACTTGTTGACCGCCAGCAGCACGGGCACCGACTGCTGCCGCAGCCAGCTGGCAATCTCGCGATCTGACTCGGTGGGGCCAGTTTTGCCATCGACTACAAACACAGCGGCGCTGGCTTCGGTGAGGGCCAGCTGGGCCTGTTCGCGAATGTAGGGCAAAAATTCGGTGTCGTCGTCGAAGACCAGGCCGCCGGTATCGACTACCAGGTAGTCGCGATCGCGCCAGAAGGCGGGTTGGTAGGTGCGATCGCGCGTCACCCCCGGCTGGTCGTAGACAATGGCGTCTTGGGCCCCGGCCAGGCGGTTCACCAGGGTAGATTTGCCCACATTTGGGCGTCCGATAACCGCAACAACAGGCAGTGGCATGGCTTGGGCCTTTTAGGCAGAGGAATAATTCGGCAGATCTGGAAGCCACTTAGGGCTAGATGCCCAGATCGTCAATGAGAAAATCTTCTCAATCTT
>DATIVG010000605.1:0-10732 GCA_035466075.1 Nodosilinea sp. | reverse complement strand
TAAAGTCGTAGCTGTCCTGGGCAAGCCGGTTCTGCTTATCGGCCGGAATGGGCTCCCCGGCGGCAATTTTGGCGTAGTCAGTATCCAACAGGTCAAGGTGCACGATGCGGGGCTGCGGATGGGAACTCAAGCTGCCTCCTTCTTAGCTTCTAGGTTGGGCTTGGCTTCTGCATTGGGCTGGGCTTCTGCATTGGACTGGCCAAGCCCAACCCCCGGCCCAGAGGCACTAGGGTAGGTCAAACTGCTCCGGACTGTCACCCAGGGGCGGCCAGGGAGCCTAGATGACAGCCCCGGAAAACGCCCCAGTGGTGAGAGGACCAGATTCCTCAGCCTAGGGCGGCGATTTCTGCCGCCTGGTAGGCCTGCTCAGAGAGCAGATCGGTCTCTGCCCCAACCCGGTCTAGAAACACCGCGCCGTCTAGATGATCTATCTCGTGCTGAACAATACGGGCCACAAATCCCTCCCAGTACTGCCGCCTCAGCTGGCCCTGGCGGTCGAGGTAGTCGATCTCAATGTCCCGGTGGCGGAGGACCCGGCCACGCACCCCAGGAACGCTGAGGCAGCCCTCCCAGCCCAGCTCCATTTCGTCGCTGGCGGCGACTATTTGCGGGTTGATCAACACCGTGGGCGCCATGGTAGGGGCGTCGGGGTAGCGCAGGTTGGGCCGCGAGGCCACCACCACCACCCGCAGCGCCTGTCCCAGCTGAGGGGCGGCAATGCCGACGCCGTTGGCCGCTTGTACCGTGGTCAACAGATGCTCAATCAGCTGCTGAAGGGCCGGGGTCTCAACAGCGCCCACCGGCTGGGCCACCTGGCGCAGAACAGGATGCCCCAGGGTGACCACGGCGGCTGAGGGAGAGGCATTGAGAGAGGCGTTGAGAGAAGAAGCCGGGGGCAGCTCTGGCATGGTGGCAGACCTTGAGATTTGGGCGTTGAGATCTGGGGTTAAAACGGGGTGCTGAGCAGGGCCTAGAGGAATGCTGTAGTCATTGTATACATCATCCCCAGCGGCTGGGGTCTTGTGCTTCAATAGACCAGCGGGAGGTCTGAGACCCCCGAAACTATTGGAGCACGAAGGATCCGTTTTTGATTGAAACGCTATATGTAGAATCAAGGACATTTTTTAGCTCTGCATCTAGTACCCTATAGATCCCTGACTGCGTCCTGGCCGAGCTGGGCTGCTCTAGCCCTAGGCCAACCTCAGGATCCCTAATAGCATCTCCCCACGTAAGCCCCAGGGCTGGCATTCGACCGCCAGCGGCAGGGGGAGGTGTTTAGTGTGCTCACCCATGTGATATGTCTGCCCTTGGGCAGCGGTTGTTTAAGAGGTAAACCGTGGATCAGGCCCTGAATCGGTTGTGGGAAGAGGTGCTGAGCCAGCTTCAGGTGGAGCTGAGCCGCCCCACCTTTGAAACCTGGATTAAGCCGGCTCAGGCGCAAACCCTGAGCGATCGCGCCCTGGTCATTTCAACGCCCAACCCCTTTGCCCGCAACTGGGTGCAAAAGCACTATGCGGGCACCATTACCCAGGTGGTCAACAACATTTTGGGCAAGGCCGTTGAGCTGCAGGTGACGGTCATGCCCGAGGGCGACAACCCGTCTGCGGCGCTGCTGCCCATGGCCGAGGTCAACTGGCCGTCCCAGGCTCCCGCCCCGGCGCGGCCAGCTCGGCCAGCGGCCGCCCAGCCCCACCGCCAGACTCAGGTCGAGCTGCCGGTGGCGGGGCAGGAAAACTACAACGATCTCAATCCCAAGGCGGTGTTTTCTCGCTTTGTGGTGGGGGCTAACAACCGCATGGCCCATGCCGCCGCCCTGGCGGTGGCCGAGTCGCCGGGGCGGGAGTTTAACCCGCTGTTTTTGTGTGGTGGGGTGGGGCTGGGCAAGACCCATCTGATGCAGTCGATCGGCCACTACCGCCAGGAGATTGCCCCCCAGGCGCGGGTGGCCTACGTATCGACCGAGCAGTTTACCAACGACTTGATTACGGCCATTCGTCGCGACAGCATGCAGCACTTTCGCTCCCACTACCGGGATGTGGATATTTTGCTGGTGGATGATATTCAGTTTATTGAGGGGAAGGAATACACCCAGGAGGAGTTTTTCCACACCTTCAATACGCTGCATGAGGCGGGCAAGCAAATTGTGCTGGCCTCTGACCGCCCCCCCAATCAGATTTTGCGCCTTCAAGATCGGTTAATTTCGCGGTTTTCGATGGGTTTGATTGCCGATATTCAGCCGCCTGACTACGAGACTCGCATTGCCATTTTGCAAAAAAAGGCGGAGTACGAGCAGGTGCAGCTGCCGCGGGAGGCGATTGAGTACATCGCGGCTAGCTACACCTCTAATATTCGTGAGCTGGAGGGGGCGCTGATTCGCGCCATTGCCTATACGTCGATTTCGGGTCTGCCCATGACCGTGGAACACCTGATGGCGGTGCTCAACCCGCCCGTGGACAAGATCGAGGCGACGCCCGGGGCCGTGCTAGCCGCGGTGGCTGAGCAGTTTAACCTGTCGGTGGATGACCTGAAGGGATCGTCGCGACGGCGCGAGATTAGCCAGGCGCGGCAGGTGGGCATGTATTTGATGCGGCGGCACACTGATCTGAGTTTGCCCAAGATCGGCGATGCCTTTGGCGGCAAAGACCACACCACGGTGCTCTACAGCTGCACCAAAATCGACAAATTGCTAAAGCGCGATCTAGATTTGGCTCAGGTGATTCGGCAGCTGGGGGATCGCATTAGTATGGCAAGCCGCGGTGGGTAGGTGAGACAACCAATGGTCATAGTCTTTTTATCTACAGCTCAGGTGATCGCTCGGCCTAGCTGGGCTCGGTTATGGCTATTGTGGGTTGCGGGGCTGTTGCTATCTCCAGTTGGCTTGGGCAGCCAGGGGTTAGCGCTAGCCCAGCCCCTGGGCTTGACGTCTGGCACTCCGCTAGTGGAAGAACTGGAACAGTTGGGTGAAAGTGATGCGGACAACGACATTGCTAGACGCACCGAATTCATCATTGAGCTGTACGAAGACAATACCGACGGGCTGGGCGATCAGGATATTCGCCAGGTTTATGAAGCGGCCTTTAGCCAACGGTTCAAGCAGCGGGAGGCCGAGCAGACAAGGCGGCGAGTGGGGTGGACTGCCCTGGGCCTGGCAGGGTTAACTGCGGGAACTTTTGCCATAGCCAAACGCAAAATTCTAAAGGTGAAGCGGGCTTCGGTTAGCCTTCCCTTTGGCATTGGCGAGATGGAGCTGGAGACGGTGGAAACCTCGCGCAATGCGGCCTGGGCGCTGTACGTCGAAATGACCACCCGCATTGCCACCCAGCAGCTGGACGATGACCACGGCCTGCTGAGGGAGGCCCTGGCTTCCCTCTACGTGCTGTTTGGCATCACCCGACAGATTCTTAAGGATGCGGGGCCAGACGTGGGGGCGACGCCCGAAAGTGTGGGTGGCATTGCCACGGCGGTGCTCAACCAGGGGCTGCGCCCCTTTTTGGCCAAGTGGCACCCTCAGCTACAGCGCTGGGAGGCCCAACGCCCCGATGGCATGAGCCCCAAAGAACACGAAAGCCACTGGCCGGACGAGGCCACCATGCGCCAGGAGCTAGCGGTGCTGGGCAAAAAGCTGGAACAATACACCAACGCTCTAGCGAAGATCGCCGGGGCACCCTTTTTACCCTCTGCCGGTGCCGCACCGTAACTCACGCTCGCCCCACCGCGCCTATGGTTCTCGAAGCGCCCCAAAATTCTCTCCAGGTCGAAAGCCGGGCTGAATGGCGAGCGTGGCTTGCGGCTCACCACACCCGCACCACGGGCATTTGGCTGATTACTTACAAAAAGCAGCCCGGCCAGCCCTACGTCTCCTACAACGACACGGTGGAAGAGGCCCTCTGCTTTGGGTGGATCGACAGCAAGCCCAACAAGCTTGATGAGGAGCGCACCATGCTGTGGTTTGCCCCCCGCAAACCGGGCACGGGCTGGTCGGCGCTTAACAAAAAACGTATTGCGGCCATGCTCAAAGCCGGGTTGATGATGCCCCCTGGGTTGGCCAAAATCGAGGCTGCCCAGCAAGATGGATCCTGGGAAGCACTGGATGCCATCGAGCAGCTGGAGATTCCTGCGGATCTGGCGGCGGCCCTGGGGGAAAATCCTGCGGGCCAGGCTAATTTTGACAATTTCCCGCGTTCAGCCAAGCGGGGTATTTTGGAGTGGATTGCCAGTGCCAGGCGGCCGGAGACGCGCGATCGCAGAATTGCCGAGACCGTAGCGCTAGCCGCCCAAAACCTCCGCGCCAACAGCTGGCCCAAACGCAGCTCACCCGCACCGGGGCCAGGGCCAGGGCCAGAATCGGAATAATTCTCCCGGCTGATCCAGGTTGATCACAGCAGGCGGTGCCGCTGCTGGAGCAGCTCGGTGGCCGCAGCCAGGGGCAGAGCGGGGGCAAAGAGGTAGCCCTGGGCGGCTTCACAGCCGAGCCGCTGGAGTTGGCTGAGCTGTTGCTCGGTTTCTACCCCTTCGGCGATGCAGTTCATCTCCAGGTTGTGGGCCAGATCGATAATGGCCTGCACAATTCCCAACTTGTTTGAATCGATTTGGCTGACGAAGGATCGATCGATCTTGAGGGTTTGCACCGCAAACTGGCTGAGGTACCGCAGCGATGAATAGCCGGTGCCAAAGTCATCGATGCTGAGGTGAATGCCGCGCTGGCGAATGTCGGCCAGGGTTTGGGCAATGCTGTCGGACTGCTCTAGCAAAATGCGCTCGGTGATCTCAAATTTAAGCCGCTGCCCGGCCACTCCGGTTTCGCTCAAAATGCGATCGACGGTAGCAATAAAGTCTGGGTCGCGAAACTGCTGCCCCGACACATTGACGCTGACCTGAAACCCATCGCCCAGGGCAAAGGTGCTTTCCCATTGGCCGAGCACCTGACAGGTCTGGCGCAAAATTTGGCCGCCAATGGGTTTGATCAGTCCGGTATCTTCAGCTAGATCGATAAACTCGCCAGGCAGGGTGAGCCCCCGCAGGGGATGCTGCCACCGAGCCAGGGCCTCAAACCCCAGCAGTACCCGGCTGCCAAGGGCAAAAATAGGCTGATAGTAAACGATAAACGCCTGCTGCTGGATGGCCTGGCGCAGATCGTTTTCCAGGGTGAGCAGGGCGATCGCCTCCTGGTACATCTCCAGGCCAAAAATTTCGTAGCGGTTGCGGCCCATCGCCTTGGCTCGGTAGAGGGCGATATCGACATCCCTAAAAATTTCGTTGCTGTTGGTGTAGCCGCTATCACCCATCAAAATGCCAATGCTGGCCGAAGTGAAAATGATTTTGCCGTCGATTTTGATTGGGTTTTCTAAGGTTTTTTTAATCCGCTCGGCGACGTGAATGGCTTCTTTAATATCGATGATTTTATCGAGGAAAATAACAAATTCATCGCCCCCCCAGCGCGATACCATGTCGATATCGCGGACGCAGCCCTTGAGCGCATTGGCCACCGCGATCAGGAGTTTGTCGCCCATTAAATGCCCCAGGCTGTCGTTCACGGCCTTGAAGCGGTCGAGGTCAATCATCAGCAGGCCAAAGCGGTAGCTGCCGTGGCGCTGGCACTGCAAAATTTCTAGCTCCAGCCGCTTGGCCAACCAATCGCGATTGGGCAGGTGGGTGAGGGCGTCGTGGAGGGCGTCGTGGCGCAGCTGCCGCTCGATTTTGACCCGCTGGCTGACGTCCCGCGAGCTGGTGACAATGCCGGTGATTTCGCCGCTGGTATCGACCACTGGCTTGGCCAGGGTCTCCAGCCAGATGTAGCGATCGGAGCGGCAGCGAAAGCGATAGCAGCTGGTGATGGAATCGGACTCGCCCAGGGCCTCTTGGAAGTAGAACTGGATGCACTGCACGTCGTCGGGGTGGCAAAAGTCTTCGAGCTGTTTGCCGAGGAGGTCATCGGTGGTGTAGCCCAGCAGCGACTGGGCGGAGGGGCTGACGTACAAAAACTGCCCCTGGGTGTTGTGCAGGCAGACCAAATCGCCCATGTTGTCGGCGATCAGGCGATAGCGAATTTCGCTGTGGCGCAGGTCTTGTTCGACCTGCTGGCGCACTTTGATTTCGGCTTCGAGGGTTTGGTTGGTCAGCGCTAGTTCCTGGGTGCGCTGCTGCACCTGCTGTTCGAGGGCCTGGGTAAATTGCTGAAGTTTGAGCTGGGCCTGGCGCAGGCTGATTTGGGTATTGACCCGGGCCATCAGCTCTACCAGTTTGAAGGGTTTGGCCACGTAGTCTACGCCGCCGACGGCAAAGGCTTTTACCTTGTCGAGGGCTTCATCGAGGGCGCTGATGAAAATAACGGGAATATCTCGGGTGGCGGGATCGGCCTTGAGGGTTTGACAGACGGTGTAGCCATCCATGTCGGGCAGCATGATATCGAGCAGGATGAGGTCGATGGCGGTCGAGCGGGCGACGGTCAGCGCCATGGTGCCGGTCAGTACGCCACGGGTTTCGTAGCCCTGCTCTGCCAGTTCCCGCGTCAGCAAGTGCAGGTTGTCGGGGATGTCATCTACGACCAGAACGGTTGGTTTGGGGTCGGGGTGTTCATTCATCTGCACTCTGGGTGAGGGACATCACTTTGTCGAATTGGAAGTTGACCACCCAGCCCTGGAGAACGTGGCGAAGGGGGGCCTGCTCGGGCGGCAGTTCGTCGAGCAGGTGGAGCAGGACTTTTTGGTCGGCCTGGGTGGCGGCCTGGAAGGTGCGATCGCGCCAGTCTTGGGGCATGGTGGCCAGGCAGCCGGGGGGCAGCTCCACCGCTGGGGCCGCCGCCGCTGGGGCCAGGGGCTCGGCATAGATAAACTTTACCCCCAGGTGCTGCACCAGCTTGTCCACAATCACCCCCTGCTGAAACGGCTTGCGAATAAAATCATCGCAGCCAGCGGAGAGCACCAGCGACTTTTCCTCATCAAACACGCTGGCCGTCAGCGCCACAATCGCCGTTGCCTGGCCCTGCATCTGGGCCTTGATCTGGCGGGTGGCTTCGTAGCCATCCATCACCGGCATGCGCATATCCATCCAGATCAGGTGGGGCTGCCAGGTTTGGCTGAGGGCCACCGCCTCCTGACCGTTGCAGGCCTCGCGCACCTCAAACCCCAGCCCCGTCAAAAACTGCATCAGCAGGCGGCGATTGCTGTACTGGTCATCGACCACCAGCAGTCGGTAGACCGGCTGGTCGGGGGCCAGCGCCGTCGCCTGCCCCTGGCGGAGGGCCGGGGCTAGCTCCGTTGCGGTCGCCAGCCGCACCGGCACCACCACCCGAAAGGTTGACCCCTGTCCTACCTGGCTGTGTACCTCAATGCGCCCCCCCATCAGCTGCACAAACTGCTCGCTAATCCGCAATCCCAGGCCGGTGCCCTCCTGGCTGGCCCGGCCAGACTCGGTTTGCGAAAACGCGTGGAACAGCAGCCCCAGCTCCTCCGGAGCAATGCCCGGCCCCGAGTCGGCCACCTCAAACCAGAGCCAGCAGTCGGGGCCCGCCGGGGCCTCAGCCCGCCCCACCCGCAGGGTGACCTGCCCCGCCGCCGTGAACTTAACCGCGTTGTTGAGCAGATTGATCAGCACCTGGCGCAGCTTGCGCTCATCGGCTTCGACAAACAGCGGCAGATCGGCCTCCGGCACCACGGTAAACCCAATGCCCTTGGCCGCCGCCCGCAGTGCAAAGCCCCCCTCCAGGCTGGTGACAAAGTCGGGCAGGCTAAAGGCCGTGGCGTTTAGGGCCATGTGCCCGGCCTCAATTTTGGCCAGATCGAGCACGTCGTTGATCAGCGCCAGCAGGTGCTCGCCGCTGCCTTGGATCAGATTCAGCTCCGACTGGTGGGCCGTCAGCGCGGGGTCGCGGCGCAGCAGTTCGGCAAACCCCAAGATCGCGTTGAGCGGGGTGCGCAGCTCGTGGCTCATATTGGCCAAAAATTCGCTTTTGGCCTGGTTGGCCACCTCTGCTTTTTGCTTGGCCTGCTGGAGTTCCTGAAATTTTTGGGTCAGGGTGGTGGCCATGTGCTGAAAGTTTTGCACTAGCGATCGCAGCTCCCACACCGGGCTGCTGGGCCACTGGATCCGCTGCCGCTCCTGCACCTGATCGGGCAAATTTGTCGTCACCTGGGCCAGCTCCAGCATCGGGCTGACAAACCGCCGACTCAGCCAGGCGGCAATCGCCAGCGCCAGCCCCGACACCACCAGCAAAATCAGCAGCGACCGAGTGTGCTCCCGCTGCACCCGGTAGACGTGGGGCTGAGCGGGCGACTCCACAATCAAGCGCCAGTCCGTCAGCGATTGCAGGGGCAGCTCCTGCACAAACCGCGAATTGCGCCAGCGCACCGCATAGAGCGGGCTGCCGTCGGTGGGCAGCCAGTGGTAGGCCGTACCCTTGAGGGGCACCATCTCGCCGGTTTGGCGCAGGTCAAACACCGTGCCCCAGGGGCGCTCCGGGTCGGTGCTGATCAACACCCGCTGGTCGGGGTCTACCAGGGTCACGGTAAAGTTGAGCACCTCCGCGGTGTCCGCCACCAGCGATTGCAGCAGCGCCAGATCGATCTCGCCCCACACCCGCCCCTGCATCTGCCCCTGGTTGACAATCGGCTCACTCAGCAAAACGCTGCCCCCCGGCTGCACCTCACCCCCCAGCCGCTCGTAGGACAGCGTCGGCCCCAGGCTAGCGGCCACCGGGCTGGTAAAGGGCAGCCGCAGCGCCACCGGCTCCCCCGACTCCCCCGGCTCCCCCGGCTCCCCCGGCGCTCCATCGGCCTGGGCCACAATCTCATTGGCCCCATTGGTCACCACCAGGTGTTGAAAGTCTGACACCAGCGATCGCACCATTTCCACCTGGGCCTGCAAACCGACCTGGCTTTGCGGCGATAGGGGCAGCGCCAGCGCCGCCTCCGTGGCCGCCTCCGCCAGCGCCGTCGTAGCCTTCAAATGGCGGTCATACCAAAGATCCAGGCGCGCCACCAGGGGCTGAGCAAACAGATTGAGGTGAATTTGCTCCTCCGCCACAATATTAGCCACCACCTGGTGACTGTCCAACGCCATCAACATCAGGGTAGGAAAAAACGCCGCCGCCACCAGCAGGTTAAACAGCGTCTGCTGCAGCGATAGCGCACTGGCCGCCTGGGGTCGCCCCAGCCAGCGATAGACCGGCGTATAGGTCAGCAGCAGACTCGCCACCAGAGCATTAAAAATGCCGTTGACCCCCTGCTTCAGCATAATAATTTGCGTCTGGTTGGGGTCTACCCCCAACACCTGGCCATAAAACAACCACACCAGCGGCATGCCAATGCCCACCCAATAGAGAGCATTGACCAACACCAGGTTGCGCCGCTGGTGACGCCTGTAGAAAACCGCCACAAACAAAAACTCAGCGGCAAAAATAATAATCGCGTAGGGATGCCGCCACAAAAAATACGTCACGCTGGCGGCCACGACCGAGGCCACCGCCCCCCATCGCGCCCCATAAAAACTCAGCACCAGCCACACCGCAATGGTGCCAAACAGAAAGTCAATGTGAAAGAAAAATGACCAGCGAAAATAGTTGCCCAACAGGCCCAAACTCAACAGAACAATAAGCCCCCACAGGCTGTGCCGATTGGCGGAGTTTCGCTGTCCTATCGATCCAGCCCCCAAAGCCCTGTTCACCATCGCTGATTGTTCCCTTAACCTCTAATCGATGGGGCCGCCCTGGGCCAGCCACAGTCGTCAGTGCCAGACCCTAGAGGACCTGTATTTTAGGCAAAGTTGCCTGTCAACCACACTGGCCGAGGCATACCCAACCCTAAGATTCCCAACCCCAGATAAAACCCGCTCTGGCAAAAGGATGCGGCAAAAGAACTTAACCCATGCCCACCCGCCACCCCCCCAAACAAATCCTGACTGGGTCAAAATCCACCCCACAATCATTACATTTATTTATCTAACCCCGCCCGCCGCTCCCGATTTCTGCTCAAGTTTTTTGATTTTGATAAAGATCCTCAAAGCTCTTTATCAACCGTCCTAGCCGGGCCCTTGAGAGCCTATCTGCATCCAAAAGCCATCTCAATGTCGCAGGTTATGACATACATAAAAATCTATAATCAGCGCCACCGCAGCACTTTTCCCAGCGCCCGGTAAGGGCCTAAACCACATCGTCTAAACAGTTGCCCCCACACTACAGCACTTTCCCCGCCAGGGGCAGCACAGGGCTAAAAATTAAGCATTGCACCGACCCCAGACCGCGCTGGCTAATTGCCTGGTCAACTGACTGGTTGACTGGCTAGTTGACCGGCTAGTTGACCGATCAAACGCCTTCAAATCCTAGCCATGCTGAGGCCGGGTGGCGTGCAGCAGCACCCCGACCACCCCCATGCCCTGGGTGCCGTCCCCCACCCAGAGCCCCCGGCCCCCAGTCCAGCTCAACCACCATCCGCCAGCCTAAGCCCCAGCGACCGGTTGCCTAGCCGTCAGCGCGCCTGGTTTTACCCCGCCTACCGGCGCGCGCAGCCCCCCGGTAGGGGCAACCGAACCTCAGGGTGCAGAAATCGCCGCTTGTGAATTTTGTCATCTAGGTCAAGAATTGCCCTTAAGCAACCCATTATTCGAACCATACCGAACCGCCATGAAGACGCTTCTGGAACAGGGCAATATCTCGATCCATACCGAGAATATTTTTCCGATTATCAAAAAAGCGCTCTATTCCGAGCACGAGATCTTTCTGCGCGAGCTGGTTTCCAAC
>DATIVG010000604.1:0-16772 GCA_035466075.1 Nodosilinea sp. | reverse complement strand
CTTTTGAATGCAGGGTATTGGGGGAATTGAGGGTGACGCAGGGGGATGGAGCTGGCCCAAACCTGCCCTAATCAACGGCATATCTGCAATAGAAAAGGATGCGGAAACCCGCATCCTTGCTCTCAACCCACGGCGCTCTCTCCGTGGATGCTGTCTCTGCTGGCTCGGGCGGGCCGGGATGTCGCGGCCTGAAGAGAATGCCTGGTGCAGCAGAATAGTTGAATGGTCTGAAACTTGAATGACTAAAACTCGGGGCTGGGCTGGGGGTCTTCGGCCCTCGGCGACGAGTCTAAAAAGATGTCGGTGGCCTTGAGCTGGAGCCCGGCCCGCGCCTGGGAATCGGTTTTGCTGACGTAGGGGGAGGCATCGATGGCGCCGCTGGCGATGATCAGCGCTCCTTTTTTGATGTGGGTGAGCTTGCGCCAGGCGGGGGAATCTTCCCACACGCTGATCTCGACGGTGAAGCTGTCGCTGTCTTTGCGGCTGGGGATGCGGTCGACGTAGATGGTCATATTGGCCACCTGGACGCTGCCGCCGGTCTTGCGCTCAATGTGGCGCACCTGGGGGTCGGCGGCGACGTTGCCGGAGAGTGTGCACAGGTTCAAACCTCGGCTGGACATAGCTAGAGTCTCCAAAGAGTAGATGCACCGGCCCAGCTCAAGGAAACAGCGGTCCGTGGGCTTAATATGCACAAGCTGAATTAACAATTTGCTATGGAATTTTACGTAACTTTTTAGACCGGGCTGTACGTAGTTTTGCTGGGGCCGTTTGCCAGGACCGCAGGGGCCGGGTTTCAAAGTTTGCTGTAACCCCAGCCCGGCTTAGCGATATGCTAAGCCTGGAGTAATGACAATGCCATGACCACTCAGTCGGTAGACCCCGCTGCCCGTAAGCTCTGGCTGGCAGCCATCAAGCCCCCCATGTACAGCGTTGCGATCATGCCGATTGTGGTGGGCAGCGCAATTGCCTACGCCGAAACGGGTCAGTTTGACGGCGGTATTTTTGCCCTGTTTCTGCTAGCGGCCGTCTTCATTTTGGCCTGGGAAAATCTCAGTAATGATGTGTTTGATGCTGCCACCGGCATTGATACTAACAAAGCCCATTCGGTGGTGAATTTGACCCAAAACCGGCGGCTGGTGTTTGGCTTGGCCAATCTCTGTTTGGGGCTGGGCATTGCCGGGGTGGTGGCGATTGCGCTGCACCAGCAGGACCCGGTGGTGCTGGGGATAATTTTGGCCTGCTGCGGTCTGGGCTATCTGTACCAGGGGCCGCCCTTTCGCCTGGGCTACCAGGGGCTGGGGGAGGTGCTGTGCTTTTTGAGTTTTGGCCCGCTGGCCTTGGGGGCGGCCTACTACAGCCAAACCCAGGGCTGGTCGTGGGCCAGCCAGATGGCAGGGGTGATAGTGGGGTCGACCACGACGCTGGTGCTGTTTTGCTCGCATTTTCACCAGGTGGATGATGACCTGGCGGCGGGCAAGCGGTCGCCGATTGTGCGGTTGGGGACGAGGCGGGCGGCGGCGCTGGTGCCCTGGGTGTGTGGAGGGGTGTTTGCGATCGCAGCTCTGGCCCTGGTGCTGGGGCTGTTTCCCCCGGCGGCGGCGCTGGTGTTTGTCAGCCTGCCTTCGGCCTGGCGGCTGAGTCGCCACGTCACCCGATTTCACGACCAGCCCCAGCGGGTGAGCAATGCCAAGTTTTTTGCCATTGGCTTTCACTTTTGGAGCGGGGTGCTGCTGGCCCTGGGCTTTTGGCTGGGTGCGGCCCTGGCGGCCTAGGCCGATGGCGCTGACCCTGGCGGTGCGGCCCTACCGGCGGCGATTTGTCACGCCGCTGCACACGGCCCACGGGCGGTGGGTGTGGCGGCAGGGGCTGCTGCTGCGCCTGCAAGATGCCCAGGGCCGGGTGGGCTACGGCGAGGTGGCCCCCATTCCCTGGTTTGGCAGCGAGACCCTGGCCGCTGCCCTGGCCTTTTTGACGGCGCAGGGCGGGGCGTGGGGGATGGCCCCGGTGCCCGATCACCTGCCTGCCACCCAGTTTGGGCTGGCGGGGGCCCTGGCCGATCTGGCCGGGGCGGAGGATGGGGGGGAGCGGGAGAGACCTGCGATCGCAGATCTCTGCGGCCTGCTGCCGGCAGGCTCAGCGGCCCTGGCTATGGCGGCCCAGCGCTGGGCCGAGGGGCACCGCACCCGGAAGGGGAAAATCGGCGTGCTCCCCCTGGAGCAGGAAATCGGCTGGCTGGAGCAGCTGGTGGCAGAGCTGCCCGAGGGCCTGCGCCTGCGCCTCGACGCCAACGGCGGGCTCGACCTGGCCCAGGCCGAGCGGTGGCTGAGGGTGTGCGATCGCATCAACAGCCTCGCCCCCGGACGCATCGAACACCTGGAGCAGCCCCTGCCCGCCGATGCTCTGGAGCCTATGATTAAGCTGAGCCAGCGCTACCAAACCCCCCTCGCCCTGGATGAATCGGTGGCCACGGTGGGCCAGCTGGAGCATTGCTGGGCCCAGGGCTGGCGTGGGGTGCTGGTGGTCAAACCTGCGATCGCGGGTGCGCCCCAGCGCCTGGAAGCTTTTTGCCAAGCCCATCGCCCCCGGCTGGTGTTTTCCTCCGTCTTTGAAACCCCTGTGGGCCGGGGGCTGGCCCTGGCCCTGGCCGCCCGCTGTGGGCCCGACCCGGCCCCGGCCCTGGGCTTTGGCACCCAGGGTAGCTTTGCCGACCATTGGGATACTCTCACCCCCGCCGCCCTATGGCAGATGCTTTAGAGACTTTGCTACAAACTCGCTGGGGGGAGGACTGGCTCGTTGGCCCCCGCAGCGCCGACTTTTGGGCTCTGATCGAGCAGCTGAGACCCCTGCTGGCCGCTGCCCACCCCCATTCACCCGCCGCCGATTCAAGCGCCCGACCGGCATGGCTGATCGCCGAACCCGACCCCTTAAAATGTCTGGCCGGTTGTCTAGCCGCCTGGGCGGAGGGCTGCCCCGTGGTGCTGGCCAACCCTGGCTGGGGCCAGCGGGAGCTTGCCCAGGTGCAGGCCCTGGTCAGCCCCGCCTGGGATGCCCCCCTGCTGCCGACGGTGGGTGGCTACCCCTGTTGGGTGCCGGGGGCCCAGCCGGGCCAAATTTTGATTCCCACGGGTGGGTCGTCGGGGCAAATCAAGTTTGCCATTCACACCTGGGCTAGCCTGATGGCGGCTGTGGCGGGGTTTCGTCGCCATTTTGGCGTGGGGCCGGTGCAGGCCTACTGCGTGCTGCCGCTGTTTCACGTCAGCGGGCTGATGCAGGCGCTGCGGGTGCTGGCCAGCGGTGGCCAGCTTGCCCTGCAGCCCTACCGGGCTTTGCATGGGGGAGAACGGCTGAGGCTGCCCCCGGGTGGGTTTATCTCCCTGGTGCCGACTCAGCTTCAGGAGTTGCTGGCCCAGGGAGGTGAATTTCTCCCCTGGCTGCGGAGTTTTCGGGCGGTGCTGCTGGGGGGCGCGCCCGCCGGGCGATCGCTGCTCGACCAGGCCCAGGCGGCCCGCATTCCCGTTGCCCTCACCTACGGCATGACCGAAACCGCCGCCCAGGTCGCCACCCTGCTGCCCGAGGAATTTTTGGCGGGGCACCGCAGCAGCGGCAGACCCCTGCCCCACGCCCAGCTGACTATTCTCAACGACCGGGGCGAGCCCCAGGGGGCGGGGCAAGTGGGGCAGGTGGTGATTGGGGCCAGCTCCCTAGCCCAGGGGTATTGGGGCGGCGGGGAAATTTTGGCGGGCACTGCCCACCCTACGGCTCTGGGCTCTGGGGATTGCTCTAGGGACCCGATGGTTTCTTCGGGGTTCGCTACCGATGACCTGGGCTACCTCGATGCGGGCGGCTATCTGCACATTCTTGGGCGTCGCAGCACCAAGCTGATCACCGGCGGCGAGAATGTCTCCCCTGAGGAGATCGAGGCGGCGCTGCTGGCGACGGGGTGGGTGAGCGATGCCTGTGTGGTGGGGCTGCCCTGCGATCGCTGGGGGCAGCGGCTCTGCGCTCTGGTGGTGATGCATGATTCCAAACGGCTGCCGGAGCTGTCGGAGCGGCTGCGATCGCAGCTCGCCCCCTACAAGCTGCCCAAACAGTGGATCCTGGTCAGCGAGCTACCCCGCACCGCCCAGGGCAAACTCAGTCGGCCCCAGGCGTTGCGCCTGGCGCAAACCAGTCTGGGCCTGGACGGCTAGAATTTCCATAGCAGTAGAGTAGAGCTGAGACATTTTTCAGGCGAACGTTCAAACGTTTGAACGTTTTTGGGGTTTCTGATTGTCCTAACCAGCATGGCTATGGCCATAGCTCACTGAACCGGTTTAATCCAGCTTTGCTGCCGGGCCAGCTCCAGGCTGGCGGCGGCGGCGGCAAAGATCAGCAGGCTTTCTGCGATCGCAGCCCCAAAGGGCCAGCCGCCCAGGCTCACCGCCGCCGCCACGTTGACCAAGGCCAGCCCCCGCACCAGGCTAAAGGCCAACACCACCCCGGCCTTGAGCTGGGGGTTGAGGTCCTGGCGCACGGCGTAGCGATAGGTGATGCCAAACAGAGCCCCCGAGAGACCTGCGATCGCGGCACTCACCCAAAAGCTGCTGCCACTGAGACCGGCGACGATCGAGGCCAGGGCCGCCCGCCCACCCAGGGAGGGCACTCGATGGGCCAGCAAAAGAATGGCGGCCACCATCCCCGCCGCGATCCCCGCCAGCACCGCTGCCTTTAGGGACTCAACCCGGTCTTCATCGGTAAACGGACGTTCGATCACCACAGTCTTCTGTATCGCAATCTAAAGCATGAAACCTTAGCTTACCGGGCCGGGGGCTACAGAATGGTCTGCATAGCCGTCAGAATATCGCGATCGCTGGCGGGCCCATTGTTGTCGATCTCCAGGGTCCAGTCGTAGCTGACCTGGGCCGCAATCCGGTTGTACGCCTCCACCTTGTCCTCTGCAATCGGGATGTGGTCGGTGCTATCTCGGGTTTTGACCCGCACCAGGCAGGTATCCAAATCGGCAAACACCCGAATCAGCTTCACCGGGTATTTGCTCGCCAAAGATGCGTAGAATCCCCAAAACCCTTCTCCCGCCCCCAGGCTCTCGATCATGACTTGAGGATGGGCGGCAAACGCCGCGTCGATGGTCTGCTCTACCACCCGCCAGCCGTTCGCCCCAGCGGGCAGGCCCAGCCAGATCGGCTCCACCCGAATGAACTGGACCGCCGTATGACGGCTGACCAGCGTACCAATATAGGTCTTGCCCGAGCCTTTCGGGCCGATCAGCATGTACAGCGTTTTAGCCGTTTGATCCGTTGGCAGCGTCATGGGATAAGCCCTCAACTCGCTCTAGCCAGCCGCGCATTTTGCCAGGGTTGAGCAGCCCGTAGGGGTCCACCTCAGCTTTAAAGTTCACCTGTACCGCATCCACCTGCTTCATGCCGCCGTCTTCGAGCAGATAGGTGTGGGGGTTGGCAATCAGCGCGCCGTTGTCCTCGTGGTAGCGAATGATCTCCGCCAGCCGCTCCGGGGTCGAGTAGCGCACGATCTGGAGCGCCGCTGGAATCGTATTGCCCCCCATGCGCAGATACTCCAGGTGCATGATCACCTCGTCGCCAAAGTGCTCGTAGAAGTGGCGCACCCCCTTGAGCTCCGGGTCGTAGGGAAACAGCGTTTGCAGGTAGGTGAGGGTCGGGTCGGCGCTGCGGGCGTGGAGCGTGGTGTGGTTCCAGGTAAACTCCGCCAGCGGCGCCCCCTTGCTGGCCTCCTGGGCCGACCTACTGTAGGTAATGGCGCCGCCAAACGCCCGCACCAGCTCGCCAAACAGAGCCAGCGACGGCTCGGCCACCATCAGCAGCGCCGCCGCTTTCCCCGCTGGCAAGTAGGGCTGCAGCGCCGTGAAATAACTGGGAATCGGCCAGGCGTGGATGCTGATCAGCTTTTTAATCAGCCCGTCGGCATCGCCCAGGGCCTGGCCAAACCGGGCGGCGGTCATAAACTCGTCAAAGACCACAATCACCTCTGCCCAGGGGTAGGCCGGCCCCAGGGGAATCTCCAGCTCGGTGATAATGCCGTTGGTGCCGTAGGCGTGGTTGACCTTCTGCACCTGATCGCCGCGCAGCTCCAGCACCCGTGGGTTGTCTTCAAAGGTGACCACCCGCACGGCGTTGAGATTGCCGCGATCGCGCAGCTGCCCGTAGGTAATCGAGCCAATGCCGCCGCTGCCGCCGCCGATAAACCCGCCGATGGTGGCCGTGCGGTAGGTAGACGGATACATGCGCAGTTCCCAGCCGCTTTCGCGGGTCACCCGGTCGATGGCCGCCAGCTTCGCCCCCGGCTCCACCCAGGCCACCCCCGGCTCCACCCGTTTGACGGCATTCATCTTGCTCAGGTCGAGCACCACGCCGCCCGCCAGGGGCATGCACTGGCCGTAGTTGCCGGTGCCCGCTCCGCGCACGGTCACCGGCAGCCGCTCTGCGACACAGCGCTGGGCTACCGCCAGCACCTCCGCCTCCGTGGTGGGCCGCACAATCAGATCGGCCAGCACCTCCGCCAGCTGCCCCTGCAAGATCGGGCTGAAGTAGTAGTAGTCCTTGGAGAGCTTTTCGCGCAGATTGGCGTCGCGAATGGTCTCTATGGGCCCAAAGGCTTGGGCCAGAGCATCCCAGTCGGGGGTAGTCGAGGGGGCCGGGGTCATCGGTAGGTCAGCCGGTGGAGATTACCCTTGCTAGTGTAAAGCCCCAGTCGGCTCAGGCCCAGAGAATGGAGCCTAGACAATGGGGCCCAGATCATGAGACCTAGACAATGGGAGCAATGCCCTCGGTACAGCGCCGCAGGTTAGCCCCCAGCAGGCGCAGCTTGCCCTCCAGATCGTCGTAGCCGCGATCGAGGTGGTGCAGCCCCTGAATGGTGGTGGTGCCCTTTGCCGCCAGGCCCGCCAGCACCAGGGCCGCTGAGGCCCGCAGGTCGGTGGCCAGCACCGGTGCCCCAGAGAGCTGGTGCACGCCTTTAATAATGGCGCAGTTGCCGTTGAGGCGAATGTCGGCCCCCATGCGGTTGAGCTCTGCCACGTGGCGGAGGCGATTTTCAAACACCGTTTCGGTGATCAGGCTGCTGCCTTCACAGACCGCCATCAGGGCCATAAACTGGGCCTGCATGTCGGTGGGGAAGCCCGGAAACGGCCCGGTTTGAATGTCGGTGGGGGTAATGGTGGGGGAGGGCACGTAGCGCACCCGGCTGGGGCCATCTTCGACAATTTGGCCACCGATTTCCTGGAGCTTGGCAATCACAGCGGTGAGGTGCTCAGGAATAATCGGCGCAATGGTGATCTCGGAGCGGGTAATCGCCCCCGCCACCAAGAACGTGCCCGCCTCAATGCGGTCGGGAATGATGCCATAGTCGGTGCTGTGCAGGCTGGGCACCCCGGCAATGGTGATGGTGTTGGTGCCGGCCCCGCGAATGCGAGCCCCCATGGCCCGACAAAAATTGGCCAGGTCGGCCACTTCGGGCTCCTGGGCGGCGTTTTCAATGATGGTTTCGCCGTCGGCCAGGGTGGCGGCCATCATTAGGGTTTCGGTGGCCCCAACGCTGGGGTAGTCGAGGTAAATTTTGGCGCCCTTGAGCCGCCTGCCGCTGCCGGGAATGTAGGCGTGGACGGTGCCGTGCTCGATGTGCACATCGGCACCCATGGCCTGGAGGCCGCGCACATGCAGCTCAACGGGCCGGGCCCCAATGGCGCAGCCGCCGGGCAGGGGAATGCGGGCTACCCCCATGCGCGCCAGCAGGGGGCCAATCACAAAGAAGCTGGCCCGCAGGCGGCTCACCAGGTCGTAGGGGGCCTTGGTGTGGGCGATGGTGCTGGCGTCTACCACCAGGGCGTCGTCTTCGCGCTTGAGCTTGACCCCGAGGGCGGTGAGCACCTCCCCCATGCGCTCAATATCCATCAGGTGGGGGATATTGCGAATGCGGCAGGGTTGTGAGCACAGCAGCGTACCGGCCATGACCACGAGGGCTGAGTTTTTGGCCCCGCTGATGGCAACCTGGCCGGAGAGGGGAGTACCGCCGGTAATTTCGAGGACAGGGCCATCTGCTTCGGCAGCGATGGTGGGGCTGGGCAAACCAATGGACGTAACGATAGCGGTGTCCTCCACGACTGATAACTCCACTTTTTCCCGAAATTTCGTCTAGATTCTAATCGAAACCACCGATTTCGCCATAGCAATCCAGATTATTTGGCCAGGTGAGGCCACATCAGGATAGCCGATTCGCTTAAAATCACGAAATCTTTTTTCAAAGGCTTGACTCTGGCTGCGCAGCAGTGCATGATTACAAATCGCAGCGCTCATAGAGCGTTGCCCAGCCAGCGGAACTGGCGGAATTGGTAGACGCGCTAGGTTCAGGTCCTAGTGTTAGCAATAACATCCGGGTTCAAGTCCCGGGTTCCGCATCTTAGACAACGATTAACCAGGGGATAGTGCGATGCTTACGAGCCTGCAAAATCCCCTGGTTAAATTTTTTCGGAAGCTACACCAGGCCAAGGGACGGCGCGCCCAGGGCCAATTTTTGCTGGAGGGCACCCACTTGATCCAGGAGGCGCTGGCCGCGGGCTATCCCCTGGAGATCGTCTGCTATACCCCGGCCTGGGAGCAGGCCCACCCAGACCTGGCCCTGGTGCTGGGGCAGCGGGTGGAGCGGGTGGAGCGGGTGTCTGAGCCGGTGCTGGAGGGCATGGCGACAACCCAGCACCCGGATGGGGTGGTGGCGGTGGCACCCCAGCGGCCGCGCTCGCCTGACCTGGC
This sequence comes from Nodosilinea sp., assembly GCA_035466075.1. Taxonomy (GTDB): domain Bacteria; phylum Cyanobacteriota; class Cyanobacteriia; order Phormidesmidales; family Phormidesmidaceae; genus Nodosilinea. The sequence goes on along the minus strand of DATIVG010000604.1, from coordinate 7,995 downwards.
GGTTGAGGGGGTGGCGCTGGTGGTGGAAACCCTGCAAGACCCTGGCAACCTGGGCACGGTGATGCGCACGGCGGTGGCGGCGGGGGCCGAGGGGCTGTGGCTCAGCGCCGACAGCGTGGCCCCCGACCACCCCAAGGTGCTGCGGGCCTCGGCGGGGCAGTGGTTTCGGCTGCCCCTGGCGGTGGTGGATGACCTGAGCGTTCCGCTGGCCACCTGGCAGCAGCTGGGGGTGCAGGTGGTGGCCACCAGTTCCCACGCCACGGTGGACTACTGGGCGGTGGATTTTACTCGGCCGACCGTGATTGTGCTGGGTAATGAGGGGGCGGGTCTGTCGGCGGCCTTGCAGCGCCAGACCACGATGCAGGTGCGCATTCCGATGGCGGGAGCGGTGGAGTCGCTAAATGTGGGGGTGGCGGCGGCGCTGCTGCTGTACGAGGCGCGGCGGCAGCGGGGGGGAGAGGGGCGGGGGCAGGTAGGGGGTGGGGGTGGGTGAGCTTGGTTTGGGTTGTCTGATTGGCCGCTGTGGTCAAAAATGAAGGAAAACTCTACGGCTTCGGGGGTTGAAGCTCGGTTGAACCTTCGTTAAACTGCGGCGGATTCGCCCCTGGGGGAGGGGTGGCCAGGTTAGATTGAGCCTATGCGTCCGGTTGGCCAATTCGCCTTGTTGCTTGCCTCGACCTAGTTTGCCTCGACCTAAAGTTGTTTTTGAGTTACCTGTTCAGGAGCCTGCTGTGAGCGACGCATTTGACTATGACCTGCTGATTATTGGGGCCGGGGTGGGGGGCCACGGGGCCGCTCTGCACGCGGTGAAGCGGGGGCTAAAGACCGCCATCGTGGAGGCGGATGTGATGGGGGGCACCTGCGTCAACCGGGGCTGCATTCCTTCGAAGGCGCTGCTGGCGGCCTCGGGGCGGGTGCGGGAGCTGCGCAATGAGCATCACCTCAAGTCGTTGGGGATTTCGGTGGGGGCGGTCAACTACGACCGCGCCGCCATTGCTGACCACGCCAAAAATCTGGTCAGCAAAATTCAGGGGGATATGACCAACAGCCTGACTCGGCTGGGGGTGGAGATTATCAAGGGCTGGGGTCGTCTGGTGGGGGAGCAGAAGGTTGCGATCGCAACCCCCGAGGGCGAAAAAACCCTCACCGCCCGAGACATCATTCTGTCGCCGGGCTCGGTGCCCTTTGTGCCCCCCGGCATTGAGACCGACGGCAAGACCGTCTTTACCAGCGACGAGGCCCTCAAGCTCGACTGGCTGCCCGACTGGGTGGCGATTATTGGCAGCGGCTACATCGGCCTCGAGTTCTCCGATGTGTACACCGCCCTGGGCTGCGAGGTCACCATCATCGAGGCGCTGGACCAGCTGATGCCCACCTTTGACCCCGACATCGCCAAGATCGCCCAGCGGGTGCTGATTGCCCCCCGCGACATCGAAACCCGCGCCGGGGTGATTGCCCAAAAGGTAATTCCCGGCTCGCCGGTCACCATTGAATTGGCCGACCGCGAGACCCGCGAGGTGGTCGAAACCCTGGAGGTGGATGCCTGCCTGGTGGCCACCGGCCGCATTCCGGCGACGAAGGATTTGGGTCTAGAAAAAGTCGGCGTCGAGGCCGATCGGCGGGGCTTTATTCCGGTGGACGATCACCTGCAAGTGTTGCGCAACGGCGAGCCGGTGCCCCACCTGTGGGCGATTGGCGACGCCACCGGCAAAATGATGCTGGCCCACGCCGCCTCGGCCCAGGGCATTCTCACCGTTGAGACCATTTGCGGCGAGCCCCGCACCGTCAACTACCTGAGCATTCCGGCGGCGGCCTTTACCCACCCCGAGGTCAGCTTTGTGGGCCTCACCGAGCCCGCCGCCAAGGCCCTGGCTGAGGCCGAGGGCTACGCCATCGACACCGTGAAGACCTACTTTAAGGGCAACTCCAAGGCCCTGGCCGAGGGCGAGGTCGATGGGTTGGCCAAGGTGATCTACCGCAAAGATACCGGCGAAATTCTCGGCGCTCACATCATCGGCCTGCACGCCGCCGACCTGATCCAGGAGGCGGCCAATGCCATTGCCCAGGGGCAGACGGTGACCGACCTGTCGTTCTGCGTGCACACCCACCCCACCCTCTCGGAGGTGCTCGACGAGGCCTTTAAGCGGGCGGTGGTGGTTCCGGCCTGACCTCCGTAGGGTGGGCAATGCCCGCCGCTTTGCCTGGCGATCGCCCTGTCCCTCCTAGGCTGACTGGCTGGTTTTCCCAGGGTTGAGGGTGGGCACTGCCCACCCTACGATCTGACCCGACGACATAATAATCGAGCGTTTAAATTCCAGAGTTTAAATTCAAAGACAATGAAGATTCGCCGCCGCCCTCCCAACCCCGCTGTTGCGGTCAAACACTTGCAATACCAAATCAAGGTTGACGATGCCGAGCCTCGCAACATTTTAGAAAAAATTGTCTGGCAAAAAGAAACCGAGGTGGCCCAGCTGCGGGAGCGGCTGCCCCTGGCCGATCTCCAGCGGCAGGTGATCGACGCCCCGCCCCCCCGCGACTTTATCGCCGCCCTGCGCCAAAGCCCCATCACCCCGGCCCTGATCGCCGAGGTCAAAAAGGCGTCGCCCAGCCAGGGGGTAATGCGGGAGAACTTTGACCCGGTTGCGATCGCACAAACCTACGCCGCCCACGGCGCCACCTGCCTCTCGGTATTGACCGACAAAACCTTCTTTCAGGGCGACTTCGAGTACCTGAGCCAGATCCGCCAGGCGGTCGATCTGCCCCTGCTCTGTAAAGAGTTCATCCTCTACCCCTACCAGATGTACCTGGCCCGGGCCAAGGGGGCCGATGCGGTGCTGCTGATCGCTGCCATTCTCAGCGACCAGGACCTCAGCTACTTTGTGCAGATCGCCAAGGCCCTGGGCATGGCGGTGCTGGTCGAGGTCCACACCCTCGACGAACTCGACCGGGTGCTGGCGGTGCCCGGCCTGGCCCTGATCGGCATCAACAACCGCGATCTGGAGACCTTTACCACCCGCCTCGACACCACCGCCGAGCTGATCGCCGCCCGGCGTGACCAGCTGGCCGCCGCCAGCGCTCTGATCGTCAGCGAGTCAGGCATTCACGCCCCCGCAGATCTGCAGGCGGTCACCGCCGCCGGGGCCAGGGCCGTGCTGGTCGGCGAATCGCTGATTCGCCAGCCCGACCCCGGCGTCGCCATCGACCAACTTTACGAAAAAAACAACTAATAGATACCGAGGACTTTATCCAGTTCCTGGTTTAATCAACACACCGCACCCTGGGGCACCGCCATGGCACAGTTAGGCAAACCACTCCCGCTCCCCTCCCACATTCACTACGAGCTGCTGCTCCAGCTGCTCGAACAGCAGACCATGACCGTGGCCTACCAGGATCCCCGCCTGCGCCTCCAGGTGCAGGAGCTGATCATTACCCTGCGCAAGGCCATGTCGCAGCAGCGCCAGCTCGAAGCCACCTGCCAGCATGCCAACATCGACCTCGAATACCAGTGGTCCACCAATCAGCTGGCCCATCGGTTTTTGTCCGAGGATGTGACCGCCGCCTCAGACGGCACCGCCGCCTAGCCGCCGCCCATCCCATCGCTGGCTGGCCACCCCTGCCGCCCTTGCCACCCCTGTCACCACTGGTTGGTCACAATCCTTTGGCCACCGCCAACAGTAACCTGGGCAAACGGTAGCCGTTATTACTTCCAGCGTAGAATTTTCTCTGCAAGCTAGGGGGCAGTGTCGAGCGGTACTGGTCAAAGCCCGTGCCTTGCTCTAAGGTATGACTTCTGAGCCTGCCTGCTGGCCCGCACGACCGATTGACGCTTGAGGAGAGTCCATGAAACGACGTTGGTTTATTGCCTCCACCGCTGCGGTGGCCCTGGCTACCGTAGGTTTCACCACCGCCTGTGGCGGCGGTGAGTCGACCGGAGAGGCGGGCGGGGGCACCGAGGTGTTGACCATGGCCACCTCCGCCGACTACCCCCCCTACGAGTTTGTGGAAACCGCCGGGGGCACCGAAGAAATCGTCGGCTTTGATGTCGATATCGCCCGCCACATCGCCACCGAGCTGGGCTACGAGCTGGAGATCAGCAACATCGACTTCAACGGCCTGATTCCGGCGCTCCAGGCGGGGCGGGCCGACTTTGTGATGGCGGGCATGACCCCCACCGAAGAGCGCAAGCAAAACGTCGATTTTTCAACCATTTACTACGACGCCAAGCAGACCATCGTGTTTCCGGCCAGCGCCGCGATCACCGGGCCAGGCGATCTGGGCGACAAAACCGTAGGCGTGCAGCTGGGCTCCATTCAGGAAGAGCTGGGCAAAGAGCTGGCGGCGGCTACCCCCGGCATGCAGCTGTCGCCGCTCAACCGCATCAACGAAATTGTGCAGGAGCTCAAGTCGGGTCGCCTCGATGCCGCCATCATTGAAGACACCGTAGCGGCCGGCTTTTTGGCCAACAACCCCGACCTGGCGGCGGTGGAAATTCCCGAAGATGGGGAATCGGGCTCGGCGATCGCCTTTCCCAAGGACTCGGAGCTGGTGACTGAGTTTGACCGGGTGCTGGCCGAAATGGAAGCCAGCGGCCTGATGGAGGAGCTGATTGTCAAATGGTTTGGCGACAGGGCTGAGTAGCCAACGCCCCTGAACCTAGCCCCCTGAACCTGGCCCTATAAACCTGGCCCTATGAACCTGGCCCTATGAACCTGGCCCTATGAACTTAGACTTCGGTCAGATTTTGCCGTCGCTGCCCTTCATTTTGAAGGGCGTGTTGGTCACTCTCCAGTTCACCCTGCTGTCGGCGCTGTTTGGCTTTACCCTGGGCACGCTGCTGTCGCTGCTGAAGATCTCCAGCATTAAGCCGCTGCGCTGGTTTGCGGAGTTTTATACCTCGATTTTTCGGGGTACGCCGCTGATTTTGCAGCTGGCCCTGGTGTACTTTGCCACGCCGCAGCTGATCGGCTACAAAATTTCGCCCATTGAGGCGGGGGTGTTTACCTTTGCCCTCAACTCGGCGGCCTACAGCTCCGAGACCATTCGGGCGGGCATTATGGCGGTGGACAAGGGCCAGCGGGAGGCGGCGATGTCGCTGGGGGTGGCCTACAAGCCGATGATGCTCGACATTATCTTGCCCCAGGCGTTTAAGAATATTTTGCCGGCGCTGGTGAATGAGAGCATTGCGCTACTGAAAGATTCGGCCCTGGTGTCTACGATTGGGGTGCTGGATCTGATGCGCCGCGCCCAGGTGGTGGCGGGGCAGACGTTTTTGTACTTTGAGCCGCTGATCGTGGTGGGGGTGATCTACTACGTCATGGTGATGGGCCTCACCCAGGCCGCCCAAGTTCTAGAGCGGAGGATGCGCCGCAGTGATTAGAATCGAGCATTTGGTCAAATCCTTTGGGCCGCTGGAGGTGTTGAAGGACATTTCGACGGAGGTGGCCACCGGGGAGGTGGTGGCGATTATCGGCCCCTCGGGGTCGGGCAAATCGACGCTGCTGCGCTGCATAAACCTGCTGGAAATTCCCACCGCCGGGCATATTTTTGTCGATGGCGTGGATATTACGTCGTCCAAGTGCGACATTCTCAAGGTGCGCCAGAACGTGGGCATGGTGTTTCAGCATTTCAACCTGTTTCCCCACAAAACGGTGATGGAAAACCTCACCTACGCGCCGATGAAGGTAAAGGGCCTCTCGAAGGCCGACGCGGGCAAAATTTCCCTTGACCTGCTGGCCAAGGTGGGGCTGTCGGAGAAGGCTGACCAGTACCCCTCGCGGCTGTCGGGGGGGCAAAAGCAGCGGGTGGCGATCGCCCGCGCCCTGGCCATGGAGCCCGCCGTGATGCTGTTTGACGAGCCCACCAGCGCCCTCGACCCGGAAATGGTGAAAGAGGTGCTGGAGGTGATGAAGGCCCTAGTGGAAACGGGCATTACCATGTGCATTGTCACCCACGAGATGGGCTTTGCGCGGGAGGTGGCCGACCGGGTGCTGTTTCTCGACGGCGGTTACCTGCTGGAGGATGCCCCGCCGGATATTTTCTTTAGCAGCCCTAAGAGCGATCGGGCCCAGCAGTTTTTGGAGAAGGTGTTGTAGGGAGAGAGCGTGCCAACGTTGAAACGTTAGAACGTTGGCACGCTCTAACGTTCTAACGCCCCCGCCATTTCCGCTAAGCTAGGCAGAGCTCTAATGGATTGCCCCTATGTCTGCGCTTACGGCCCCCGCTGCCTGGAAAATTCGCGATCGCACCTTGACCTGGGGCAGCCGCACCCACCTGATGGGGGTGCTCAATGTCACCCCCGACAGCTTTAGCGATGGGGGCCAGTTTGCTACCCTCGACCGGGCGGTGGCCCAGGCCCGCCACCTGGTGCACCACGGCACCGATATTCTCGACATTGGCGGGCAGTCTACCCGGCCTGGGGCGGGGTCGATTTCCCGTGAGGAGGAGCTCAGCCGGGTGATTCCGGTGATCGAGGCGATTCGCCGCGACGATGACGACACCCTGGCCCAGGCGATTATTTCGGTCGATACCACGCGCTCGTCGGTGGCGCGGGCGGCGGTGCGGGCCGGGGCCGACGTGATCAACGACATTTCGGCGGGCACCTACGACCGGGCCATGCTCTCGACGGTGGCCGACCTGGGGGTGCCAATTGTGATCATGCACCTGCGGGGCACCCCGGTGACCATGCAGCAAAACACCGACTACCAGGACTTGATTGGCGAAATCCACGAGTTTTTGCAGCACCAAATTGAAGATGCGATCGCAGTGGGCATCAAGCCCAGCAAGATCGCCATCGACCCCGGCCTGGGCTTTGCCAAGACCTATCCCCAAAACCTGGAGCTGCTGCGCCAGCTCAGCGCCTTTCGCGACCTGGGCTGCCCGCTGCTGGTGGGCCCCTCCCGCAAGAGCTTCATCGGCTGGATCTTAGACCAGCCCGACCCCCAGCAGCGAGTGTGGGGTACAGCGGCGGCCTGCTGTGCGGCCATTGCCGGGGGAGCCGACATGTTGCGCGTCCACGACGGGGCGGAGATGTACGACGTCTGCCGGGTGGCCGATGCGATTTGGCGGGGTGTAGACGCGGAGCGGCTTCCCGTAGGGTAGGAAGGAAGGGGTAATGGGGTGATGGGGTTAGTCATGGGGTTTGGTGGCGGCGGTGCCGAGGAGGCCGATGAGGGTGGTGGTTCCGGTGGTCCATAGGGCGATCGCACTGTTGAAAAGGCGGGTTTGGGCTTCGGTGAGGGTGGGCTGACTGGCCAGGTGCAGCGCAGCGCCGCCGGAGCTCAGGGTAAGTGATAGAACGGTGGCGAAAATAAGGTTGAAGGTGGATGGGGTGTTAGTGGGTTTCATAGTGAACTCTGTGCTGTGTTGGATGAGTTCATCATCGGCGGGATGCCGCGAAAGTTCAGTCCCCGCAGGGGTTTCAGACGGTATGACTTGGGTGTGAGTTGAGGATGAGTTGCGTTACCCTTGGGTAAAACTGTGGTCAAGCGAGATAAAACGGCATGGCAGGGCGATCGCTCAGCGCAACCCCAGGCGGTATTCAGCAGATCAACCGGGCGCTGACTGCACGGGGCTGGAGCCGGGAAGACCTGATGAAAAAATGTGGCTGTAGTCGCCAGCCATCCATCAAGTTTTGCTCTGGCAAGCCAATCAGCAACAGGTTTTTTGTCGGCTTCTGCAATGCCCTTGAGTTGGACTGGGAAGACATTGCAGGGCTAAAGACTCCCATTCCACCCCAGCCACCCCAGCCCGAACCTGATATTGATGCCCTGGTACAGACCGTTCGCGCTCAGGTGCATAGCGATATCCAGGCCCGCTGCGGCACTATGCGCGTGTTGGATATGGAGCAGCCCATTGGCCTGGGCGACATCTACACCAGCGTCAACATTCTCGAAAAGCTCTCAAGAAACCAGCAACCTCCAAAAGATGAGTGGCTGAAATGTGATCCCGAAAACTTTGACCGTTTTTTGCTTGGCCAGGTGCGCCAACCGCGAATCC
>DATIVG010000603.1:0-7471 GCA_035466075.1 Nodosilinea sp. | reverse complement strand
GGGCTGGGCTACCACCAGGTGACGGCCCTGGGCCACGGCGAAACCTTTACCCTCAACCAGCGGGTGACGATTAAGGCCCTGCCGGGAGCGCCCCTGGGCCCCACCCGGGTTGAGAATGGCTACCTGCTGCGCGATGTTGAGTCGGGGGCCTCTTTGTTTTACGAACCCCACGGCTTCCATCGACCGGAACTCAAACAGGAGGCCCCGGTCGATGTGGTGATTACCCCCGTGCTCGATCTGGCACTGCCGCTGGTGGGGCCAATCATCCGGGGGCAGCAGGGGGCGCTGGAACTGGTGGACTGGCTGCGCCCCCAGGTGGTGCTGCCCACCGCCGATGCCGGGGAAGTGACCTACAGCGGCTGGCTAATCAACTGGCTGAAGACCAGCGGCGGCCCCCAGGATTTACAGGCGGCCCTCCAGGCAAAGGGCCTGGCGACGCGGGTGCTGACTCCGGTGGTGGGCGAGGCGGTGGCGCTGAATCTTTCTCCTCGGAGTGCCGAGCCGTCGGCGGTTTGAGCCCCCCGGCTGCGATCTAGACGGGCTGGGGATCGGGATCGGGCTATCCAAGTGATCCGCTCATCGGGTAACCTTCTCTTAAGGTTAGTCAACTTTTAAGAAGGACTTACAACAATGCCTTACACCACCGAAGAGGGCGGTCGCCTCAACAATTTTGCCAACGAGCCCAAAATGTACGAGGCTGAGCCCCCCAGCGCCAACCAAAAGCGCAACTATTTGATCTTGGGTGGGTTGGCCCTGGGGTTGATCGCTGGACTGATGGTGGTGGCGGTCTCCGTGTCCTAGGCGCTGACCCCGGGCTGATGGCCGGTTGGTGGCTGCATGCCCTGGGGTGTCGCTGGGTGCTGATCCGGGCTGGCCCTGGGGAGTGCTGTTCCTGGGGAGTACAGTAGGCAGAGCAACCTTTTCTCTGGGCGGCATGGAACATTGGCCCCAATGGCTCGACGGCGCAACCGGCAGCGGCAAGACTGCCTGGCTGCTGGCGCAACTGGTATCTCCTGCCGCGATGGCTCTGCCCCTAGCCCCGGGGCAGAGCCATTTGTTGTTTGCGGCCAATGGCGACAACCGGCTGCGGCTGGCGGCCCGCCTGGGGGAGGTCGCCCCTGGGGTGGCGGCGGTGACCACAACGCCCAACGGCTTTATTCAGGATGAGGTGACGCTGTTTTGGCCGCTGCTGGTGGCGCAGCTGGGGCTGTCGCCCCAGTTTCCGCTGCGGCTGCGCCCGGAAAATGAGCAGGAGTTGGCCACCCGGCTCTGGCAGCCCCAGCTGCTCGACGGCACGCTGCTGATCGAGGGCTGGCAGGAGGCTCAGACGGTACGGCGGGGGCTGGACTTTTTGCAGCTGGCGGCGGGGGCGGGGATACCGGCGGAGGATTTGCCCGTGCTGCTGGCGGAGGGCATGCCGACGGGGTTTGCTCCGGAGGCCACCTGGCGAGCGCTGGGTGGGGCGGTGGTGGCCTGGCGCGACTGGTGCCTGGCCCGCAGTCTGCTGACCTACGGGGTAATGACGGAGCTGTACTGGCGGCATCTGCTGCCGCTGCCGCTGTACCAGGAGAAGCTGCTGGCCCGCTATGGGGGTCTCTGGCTCGATGACCTGGACGAGTACCCTGCGATCGCAGCCCAGTGGATACAGCTTTTTATCGATCGCGATCGCCCCGTCGCCATCACCTGGAATGCCCAGGGCCAGGTGCGCCTGGGGGTGGGCAGCGACCCCGAGCGACTGGTGGCCCTCAAAACCCAGTGCCAGGTGGTCACCCAGACCGCCCCGGCCGCCGATTCCCTGGCCGCCCCCTGGGGCGATGCGGTGGTGGATTGGGTGACCAACCCCATGGCGCTGCCCGAGCCGCTCGACTGCATCGGCACCCTCCAGACCATCTCGCGGGGAGAGCTGCTGCGCCAGACGGCGGAGGCCGTGGCCGATGCCGTTGACCAGGGGCAGGTGGCCGCCAGCGAGGTGGCGATCATTGGGCCGGGGCTCGATGCGATCGCCCGCTACACCCTGGCCGAAATTCTCACCAGCCGGGGCTTGCCCGTGGCCTCGCTCAACGACCAGCGCCCGCTGATCAACGCCCCCCTGGTGCGGGCCCTGCTGACGCTGCTGACCTTTATCTACCCGGGGCTGGGCCGCCTGGCCGAGCCCGACGGCGTGGCCGAAATGCTGGTGGTGCTCAGCCAGATTCCCCAGGCACCGGAGGTGGGGCCCTGGTTTGAGGCGGTGCAGATCGACCCGGTGCGGGCGGAGCTGCTGGTCGATCACTGCTTTGAGCCCAGCCTAGAGCAGCCCGCCCTACTGCCCGTAGACCGGTTTGATCGGTGGGATCGCCTCGGCTACAAGGCCACCGCCGCCTACAACCGCCTGCGCGATTGGATTGAGCAGCAGCGCGACCAGCGCCAAAAGCGCTTGATTCCGGGGGTGGTGGGCCTGCTCGACCGGGCGATTCAGACCTTTTTGTGGGGCGGCAGCCACCTGCCCCCCGACCAGCTCGCCGCCCTGCGGGAGCTAATGGAAACGGCCCAGCACTACTGGACGGTGGAGGATCGCCTGCGCCAGGGCCAACAGGTCCTGGGGGCCGCCCCTGGGGTCGGTCAGCCCAACGCCATTGAGCGGTTTATTTTGCTGCTGCGCCAGGGGGCGGTCACCGCCAACCCCTACCCGGTCGAGTCGGCTGACCCGGCCCAGCGGGGCGTCATTATCGCCACGGTGTTTCAGTACCGACTGCAACGGCTGAGCCATCGCTGGCACTTTTGGCTCGATGCCGGCTCGCCCCGCTGGTTGACCGGCACCGACAACCTGTTTGGCTTCCCGATATTTCTGGGCTCGTACCAGGGCATTCCCTGGCGCTCAGAAACCATTGAAACCTGGCACGAGCAGCGGCTAGAGCGAATTGTGCGCGATCTGCTGGGGCGAGCCCGCGAGCGGGTGGTGCTCTGCCACAGCGACCTGGCGGTTAGCGGCCAGGAGCAGACCGGCCCGCTGCTGACCCTGGTGACGGCCAACAGTGAGATCGATGCCTAATGGATGCCTAAGCGCCCAGGGTTAACAGCAAAAAAGGAGAGACGCCGGTAGTCGGCATCTCTCCTTTTTGGGTTTGTGAAGCTAGTTAACCAGGGTGAGCTAGCTACTGGCCATTGAACAGGGGTTTAACGGTAGCGCTTCTTGCGTCGGGCGACGGCTTTGCGCTTGCGCTTTTCCTGGGGCGTCTCGAAGTGGCGACGACGCTTCACCTCTGAAAAAATCCCTGCTTTGGAGACCTGTCGCTTAAAGCGACGCAAGGCCGATTCAATGCCTTCGTTTTCACCTACAACGACTTGAGTCATACGAAATCGCTTCTTTACTCCTTGGGTTGACTGAGAGTGAACTGAGTGAACCAGTCGGTCGCTAGACCCGCAAAAATACTAGTGGGTGCCCTGGAACGGTCGAGCCACCTCCCATTGCTCCAGGCAGAGTCGTCTTGGTTGGCTGTCGGTACAACAGATAGACAGACAGCAAAAAACAGGCACGGCTGCCCGTTCATCCCTAAAAGACTAGCACAGAATTTGCCCAGGGCACACCGGACCAACGCCCTGGGGCTGAACCCGCCCTAACGCCGGGAGGGCTTACTTGACCAGGGTTTTGAGCCGGGGCTGAATGAGGCCACGACTGATCAGTAGGTTGGAGCGGGCAGGGCTGAAGTGAGGCTTTAGGGATTGGCTCAACGCGCTAGGCGGCGTAGGTTTTGGGCCGCGGAAAGGGCAGACTGCCGCTGCACAGCGCCGTACCCAGCCGCTGCTCACAAAAGGACTTTTCGTCGGGGGCGAGGTCGTCGTAGCTGACATCGCGCCGCAGGACGATGCCGTTGTGCCCGGCAATAAACCGGGGCAGTTCCTCGTAGGCAATGGTGCCCAGGGTTTGAATGTCGTAGGTGGTGTAGGTGGTCAGCGCTGGGTCGGCAAAGTCAATGTCCACCACCGTCAGCGCCTTCCAGGGGGGCAAACTGCTATCGACCAGCGGTCGCGGCCCCGAGCCCAAAATGCCCATGTGCAGCATTTGGAGCTGGCCCCGGTGGCCGGGGTAATAGGCATGCTGATGGCCGCTGATCAGGGTGTGAACCCCGTAGCGCTCCAGCAGGGCCCGCAGCGGATCGGCGTTGGCGAGCACTTCGCCCGGCTGGTTGCGCCCCACCGCCACCGAGTAGAGGGGCAGGTGGCTGAGCACAATGCGCGCCCTGGCCTGCTGAGCGGCCTCGCTGGCCAGGGCGTTCTCAATCCACTCCAGCTTGTCGGCGGGAATGCGGCTCGATGAGCCATCCCAGGCCATAAAGAAAATGCCCCCCTGCTCAAAGGTGTAATAGAAGGGAAACGCGTCGCGGTCGATGAAGTTGACTCCGGGGTCGTGCTCGGCGGCCGTCCAGTAGCCCGCCGCCAGGTCGCGCTCCTGCTGAAACAAAAAGGCGTTGTTGGCTCCCGTGGCGCTGGAGGCATCGTGGTTGCCGAGGGTAAAGCCGTAGGGGATGCCCTGGTCGCGCAGGGGGGCGGCCACGTGGTCGTCGAAGGCCTGCCACATGGCATTGATCTGTGTCGGGGTCAGCGATCGGTCTTGCCCGGCCACCATGTCGCCGCTGCACACCACCAGATCGGGCCGCCAGAAGGGCATTAGGGCCAGGGCCTTGTCGATCTCGGGATCGTAATCTGTGGAGCCGTAGGCGCTGTTGAGATCGCTGATCGCCACCAGGCGCAGGTCTTTACGGGGCGGGGCGCTCAGCCCCCCCGGCACGCTATCGACGATGGCCTGGGCCTCGGCTGAAAGGGCAGGTGGGGCGGCGGCGGCCTCCCCCTCTCGGGCTTCGATGGGGGCCACGGCAGCGTCAGTAGCCGCGCCCGACTCGGACAGCAGCACCCGCTCGGAGCAGGCAATGCAGACACTGAGCAATAGACCCAGGCACAGCCCGGTGAAAAAACGTTGACGACCCATGAGCGCCTCGGGGGCTAACCACAGGCATAAACTTACCCCATCCCCATCCCCTTTGTGCAGGGAAGAGGTTCGGTAAAAGGACGGGCGCAGTATTGGGTGACTTCCAGAGGCTGTGGCCGCCCGCAGAACTGATACTCCGGGCGGCCACTCAGTGGACTACCGCTGCTGGCTGATGGCTCAGCTACCTGGGCTCTGGGGGCTTTGGTCTAGCTCTGCAAACACCTCCTTCGCCACCAGCAAGCCATTGACGGCGGCGGGGAAGCCCGCATAGACGGCCATTTGCATCATGACTTCCACAATTTCCTCCCGCGTGCAGCCAACTCTGAGGCTGCCCTGAATGTGGGCTTTTAATTCGGTGGGAGCATTGCCCAGGGTGACTAGGGCCGCTAGGGTGGCAATTTGCCGTTCCTTGGGCGACAGCCCAGCGCGCGAGTAGATGTCGCCGTAGGGAAACTCAACAATAAGTTGGGCAAAGTCGGGGGCAATATCGCCCAGAGCTGCCATGACGCCCTCGCCAATGTGGCCGTGGATTCTAGCCAGGGCGGCTTGGCCGCGGGCGTAGCGAGTTGGGTCCATGGGGTTTCTCAAAAAACGTTGACAGATTTAGGGTTGGCAGGGCGTTGGGTAAACAGGCGCTCGGGCTCTCCCTGATTTAGGGGTGAAGTGAAGCGGTTAGGGCTAGTCTTTTGCAGGCGCGATCGCACCTTCACAGTAGGTGCCCGCCATAATCTCAGGTAGACATCCCTGGTCTCTGAGCAGTTTAACCACGTCATGGCCGCCACTCTCAAACCCATGGATGTGCACCCCGCCCATGCCTCTAATGCGATTGGCGTGAAGGGAGTCGAGGCGATGATTGCTCGCCACAAAAATAGACACCTTAGGCGGCGAGGCTGAATGCCTTAGCAGCGGCTTTAGATCCCATGCTTTTGGTTTAAGGAGACTCTTTTTGTAGGTGGCTTTGATTTTGCGCTTCCATCGATGGTCGCCATGCCTAAATCGCAGCAGCGGGCCGATAAAGGTTTGGGGCGCAAAGGCGATCACCTCTCCCTGCCCCAGCAAATGGGCGAACAGAATAGCGGCATAGCCACCCATGGAGTTGCCCACCAAAAATAGTCTCTGGGGGTTGATAGTGGCGATCTGCTGCCGCAGATAGTCGGCGGTGGTTGGAATGTCTGTGCTGATGTTTGCCAGCCCGTTGTGGTACCAACACTGGGAAAAATCGCGAATGAAGAGCTTGTTTTCGTCGATTATTTTGGAGGAGTTGTAAAACTCAAAGGGGGGAATGGGCATTTCGGCGGCCAGCCCTCCAAAAAAGACATAAAGCCTGGAGCGATCGTCGGTCAGGCTGATTTCCACTGAAGCGGGCGGGCTGTCGGTCACAGTGTATTTGATGACGAGAAAGGGCTAAGCAAGAGGATCTAAGTCAGAGATACAACCTGTTTTCAGAGTTGAGTGGTGGGCAGCAGCCTGCTTATGCCGCTGCCACAGCCTTTACGGTAACGGCCATGGGAAATAACCTTCCTGATTTCAAAGTCATCTTATTTAAAGTATAGGCTTTTCGAGAGGATGGCTAGAGATACGGCAATCCCATCATTGCCGCGATTACTTTTTGCAAAAGGTTTCCCTTCTCGCCAATCTCTACAACGGATCCTAGGGATTCCTTGAGAGCGGATAGCAGACCTTTTAGCGTAAATTTGTCGGGATTCTCCTTCTGGCTTTCTTCAGCTACTCGCTGAATGACCTGAACAGCTTCCTCTTTATTGCTAATTTTATCGCTATGGTCTTCTACGGCAGCTAAAAGATCTGCTATTGCCGCCGCTACTTCATTGGCAATAGCATGCTGCTGACCCGTTATGTTGTAGGTGGTTTGAGTTGATCGAGCATCACGACCTACCACTATCTGGCTCGCGTTTATCGATCCACCAGAAATATTAATACCTTCATTACCTTTGCTCATGTCTATTTCTCCAGATATTTCTTGTCAGAGCCAAAATTTGACAACGCCAATATTGATTGTGTCCGCTAGACGCTGGGAGTAGATCCGCCTTCGCTTGATCCGCCACTATTGCCAAGGGTGTTAAATATAGACTTTGCTTGTTCTCCAACGGTGAGATTTTGAGCTTGGATAGAGCCTCCGGAAACCATGACTCCGTGGTTTAGAATTGTTGACTTTGTTTCTTTTAGGTCAGAGGTGTCAATGTTCTTGCTATCTAAAAACTTTGAAAGACCATCTACAATTCTGCCCTCAATGGACTTCAGATACATCTCTTTGTCCAGGCTTTGAAAATATCGATGGTATTTATTGGTGTGACTAACTCTTTCGCGAAGGCTAGTAGCTGCCCCATAGTTGAAAGCATAATTTGATTCTATCTCCTTTTCTTTTTCCTTTCTCTCTTTATTCTTTTGCCGGGAATTTCCAAGGTTCTTGAAAATGGACGTCAGAGAAGTTGTGCAAGTGGTAAAAGTTGTGAATGCGGTTTCCAAAGCCATTCTTCTAATATCATC
>DATIVG010000602.1:0-5514 GCA_035466075.1 Nodosilinea sp. | reverse complement strand
CAGATTGCACCACGGAAACAGCCATCACACTATCCAGCCCCGTTTGCCGCTCGCATGGCCGGTCGAGAGAAGCGCTGCCTCGGCGACTGGTTTGGTCTGTCAAACTTTGGGGTCAATCTGACAGCGCTTTCGCCGGGGCGGTTTCAGCTCTACGGCATGCCCACACCACACAAGATGAGTTGATCTACATCCTGCACGGTCATCCTGTGCTGATTAGCGATGCCGGAGAAATGCAGCTCTCCCCTGGCATGTGCGCTGGCTTTAAAGCGGGCACGGGGAATGCCCATCAGTTGGTCAACCGCACCAGTGAAGAGGTGCAATACCTGGAAATTGGCGATCGCAGCCCAGGGGATGGGGTTGTTTACCCTGACGATGATTTGCAGGCCGTTCTTGTGGACGGCCGGTGGCAGTTCACCCATAAAGATGGTTCACGTTATTGAACGGGCCGCTGATTAGGTCGTAGGTGTTTGCCTTCGTTGACCCCATGGGTTAAGGCAAGAGAGCTAAGATATTTGACTCGCTAACCATTGGCGAAATTGTCTAACTAGGCTATTTTCGCCAGCGGTCGGTTGCAGTTGCAGAAACCGTTCAATGTCGCTGGCGATCAGCGGTGGCAGAGCCAGACTAGACAAACTGATGGTGTAGCTCTCACCTTGCAGCGTGTAAATGGTTAGACGTTCACCATCGAACCGCCAGAGCTCTGGAATGCGTAGAGCCGAGTAGATCGCCAGGCGGTTGAGTGAGCTGCTGGTGATGTCGATTTCTACTGCTAGGTCGGGGGGCGGGTAGTGGGCTAAGTCTATCTGCGATACGCCACGCACCTGAGCCTCGTGCTGAATGTAGTAGCACTGGTCGGGCTCTAGCCCTTTGGCCAGGTCTTCGCGATCGCAGGTGCGCGATCCCAAACTGCGAATTTCTAACCCCAGTTCTTCGGTGGCGGCTTCAATTAGACGGCCCAGCAGCTTTTTGAACGTTTCATGGGGGTCTGCATAGAGAGCAGGGGGCATCCGAATCTCAAGGGTACCGAGATCGTAGGTAAGGCGAATGGCCGGTTCCTGCTCAAAGTCATTTACCAGCGAACAGTAGGTTTGCCAGCTAATGTTTTGCAGGACGACGCGATCGGGGCTTTGAATCAGGGTGGCGGTCATGGCGACGCCCAGGATAAGAGATAGGGTAAGAAATTGTGCTGACGTAAATGGTAATCGCTGCCCACTGGGTCAGGTGTTGGGTTATCCCGTGCATTCATGATAAACCCCCGGACAATCTGTAATGACCATCCGGGGGTTTGCAAAGACGGGGTGCTTTATCGACCGGTGGAGCCGGGGAGAATGGGTTGCTCGACGGCTTGGCGGTAGATTTCGGTTTCTTCGTTGAAGTCGATGGGGAGCACGGCCACCACGTTTTCGTGGGGGCGGGGAATGATTACCCAGGTTTCGAGGATGCCACCGGGGGTTTTTTCGGCGGCTTCTACGCCAGCAGCCATGGCGGCTTTGACTTCGGAGACATCGCCACGAATGTTGATGGCGAAGCGAGCGCTACCGGCGCGAATGTAGCCAATCAGCGTCACGCGCCCGGCTTTAACCATTGCATCGGCGGCGGCTAGCACCGGGGGAAACCCTCTGGTTTCGAGCGACCCGACGGCCTGTGGCATGGTGGTTCTCCTGGGAAAGCTTTGTGGGTAAAAAATTCAACCTTCATTGTACGGGGCGGTGGTGTCGATCGCGCCGTGTCGATTTATTAAAGACTGTGGGGGGTTGTAATAGTAGCGCTTATGTCTGGGGCGCTTAGACGCGAAACGGCTCTGAGGCGGGGGTAAAGCCGATGGGCAAGATGGCGTCGATGTTGTCGGTGGGGTTGGGGATGATTACGTGGGTGGTGACTTCGGCGAGGTTGGGGCAGGCGTTGGCGGCGACCAGGCCCGCTTCCATGGCGCGCTTGACCTCGGCCACCAGGCCCCGAATGACCACAAACTGCCGCCCGCTCTCGGAGCGGTCTTGTACGGAAACGGTAACGTTGCCCGCTTTGACCATGGCATCGGCGGCGGCCAGCACCGCTGGAAAAGTTTGGGTTTCGATGACGCCGACGGCAATGGCCATGGGGTGCTCCTAGGGAATAGCTGCGGTATTCAACTGTCAATCATACCTTGATGCCGCTGGGTTCTCCGGCGGTGGCGATGATGCGATCGCACCCCGACTCGGGTTTGGCCCAGTCGCAGTGGCAGTCCTTGGGGTCGCCCCAGCAGATGCCCAGGTATAGCTCGCTGCGGGTGGCCGACAGCTCGACCCACTCGCTGGCGGCCAGGGCGGCTTCAACGGTGTCTCGATCGACAGGCTGGGGATCGCTGCCCGCCCGCCACAGGCGCAGCCCGTCGATGGACTGCCGCCAAAAGTCGAGCATGGCGGGCCGGGCCGCCGCCAGGGCCGCCTTGTCGGCGGGAATGGCAATCAGCTGGGGGTGCAGCTCGGGCACCCGCAGGCTGCGCCCCCGAAACTGGCAGGTGTGCCAGACCAGCCCCGACACCCCGTGCTGCTGCTGGTACTGGTGAATTTGGGCGCGAAAGTCTTGAATGGCAAAGACTTTGCTGAGCTTGTCGGCCCCAATGGCCTTGGAGAGCACCGGGTTGTCGATGCGCTCGGCGGAGGAGAGCACCACCCGCTCGCCCTGCCAGGTGGCGCGCAGTTCCTGATCGAGAAAGTCCAGGAGTTGTTCGGTGGTGTAGGTCATGGGGCTATTTTATCAACTGCCCGGGGGGCGTTTTGTGCCCGGCTATAGTTTCCCCAGCCGTTCTGTCAAAAGCGCGTAGATGCCTGCCGCATCGGCGGTTTCGATCACGGTGGCATTGGCGGGCTGGGCCGCAGTGGGGAACGTATTGGCGACGGTACGCCCAATGCACAGCGATCCCTCGGTCTCCACCGCCAGGCCCATGGGCCGACCGGTAAACAGGTCGGGGCGCAGCAGGTAGGCGATCACGCAGGGGTCGTGGAGGGGGGGCGCTACCAGCCCGTGGCGCTCGATATCGAGCTGCCCGTAGTGGCGCAGCATGCCCGCGGCGGCCTCACCCACGGGGGTGCCCAGGGCCTCCAGGGCAGCCAGGCGGTCGGGGGTGGTCACCACCTGGTGGGTGACATCGAGCCCGATCATGGTTAGGGGCAGCCCAGCCTCTACCACCACCCTGGCCGCGTGGGGATCGACGTAGAGATTAAACTCGGCGGCGGGGGTAATGTTGCCCTCGCCCAGGGCACCGCCCATCATCACCACCTGGTCGACCCCCTGGGCAATGTCAGGGCGCTGGATCAGCGCTACGGCCAGGTTGGTCAGCGGGCCCAGGGTGGCCAGGGTGATGGGCGTACTGGCGGTGGTGAGGCGGTCGATTAAAAAGGCGACGGCGTGCTGGGTTTGCAGCGGTGCGGTGGGGGCCGGTAAGTTAGCTCCCTGCAAGCCCGTGGCCCCGTGGATGTCTGCGGCGGTGGTGAGCGATCGCAGCAGGGGCCGGGGGCAGCCGGCGTACACCGGCACCTCGGGGCGCTGGGCCAGGTGGCAGATGCGGCGAGCGTTGGCCGTCGTCAGGGCCAGGGGCACATTGCCCGCCACGGTGGTAATGCCCAGCAGGTCAAATTCGGCGGGGCTGGCCAGGGCGAGCAGAAGTGCGATCGCATCATCTACCCCAGGGTCACAGTCAATAATTAGCGGGCGCGGCGTCATAGCTCAGTGGTCTCTCTAGGGGGTGGCACAGCGGGGCCAATCGGCCCCGCAGCTCCTGCCCTAAAATACAGCTAGTTGCCAATGTCGCTGGCTCACCCAGCTAGCGATCCCCCCGCCCCGGAGGTTGCCCCCTTGTCTGCTGCGTTCCGTTTAAAGGCTCTACTGGTATCTGGGCTCAGCCTGCTGCTGGTCACCGGCTGTGCCGGTAGCTCTCTGCAAGACTCGCTCCAGGCCGACCCCCAGCTGCAAGATCGCCCCGTGCTGCCGGGTACCGAGCCCGAGACCCCCGCTGAGCCCGAGCCCGCCGAGTCCCCAGACGACTCCGCCGCTGAGCCCGAGGCCACCCCCGACCCCGAAACCACCCCATCCAGCCCCGACAGCGCCACCGCCCAGCTCGACCAGGTGCCCGAAGATTTGCGGCCCTACGTGCAAAACTGGCTGGCCCTGGGCATCGTTGCGCCCGCCCCCCGCCCTGGCGGCAGCGGCAGCCCGCCCCAGTTTCAGCCCAACCAGCCGATTACCCGAGGCGAGTTTGCCCACTGGCTGCTGACCGCCAACAACCAGTTCTACCAAGACATGCCCGCCAAGCGCATTCGCCCCGCCACCCCCAGCGCCACTCCCGCCTTTCAGGATGTGCCCACCACCCACCCCTACTTCGCGGCCATCCAGGGCTTAGCCGAGGCGGGCATTATCCCCAGCGCCAAAACCGGCAACGCCACCACCGTCACCTTTCGACCCGATGCGCCCCTGACCCGCGAAACCCTGGTGCTGTGGAAGGTGCCCCTCGACTCCCGCGCCGCCCTGCCCGCCGCTACCGCCGAGGCCGTGACCACCACCTGGGGGTTTCAAGACACAGCCAAAATTGAGCCCCTGGCCCTGCGAGCGGTGCTGGCCGACCACCAAAACGGCGATTTTGCCAATATTCGCCGCGCCTTTGGCTATACCACCCTCTTTCAGCCCCAAAAAGGGGTTTCTCAAGCCGAGGCTGCCGCTGCCCTATGGCGCTTTGGCAACCAAACCGAGGGCATCTCAGCGGAGGATGTGCTGGGGGCCGCCTCGCAGCCCAGGGCCCCCGAACCCAGGGCCTCCGAACCCAGGGCCCCCGAACCCAGCGCCTCGCCAACCGCTCGACCCGGCAACCCCTAACATTCCTCCGAGTCACCCAGCGCCGATGGTAAACCCGCGCTCTCAGCTGGGTCTCGCCCAACCGGGCGGAGGTGCTGGAAAATCCACCCATAAAACGCGCGGGTGGGCCGCCCAGAGGACAGCCCACCCGCGCTCAGAGCGTTAGCGATTGGCTAGCGACTATTTCTCCAGGGCGGTGAAGCGCTCCTTGGGAATCACCCCATGGATGCCTTTGACAATATCCACCACCTGAGACACCTCAAAGTCGATGTCGGCACTGCCGTAGAGCAGCGCATCGGCTTTGGTGAGGCCGTACTTGTCATTCATGATGCGCAGGTACTCGCGCACCGACTTCTTCATGGCTTCGTTGAGGTCAACGTCGAGACCGACGGCAATCCAGGAATCTGCGGTCTCGCCCATGGGAGCGGGCAGCTCCATATCTTTGTGCAGCACCAGCTCAAAGGTGGGGGTCAGGGAGCACTCGATGGCCGTCAGCGCCACTTCACCATTGCCCTGGGCGCAGTGCGGATCGCCCGAGTAAAACAGGGCCCCAGGCACCTGCACCGGCAGGTACAAGCTGCTGCCTCGACCCAAATGCTTGATGTCGATGTTGCCGCCGTACAGGCCAGGGGGTACCGAGTTGACCGCATCTTCCGCCGCCGCTGGCACCACACCCATCAGACCCAT
>DATIVG010000601.1:0-28388 GCA_035466075.1 Nodosilinea sp. | reverse complement strand
CGCCAGCGGCAAGACCTACCTGGCCCAGCTGGCCATGCAAACCACCCCCCGCCCCACCCTGATCACCGTGCCCACCCTCGACCTCATGCACCAGTGGTACGCCCACCTGAAGGCGGCCTTTCCCGATGTGGAGGTGGGGCTCCTGGGCGGCGGATCCCGCGATCGCACCCCTGTTTTAGTTGCCACCTACGACAGCGCCGCCATCCACGCCGAGAGTCTGGGCAACCAGTATGCCCTGCTGATCTGCGACGAGTGCCACCACCTGCCCAGCGACTTTAACCGAGTAATCGCCGAATATTCCATTGCCCCCTACCGGCTGGGGCTCACCGCCACCCCCGACCGCGCCGACGGTCGCCACGAGGATTTAACCCACCTGCTGGGGCCAGTAGTCTACGCCAAGTCGGCGGCGGATCTCTCGGGCGATGCCCTTGCCCCGTTTCAGATTGTGCCGCTCAAGGTCAAGCTTTCCCGCCAGGAGCGAGCCCGCTACGAGCAGCTGATTGCCCAGCGCAATCGCTTTTTGCAGGAGGCCAATATTTGGCTCAGCTCGGCCCAGGGGTGGCAGCGGTTTGTGCAGGCCAGCGCCCAGTCTCCGGAGGGGCGGCGAGCCATGCTTGCTCACCGGGAGGCCCGTGCAATCGCCCTGGGCACCGCAGGCAAACTGCGGGTGCTAGAAGATCTGCTGGCCCAGCACCACCCCGACCGCACGATCATCTTCACCAATGACAACGCCACGGTCTACACCATTTCCGAAAGCTTCTTGATCCCCGCCATCACCCACCAAACCCCGGTCAAAGAGCGCCACGCCATCCTCCAGGGGTTTCGCAGCGGCGAGTACCCCACCCTGGTGGTCAGCCATGTGCTCAACGAAGGGGTCGATGTGCCCGAAGCCCGCATCGCCATTTTGCTCTCGGGCAGCGGCTCCACCCGCGAATATGTCCAGCGCCTCGGGCGCATTCTCCGCAAAGGCAGCGGTGCCAAGCAGGCCATTCTCTACGAAGTAGTGGCCGAAGCCACCACCGAAGAAGCCATGTCTAACCGGCGTCGGCAAGGCTTAGAGAGCTCGCCCCGCCACCCCCACCAGCTCGAATTAGTGCCCGTCAAACCGGTCTACAGCGCCGATCCCCTGCCCCCGGTGCCCCGCGCCGCCGAGGCACCGCCGCCCGACGATTACCACCCCGATCGACCCGCCCCATAGACCAGTTGTGATGATCCCAAAGAAGTGGCAATTTCTCTGCTCAGAAATCAACTCAACCGCTATCTTGGTAATAGGTCAACGTCTTGCCTGCTCAGGGCTAACGCTGTAGTTAGCCAGGCTCAGAGCCCAAGGCCTTAGCCCACATTTCACCGCTCAGTTTTCAACACCCCATTGACTAACCGCGGGCTTCCCCCCACAGTCCCGCAGTGGCCTCTCCGTAGGTTTGATTTTGCCCCGCTGTGATCGGTCAGCAAAATCGGTGGTTTAGCCCTTCTGAGGCTAGCTATTTTTCTTACGTCTGTAGCGGCTTCGTCGGCAAGGGCCCCAGCGGCGGTCGCCCTGTATCTCTCGTCCATCGGTCTATATTTCATGAGCCAATTGTTTGCCACGGCCCTTCTCCTCACCCTCAGCGCTGGTTCTGCCGGGTTAATGACCGTCTCTACCCAGCCCACCCAGGCCGCCCAGCCCTTCCAGTCGGGCCGGTTGTCGGCGGGCCTGGCCCTAGGCAACTATCTGGCCCAGGCCGATCTGCCCGACGGCGCACCCAGCCTGACCACCGAGGTCTGCGTCAGCCTGCCCAACTGGCAACGCCCTTCGGAGTATGCCCAGACCAAACAGCTGGAGTCGATGCCCCGCTACGGCACCGCCCTCGACACCGATCCCCTGGCGGAGATGGCCAAAACCTGGTGGAGCCACGAGGTGTTTTCGTTTACCACCTACGGTCTGAGCGCGCGCACCGATCCCCTCTACCTCTCCGGTGTGTGGACGGCTCTCGATGACACCTGGAGCTGCTACGACGGCGACCAGCCCGAGCAAATTAACCAGGGCGAACTGGCAGAACTTTGGCTGCTCAACCATCGCCTGGTCAGCCTGGAGTGGCAAGACAACCAGTATGTGGTCACCGTTGAGCCCACCGGGGCCGGGCTAGAGCTGGTGCATTTTTCGCGCCAGGAACGGGATCCAGAGCTGCCCCTCAGCGTCATCACTACCGCTGGCGAGCCCCTGGCCGTGATGTCAGGAGACTGGTAGCCCCTGGCTTGAGCAGCCTCTGATTTTGGTGGCCCTAGCTAGAGCGGCCCCTGGCCCTAGTTGACGATGGGGTTGCCGTGGGCGCGGGGATCGTCGTTGACGGCCCCCTGGCGGGTGAGCAGGTCTCCCTCTAGGTCAGAGGTACGACCTAGCGCCTGCCGGTGGGGCAGGGGGGCCTGGGCGAGCAGGGCGTCGAGGTTGTCGGCAAAAATTTGTCGGGGCTGCTCGCCAATGGCGGTGGCAATGGGGTCACCGCTGGCCCCCATGTACACAAAGTGGGGAATGCCCTCGACCCGATAGGCCAGCATCTCGGGCAACCACTTGTTGTTGTCGATGTTTAGCATGACAAAGTTGACCCGGTCGCTGTAGTGATCCCGCAGTGATGCCATATCGCCCGCCATGGCCTGGCAGCTGCTGCACCAGTTGGCGTAAAACTCTAGCAGGGTGGGCTTACCGTTGCCCTGGGCCACTTCGTAGGGCACCGCGCTGGCCGCCAGCGCGGTCAGCGACGGCGTTGTAGACTGGGTGCGAATGCCCAACACCATGGCTGCTGCCAGTACCACAGCGGCCAGCGCCACCAGCAGGTTGCGAGGCCGATTGGGGGTGAGGCCCGAGGCGGTAGGCAGATTTTCAGGCAGATTGTTAGACATAGGGCAACGGCATTCTCTCGGGGTAGGTCTTCAATAGATTCTACAAAGCAGCTGTGGGCAGGAAGAGCTGCAGTTAGGATGAAAGCAGGATCTATTAGCTCTACTATCAATAGTCTCAGTGTAAAAGAATTGGGGTGGTGAGTCGGCCATGAAGAAGCGGGTCAAGCTGATTTTCCCCAAGCGGTCTGTGCATATGCCGATTACCTACCGGCTGGCCAAGGACTTTAATATTGCCGCTAATATCATTCGCGCCCAGGTGGCACCCAACCAGGTGGGCACCCTGGTGGTTGAGCTCTCGGGGGATATCGACCAGCTCAACGACGCCATCGACTGGCTTGAGGTGCAGGGCATTGAGGTGTCGGGGGCCAGTGGCGAAATTGTGGTTGACGACAGCCTCTGCGTTCACTGCGGGCTATGTACGGGGGTCTGCCCCACCCGCGCCCTCACCCTCGATGGCGACACCTATAAGCTCACCTTTGCCCGCTCGCGCTGCATTGTCTGCGAGCAGTGTGTGCCGACCTGCCCGGTGCAGGCTATTTCGACTAATCTTTAGGTATCTAGAACCGGGGCAGCGGCTCCGATTTAGGCTCCCTGGCCACCGTTATGAAGCAAGACCGGTCTCTGCGTACGCTGCTACAGGTTCACTGGCTCTCGTGGCTGCTGCTGGTGATGGCCTACGCCACCTATGGGGGGTTTTTACACCACCGGGAGAGCAGTGAGCTGACCTGGGTGTTGAGTGGCCTGACCGCCATTTTCGGGGCCTGGGCGATCACCCTGGGCTGGCCCCACCTGCGTCGGCTGCTGCTGCTGGGGTTTCAGTCCGATCTGGGCTACTTTGTGATGGCGCTGACCATGGCCTCGCTGGCGGTGGCGGCGGTGACTCAGTTTCAGCGGTTTGCCTACTTTGTGATGCTGGTGGCGGTGTCGCTGCTGGCCAGGGTCGATAACCTGATTGTCGGCATCAGAGATACGGTTGCCTTTCTGTGGATGTCGGCGCTGGCTCTAGTGGGTTTGGCGCTGAGCTGGCTGCCGGTACTGCTGGGTACGACCGCTATTTAGAGCATTTCTGGGTAGCACCGGTGGGTGGCAGGCCGATGGGTGGCGGGCCGATGGGTGGCGGGCCCATAGCGACCCATGCCTTGGGCGCAGCGAACTTTAGGCGGTTAGCTGGAGCTATTGGGTTTAACTATAGCTATCGCCGCCCACGGGAATTGCTATGGTGCTGGCTGTCTTGCTGCCGCCGTGGATGTGTAGGATGGTAAACAGGTTTCGGCGTTGTATACAATGCCACGCCAACGCCATTGGCTTAGCTCTGGGACCCATTGGGTCGGGGCGGTGTCGTTCAGTTCACGTTAGTAGGGGGTTCAGGTATGACGGTGGCCAGTACGCAATCGATGCCGGCTTTTTGTCAGGGGATTCAGCATTTTGGAGCACTGCCGCCGGAGTTTGCGGCCTACGGTCAAGCGGCTGCGATCGCACCCGGCCAAACCGCCATTACCTCCCCCAGCGACCCCGCCGCCGTCTATCAAACCCT
The DNA here is from genome assembly GCA_035466075.1 of Nodosilinea sp. Taxonomy (GTDB): domain Bacteria; phylum Cyanobacteriota; class Cyanobacteriia; order Phormidesmidales; family Phormidesmidaceae; genus Nodosilinea. The sequence goes on along the minus strand of DATIVG010000601.1, from coordinate 23,977 downwards.
GCTGGCTGCCGACGCCCTGCGCTACCTAACCCTCCAGGTAACCGCCAGCAAAGAGTCGGGTCACCCCGGCGGATTTGCCAGCATTGCCGATGCGATCGCAGCCCTGGTCATGCTGGGCCACAAAAACATCATCACCGAGGTCGGCCACCACGCCCCCGGCTTCTACAGCAACGTATTCCTCGATCGATCCCTTGAGGCCATGGGCATCGAGACCGTACAGCAACTGTGCGATCGCTTCCGCGAAACCCACGGCCTGCTCGGTCACCTGTCCGGCCAAATCCCCGGCCTGCTCAACCCCGCTGGCCCCCTGGGCCAGGGCCAGCACTTCGCCATGGCCGGGGCCAAGCTTCACCCCGGCGTGCTGTTCCCCGTCACCATCGGCGACGGCGGCCTGGGTGAACCCTACATCATGAGCAGCTTCGGCCACTTCAACACCGCCTATCCCACCACCACCAACTTCCTGCCCATTCTGGTGTGGAACGGCTACAGCCAAGAGCATCACAGCATGGTCTCCACCAAGTCCAACCAGGCCATGATCGACTACTGGCGCGGCAACGGCTTCCAGGAAATTGTCCTCGTCGATGCCAAAGACTACGACGACGCCAACCAGACCGGTGCCTACGTCGACAGCACCGCCTTCTCCTTCCCCCAGCGGTTCGCCTTTACCCAGGCCGTGCTCGAAGCCACCGACAAAGCCGCCAAACTGGCCCTCAGCGGCACCCTCACCGTGCTGATCATCAAACAGCTCAAGGGGGCCGGGGTGCACAAGCGCGGCGCCCAGTCCCACAACCTCTATCCCGGCGACTCCCTCCAGCGCGACTACATCGTCAGCGCCCTCACCACCCGCGCCCTGCACCCCGACGCCTGGGCCCTGGTACGCACCAACTACGAACGGTCCATGGGCGGCCCCGGGGCCAAAACCGCCGTCACGGAGTCCGTGCTGCCCCTGGCCGACCTGGGCACCCTGCCCCTCACCGAGTTCCCCGTCGGCGGCGACAAGCAGGTAGCCACCACCGCCATGGGGGCTCTGGTGGGCTACGTCGGCCAGCAAGATGCCCAGTTTGTCGTCACCAATGCCGACGGCAACGCCGCCTCAGGCATCAACAACATCAACCAGGCCCTCAAAATCATCCACCCCACCACCGACGCCACCTACTTTCAGCAGCCCCAGGGCCAGGTGTACGAACCCCTCAGCGAAGACGCCTGCGCCGGGCTAGCCGCCGCCCAGGCACTCTTTGGAGCCCGCACCCTCTGGTGCTCCTACGAGTCCTTTGCCATCAACGGCCTACCGATCTGGCAGACCGTCACCCAAGCCATGGCCGAACTGCGCCGCCCTACCCCCTCTACCATTGCGCTATTTACCGCCGGGGCTTTAGAACAGGGCCGCAACGGCTGGACCCACCAGCGCCCCGAAGTCGAAAACTACTTTGCCGGCATGATGCGTAACGGCAACGTCTACCCCCTCTTTCCCACCGACGCCAACAGCATTCAGGTCTGCTACGACTGGGCGTTGACCACCCACAATCGGGGCATCACCATCACCGCCAGCAAGTCTCCCCTACCCGTGCGCATGACCTTTGAGCAAACCCGCCAAGCCCTAGCTCAGGGGGCCATAGAGCTAGCCACCACCCCTGGCGAAAAAACCGTTGTGTTTGCCGTCATCGGCGACATGACCCTCATACCCGCCTTCGAGGCCGCCGAACAGCTAGCCAGCCTGGGGATCGGCAGCCGCATCGTATCTGTGGTCAACCCCCGGCAGCTCTACCGCCCTACGGATGTCGCCTGGGATATGTGCTCCGAAGCCGACAGCAACTTCCTCAACGACGCCGAATTCCAGCGCTTGTTTGGCGGCGATGTGCTCCTGGCCATCACCGGTGGCTCCAGCGCCATGCTAGAACCCGTTCTGCTGCGTAGCACCGCCCCCCGCGACACCTTCTGCTGGAAACGCGGCGAAACCACCGCCAGCGCTGGGCAAATCATGGCGCTAAACGGCCTCACCGCCGCCGGTTTTGTCGCCAGAGCTAAGGCCTTACTCAGTTAAGCTCCAACAACTCAGCTCCAAAGACCAGCACAACCTGGCAGCCAACAAAAAATGCGGGGATAGCAGCGCTATCCCCGCATTTTTGAGTTTTACCTTAGAAGAGCTATTCTGGCTGCTCTGCTTCAGCGCGAATATAGTCCAGCACTTCCGTAGAGGGGAACAACCGCACCTGGTTCAGCTGAGCATCCAGGTCAGGGTCGCTGTTGCTGGTCATCATAGACAACAGCCATTCCAAAGACAGCACCTGAACCACGATGTCGTCAGCAGCGGCGGCATTAGTCTCCTCGTAGCGATCCAACAGGGTTTGGAGATCGTCCCGGGAGAAAAACATCGGTAACGATGCTTCACCATCTTGGTTGATCGTCAGGTAGGGCCCCTCAGCACCCTGCCGGGCAATAAACAACGGCACCCCCTGAAAATCAGACTCCAACGCTATGGCAGTCTCCAACTCTTCCCCAATGGGCAAATACAGCAGCGGCACCTGCTCCTCACTGCTCAGCACAGTTTCCTGGTACAGCGTGCCCAAATCCACCAGAGCCACCTGGGCACTCGGGTCTTCCTCTTGGGCACGGGCTAAAAATTCCTCAGCCGCGCCCCCGTCAATAAACACCACCGGCACCTTCACTTCCTGATCATCGATCTCAGCCGCTGCCGTTAGCGGCTGACCGTCAGAATTTAAGATCACAAAAACGGGCACCTGACCCAGCTTGTCAACAATGGCCTCTTCACTGAGGGCAACCGCAGGCAGGGGCATCATCAAGCCGCCGCCCAGCAGGCCACCCCCAACCAGGGCAGTCATCAGAGATAACGATCGCAAAAGGGAAGAAAATTTAGGGCGCATAGGGCAAATCGCTGGTTAACAATACTGAGATTGAAGCACTGACAGTTAGCTCACAAACAGGAGTCTCGCAATGACTATAAATGCTACAAACTCCAGTCTCATAACTGGCATGCCCCTGTGACAGTCTAAAAACCGAAGGTCACACCCCCAAGGCTACAATCGGGATGACAGGATTTGAACCTGCGACATCCTGCTCCCAAAGCAGGCGCGCTACCAAGCTGCGCTACATCCCGTAAATCTGCGTCATCAATGAATCAGTATAGCCTGCTTTTTGAATCAACCGGCACAGGCTGGCCCCACTTAAATCAGTTCTACCAATCAGCATCTTGACTATGGCGATTCCAGCCTATCCCCTTGACCAACTCCCCGGGCTCAGCTCCACCCATGCCAAAAGCATGATTCAACTGGGCCTCACCACCACCGAGCACCTGCGCCGCTATGGTCGGTCGGTAGAGCATCGCCAGACCCTGGCTAAGACCCTCCAGGTGCCGTTACGCTACGTGACCAAGTGGGTGATTTTGACCGAGCTGGCTCGGGTGCCTGCGGTGGGCTGTCAGTACAGTGGTCTGCTGCTGCACGCTGGCATTATGTCGGTCGCGCAGCTAGCCGCCTGCTCTGCCCAGCGGCTTTATACACAGCTGCGACGACTGCACGTGGCGACTATGCAACGCAACGATCTATGCCCCACCGCCGATCAGATCAACCTATGGATTCACCAGGCCCAGGCCCTCAACCGGCAGTAGCATGGGCCTGCTCAGGGGCTAATCGGGGTACCAAAACATACCTTTAATCCCCTCGGGGTCAGGCATAAAGCCCAGGCCCTTGTAAAATTCAACCACCTGGGGATCGGCAAAGAGGGTGACGTTGCTGATGTCTTCGCTACGCAGTTTTTTAATCAGCTGGCGCATGAGCTCCTTGCCCAGCCCTCGGCCTTGGAAGTCGGGGTGCACCACCACATCCCAGATGGTGGCGTTGAACGCATGGTCGGAGGTAGCTCTAGAGAAGCCTACCAAACGACGGCGGGCACCCCGCTGCTCCCACATGGTGACCACTAAATAACTGTGCTGAATCGCCTTTTTGACCTTGCGAATGGGGCGTCGAGCCCAGCCTACGGCATTACAGAGCTCTTCGAGTTCGTAGAGATCCAGATCGCGATCGGTGCTAAACACGATGGTAGAGCCCTCTCCCTGCTCGGGAAGCGCTTCTAAAACCGTGCCTGCTGGCCTTGTTTCTCCGGACGCAGCGCCATCAGATCCGACAAAAAGACTTTTCCAAAAACCCATGCAGGCCCTGTCTGATAACGAAATGGCACAACATTCAATAGCATAAGTCAAAGCTTCCGCAAGGTGCGGCACAATATAGCTCAAGCTAAAGCTAGACTTAGGGCTGAATACCGTTTCCCATAGTATATCCCCTTAAAATACCGATGCCGCTGGCTCTGGCCAGATTTGTCTCCGTCGCGCTCCAGGGACTGAGCCGAGCCGTAGCAGGGGTGTGCAGCAGGATGGGAGCAGGCATGACCTGAGGCCGGGCAGAGGCATCGAGCTTTGGTCAAACAGGGTAGCCCTGGGGGAGCAAGCCGCCGGGTTAGGCGGTTACCCCGACGACAGATGCCGCTAAAAGCCTTAGACCGAGGATAGATACCGGACCGACCGGATCTTGCTGAGATGCACGAGGCAGCAAATGTTAACGTTACCTCCATGGAGTTCCATCCTTCCCACCATGGCCGCTGGCTTAAACCCCTCCACGGTTGAGCTGTTGAAGCGTTTCAACCGTGCTTTTCCGCAGTTTTATGAGCAATTTGTCAGCAGCGAGATTCAGCTGCAGAATCTGCGCTTGGCCTACCAGCTCTACAAGCAAAAAAAGGCTGTCCTCGACATTAAGCCCGAGGGCAATAAGAGCGCCCTGCACTTTGTGTATCGCAACCAGTCCTTTTTGCTCAGCGATATCTTTGGGGTCTTGGCGGCCTATGGGCTCACCATCCACAACCTGAGCCTCTACGGTCAGATCTACCCGCCCATGCTGGTGTTTATCAAGCTGGTGGTCTCGCGGGGGGGAAAGGCTCTGAGCCCCAAAACAACTGAAAATGTCTGCCGCGCTATTCAAGAAACGCTGGCGGGGCATTTTGAAGTGGAAGAAATGCTGACCGTGGAGTTTAACCTCAACGCGGGGCTAGAGCGGGTGGAAACTGAATTCTATGTGGATCCAGTATTTCATTTACCCGCTCTACTGATTGAGGCCGATAACCAGCCGGGGCTGTTTTACAAGGTTATGTATGCCATCTGGCAAGAAGATTTGTTGGTGGTCAATGCCAACCTGCTGGTGTGGCGGGGCCGCACTCGTTTGATTCTCTATCTGCTAGGCCCCAATGAAAGCCTAATTCCTGACTATCTGGGCCAGAAAATCGCTGATGGCATGCGCTACCGCCTGATGAGCTAGGGTAGGATCGGGCTATGCCCACAGCATCTGTTTTCGGTGTTCCGCACTACTACCGGCTAACTCCTGGGGAGGGAGCTTCAGCGGTCGTTTTTATTCACGGTTGGTTGCTCAGTCATCGCTACTGGCAACCGGTTATTGATCAAGTCGCCCCAAGCTATCCCTGTTTGGCCTATGACCTGCGGGGGTTCGGCGAGTCGCGCCATGGGCTGGGGGAGTTTAAACCTGGGATACCCGCTGCCGCCGAGGCCTTGGGAGCTACCCAATCCTCCTACGGGCTTGGGGCCTACGCGCGGGATTTAGCGGCTTTGGTTGGGCAATTGGGGTTGGGGCCGGTTTGGCTGGTAGGGCATTCGTTAGGGGGTAGTGTGGCGCTGTGGATGGCCTACTGTTTTCCAGAGTTGGTAAAAGGCGTAGTCTGCCTCAATGCGGGCGGCGGAATTTATCTAGAGAAAGAATTTCAAAAGTTTCGGCAAGCGGGGCAGGCTATTGTGCGGTGGCGACAGCCGTGGCTGGGAAAACTTCCGCTGCTGCCCCTGGTGCTCACCCGCATGATGGTGTGCCAACCACTGGCTTACCAATGGGGGCGCGATCGCAGCCGCGATCTGCTGTGCGCCGACCCTGAGGCTGCTTTGGGCACCCTGCTGGAATCAACCACTGAAGCTGAGGTACACCTGCTGCCACGCCTGGTCTCTGCCCTTACCCAGCCGGTATTTTTCGTGGCCGGTCGCCAGGATCAGGTGATGAATATTCGCTATGTGAACCATCTGGCAGGCTATCTAGCCGCATCCAGAAATGGTCAAACTACGGTGCTGGAGCTGGAAAACTGTGGGCATTTGGCCATGCTTGAGCAGCCTGAGCAAGTTGCAAACCTGCTAAAGGACTTATTGGCGACAGCTGAAACCGGCGAGGACGAGCCCTATCGGGAGGCCGTTGTGAAAAAGGCTGGCGGCTGAGGCGTGACCCGGGAGGTCATTAATGCATACCGAATAATGCATAGCGATGGTGACGACACCAGGACACTTATCAAATACCCTAAACCGCTCTGCACTGGAGCAAGGCCTTGAGCAATGTCTCAACCAGGCTGGCTACGCTGTATTGGCAAAAGACCTACAAAACAAAAGAGATGCCGACGACTGGCCGTGTTTCGTCTCGGCATCTCTTCTGGTTCGCTCCTCACACAATTTGAATTATAGGGTTAGCAGGGGGGAATGTCACCCCTTTTAGCCCAATTGAATGAACAGTTTTTCTTATGGAAGTAGGTGACTCTGGCTACGGCGAGGGGCAACCAACCTGAAAGCGGCTGAGGGCGGTGATTAGCGGCGGCAACCCCGCTAGCGTCGGGGCCTCTAAAGGGGGCCTCGGCTGAGTCGGTGGAGATGTAGGTTGGTGAAGAGGGGGTGCGATCGCACCCTTCCCACCTCCCGCACCAACGCAGATCATTTAGATCACCAGGAGATGCGAGAAAATACGGGGGCTCTGTATTAGTATTGGATGGTTTACGCAAACTTCACAAACCCAGCGTTCCTCAGGTTCAGTTGATCGTCGGGCTTACCTACCCCGACCAAAGCGCAGAGATAGTTAGGGCTCTAATCTCAGAGATTTTCCGGATTGGGGGGCGATTTCAAGAAGAGGGTTGGGTTAGCCGACAGTGTTATGGCTGAGAACGGTTACACAGCCTGACTCAGCGTTTAAAGTATCCACTGGTTGATCCGCACCACTTCCTAAAACCGCTGGTTCGATCCCAAGATCTACGCAACGTTCGTTTCCTTGGTCACGGTCTGTACCGTCTCATCCAGCTATTGCTATGCACTCATCCCTTCGTCCTGATAATGCTCGGCCGTTTTTGACCTGGCAGCGTATTACCGACTGGGCCTACGGCCACTATCGAGCCAGAACTTTCAACAAAGACGAGCGGATTCCCACCCGCTCTGGGCTGCTGTACCTGGTTGAGCGTGGTGCCATACGCCTCGTGGGCAGCGCCCAGGGCGTTGAAGCCGCCTCCGATCTAGACGACACTGGCGATGAAGACACCCCCACCTCCCTGGCCCTGGGGCTCAGCGAAGAAGCCTTCCTGGGGTTTGTAGGCGCGGGCCAACCCTTTGAAATCGTTGCCCAATCTCCATTTACCCTGCAAAGCTTCGCCCATGTCGATCAGACCACCGTTATTTGGCTGTACTGGAGCGACCTAGACAACTGGCCGCACTTTCGCCGAGAAGTGCTCGACGCGTTTCGCTATCAGCACCAGCGCAAGCTGCTGTGGCTCAGCACCCTAGGCCAGCGGCGCACCATCGATCGCCTCTTGGGGTTTCTCACCCTGCTCATTGAAGAGTTTGGCGAACCCTACGAAGCCGGATACTACCTGCCCTGGTCTCTGACCCATGCTCAAATTGGTAGCGCCATCGGCTCCACCCGGGTCACCGTAACCCGCCTCATGGGCAAACTGCGGCAGCGAAAGCTGATTCACATCTATAAAGATGGCCTGATTGCCATTTCCGGCGACCAGGCTGTCGCCCGAGAGGCCTAGACTTCGAGCGCAGTCAAGCCCCCCTAAACCGCAGCTAGGGAGTTGGGTAGAGCGGCTCAGGGGGAGGAGCAACCGGCTTAGCGCCGTTTTTATCGCCGCCAACGGGCTTGAAGTTCAGCGGCAAATTTGTAAACTGGGGCAAAATCTCCGTCGTAAACGCCGCCGCCGCCTTAGACCGGTAGCGGTTGGGGTTAAAAATAACCGACAGCGTACGATTGACAACCACAGAATCAATCTTGGCCCGGTGCAGCACACCCATCTGCAACTCTTTTTCGATCGCTGAGTTTGAGACAAACGCCACCCCTAGCCCCGACTGTACCGCCGTTTTAATCGCCTCAATCGAGTTGAGCTCCATCTCAATTTTGAGCCGCCGCGTCTCAATGCCACAGCGGGTGAGCACCTGATCGATCACCTTGCGAATCGTCGATTGCGAATCTAGCGCGATAAAGTGCAGCTTGTAGAGGTCCTCCCGCTGAATCACCGCCTGACTGGCAAGGGGGTGGTACATGGGCATGATCAATGCAAGTTCATCCTCGGCGTAGGGCACTCTCTCTAAAGAGTCTTGTAATTCAGGAGGCACTTCTCCCCCAATAATGGCCAGGTCAACCTGCCCATTGGCCACACTCCAGGACGTACGACGGGTGGAATGGACATGGAGCTGCACAGCCACATCGGCATACTTTTGGCGAAACAACCCAATCATGCGCGGCAGCAGGTAAGTCCCCGTCGTTTGGCTGGCGCCAATGATCAGCGTCCCCCCCTGCAAATTTTGCAGATCCTCGATCGCGCGGCAGGTTTCTTGACACAGGCTCAGGATTCGATCGCCATAGCTCAGCAGCAGGTGCCCTGCCTCGGTGAGCTGTGCCCGGCGCCCGCCCCGATCAAACAGCGGCACATCCAGCTGCCGCTCCAGGTTTTGCACCTGCAAACTGACCGCTGGCTGCGAGACGTACAGGCTGTCTGCCGCTCGTTTGAAGCTGCCCTCTGCTGCAATAGCCTTGAGAATGCGCAGCTGATCGAGGGTAAAGGGAAGGTCAGACATGGGCATTAACCCTACGTACAGTAATCCTGGGATGCCGAGAAACCACCATGCTAATACGAACAACCCCTTGGCGCCGCCACGATCGCCTTGGGTAGCCGAGGGCTATTAAACCCGCAACCCAGGGGTTTAATAAAGTCTGCCATCCCTAGATTACTTGGTTCGGGGCATTCAACGACAAAATCTTAGAATGGGACTCCACAGGATTTATGAAACGTCAGGTTATTCAGAACGTCCTGAATTTGCCCGGCATCTCCGGCATGGCGCTGATTGATGGCCGGAATCGCCCCTTTTTCTTTGGGCCAGACATCAGCCTCAACTCCCATCAGCAAGATGCCCTGGCCCAGGGAATTCAGCAGGTGGTTGAGACCACCCCAGCTCAGTTTGACGCCTTTAGCTTTCGCTTTACCAACCAGTTCGCCCATATCTACAAGCTCGACCAAGGCTTGATTTTGCTGGTTCTGATTAACGACAAACTGGCGCTTACCGACTACCGGATCGCCATTGGCCAGCTCAAGGCCACCCTGCTCGAGGCTCCCCACAATGCTGTGCCGACCTTTCGGCTGCTGGCCGGTTGCGTCACCCTGGGCAGCGGTGCCAACCTACCCGCCATCGACGCGCCCCCAGCTGCACCCCAAAATGAGCCGACTGCCCCAGCCCTGGGTACTCTATCTGTAGATCATCAAGCGGTGATTACAGCCCTCAACCACTTGAGCGACGGGGCTGCCCAGTACCTGGGTAAGATCATCGTCGTCAATACCTGGAAGCAGTCACGTCCAGCCGCCGCCTGGCTTGAGCAGTTTGAACTTCAAAAGGATGGCCACTTCACCATCAGCACCCCTGGCCAGACCCCGCTCACCGCTGAACAACACCAGTGGATTAAAGATTGGGTGACGGCGTTTTTGGGGCGCGGGGGCAAAACCATCCGCAATTTTCAAACCCTGGTGACCGAGCAAACCCTGACTCCCCAGGAGCAGGCTCTGCTGCTCGACTCCCCACCGGTGGCCAAGGGCTAGGGCTAAACCCAAGGCCGAGGCTGACTGCCCTTGATGATTGCCCGACTGCATGACTGTTGTCCCCCTACCCCCGTCGCACCCATGGCTAAAACCGTTCGCCTAGAGCCCATTGCCCAAGAAACCTCGGTTGAAACTAACGGCAATCTGCTGTCGGTGCTGCTGAATAAAGATCTAGATGTGCTGAAGGAGTGCGGGGGCCGGGGCATGTGCGCCACCTGCCATATCTATGTACAGTCGGGAATGGAGGCGCTGACCCCCATCAACCGCCGGGAGCAGCGCACCCTGGAGGTGATTACCTCCTGCAAGCCCAGCTCTCGGCTGGCCTGCCAGGCTCGGGTGGTGGGTAACGGGGTGGTGGTAGAGCTGCCGCCGGGTATGTACGTCAACTCCCTGCAAGACATTGAGGCGCTGATCGGTCGGCGCGCCGACCAGGATCTGCTGCACCCGATTACCGGCGAAGTGCTGGTGGAGCAGGGCAAGCTGATTACGCGCTCGGTGATTAGCCAGCTGGAGAAGACGGCCAGCTTTAAGGTGGGCGAATTCTTTAGCCAGAGCAAGGACCTCTAAAGCTTGGGTGCGCCCAGGGTAGGCGAGTATCGCACCCCAGAACACATCTGTTATGGTAAGGCAAAGCCGTAGTTGCATTTTGTACTAGGCCCCTATGGACTCTGCCCTTTCCCTAAGTGCTCGCCATGAGCAGGTGCTACAGGCTACGATTCGCCACTACATTGCCACGGCAGAGCCGGTTGGGTCGCGCGCCCTGGCCCAGGAATATAACCTGAAGGTCAGCCCCGCTACGGTACGCAACACCATGGGGCTGCTGGAGAAGTATGGCTTGCTGTATCAGCCCCATACGTCGGCGGGGCGGGTGCCCTCTGACTCTGGCTATCGCCTTTACGTCGATCGGCTGATGATGCCCTCTGAGCAGGTCGGCCGCCGGGTGGATGCGGCCCTGTCGGGGGAGCTGGACTGGGTGGGGCACAGTCTGGAGTCGTTGCTGCGGTCGGCAACGCAGATTTTGGCTCAAATTAGCGGCTATCTGGCGCTGGTGACGGTGCCACAGGCCAGCAGCGCCCTGATTCGCCACATTCAGCTGGTCACGGTCGAGGGCGGGCAGGTGCTCATGGTGGTGCTGCTGGACTCGCTGGCGACCCAGTCGGTGGCGGTGCAGCTGCCAACCGGGCTGGGAAACGCTGAGGATATGGCGGCCCCGGGGCTAGCCCGGCGCGATTTGGAAATTCTCTCTAACTTTTTGACCCACCACCTGCGAGGTCGCCCCCTGGCGGCGGTCGCCACCCTCGACTGGGGCAGCCTGGATACGGAGTTTCAGCAGTATGGGGCGCTGCTGTGTCAGGCGCTGGTTGATCTGGCGCTGCGATCGCAGGCCTCTGAGACCCCTCAGCTGGTGGTCAGAGGGCTGGCCAAAGTGCTGCGCCAGCCAGAGTTTTCAGATGCCCAGCGCATTCAGGCCATTGTGCGGCTGCTGGAAGAGGAGCAGTCACAGCTGTGGCCGCTGCTGGCCGCCGCGCCTCCCCTGACCGCCTCTCCCCTAACCGCCCAAACCATGCCCAACAGTGTCGATGTGAGGGTGTGGATCGGGGCTGAGAACCCGCTGGAGCCGATGCAGGACTGCGCTCTCGTGGTGTCTAACTACACCCGCCGCGATGCCTCGGTGGGCTGTGTGGGGGTGCTGGGGCCTACCCGCATGGTCTACGAAAACGCCGTGGCCGTCGTCAAGGCGGCGGCAGACTACCTATCGACCGCCCTAAACAACTAGGGGCTGCCTGAGCAAAGCGATCAGGGCAGGGGCATGATTATTACAGAACTACTGGCAATTTTGTCGATCTCGGCGGCCACGGGCCTGCGCCTGGCGCTGCCGCTGCTGCTGATTGGGCTGATGTCTGGGCCGCAGCTGTGGGCCAATGTGCCGCTGCTGGCTCGACTGCCCCCGGCGCTGGTGCTGGGGGTGCTGGCGGCCTGGTCCATGGCGGAGCTGATGCTGTCTAAGGATCGCTACAGCCAGCGGTTTTTTCAGCTTCTGGAGCTGGTGCTGAGCCCTGGGGTGGGAGCCCTGGCCGGGCTAGCCGTGGCCAGAACCATGGGCCTCGACAGCTGGCTGAATCTCCTGATTGGGGTAATTAGCGCCCTGCTGGCGCTAGTGATTCAGATCTTGCAGATGGGGCTGTTTTATCGGCCCCGCCGCCCGCCCCTGTGGAGCTTTTTTGTGGTGGATGGGCTGTGCATTGCCCTGGCGGTGCTGGCCTTTGACGCCCCAAACCAGGGCGGCATTATTGCCCTGCTGCTGCTGTGGCTGGTGATTCGCACCTCGTACCTGTGGCGGAACTGGCCGCGCGGCTCAAAGCCCTAGCCGCTGGCCCAGGCGTTGCAGCGCCGGAGTCAAAGCACGGGTGGGCCAGCGCTGGGCGACGGGTCAGCGCTAGAGAATGCCGACAAAATGGAGGGGGCCGCGACCGCTGACCAGCTCCAGCAGCAGGGCCAAAAAGCCCACCATGGCCAGCCTGCCGTTCCACACTTCGGCGACGGGGGTGAGGCCCCAGGCGGAGCGCTCCTGGGGATAGATCTTGACCTGCTTGTCGGGCTGCACAACATCGGAGAAGAGCTGGCGCGGGGCGGCCAGCGCCTCGGTGACCATGTCGGCCAGGTCGGTGATAAAGCGCGGATTGACGTTGAGGGCGGGCACCCGATGGAAGCCGTGAATACCGGCGGTTTCAGCAATTTCGCGGTATTCGATGTCAATCTCCTGGAGGGTTTCAATGTGCTCGGAGACAAAGCTGATGGGCACAACGACCAGGTCGTTGACGCCCTGCTGGGCCAGCTGCTCGATGGCGTCTTCGGTGTAGGGCTGGAGCCATTCGACTGGGCCAACGCGGCTCTGGTAGGCGAGGGTGTGGGCGTTGGGGCGGTTGAGCGACTGCATGATCAGCTCGGTGCAGTGCTCAATCTCTCGCTGATAGGGGTCGCCCGCTTCTTCGACGTAGCTGACAGGTACCCCGTGGGCGCTGAAGAAAATGTGGGCCTGGTCGGGGTGGTCGAGCTTGTCGAGCTCCTGGGCGATCAGATCGGCCATGGCGGCGGTGTAGCCGGGCCGGTCGTACCAGGAGGGCACAACGGTGTAGACAATGCGCTGGAGCGCGGGGTCTTCGAGCCAGAGGCGCTCCAGCAGGCGGAAGCTGGAGCCGCTGGTGCTGATGGAAAAATGAGGATAGAGGGGCAGCACCACGAGGCGCTCGATGCCGTCGCGCTTGATCTGGGCGACGGCTTCCTCGGTGAAGGGGTACCAGTAGCGCATGCCAATGTAGATGTTGGCTTCGGTGCCCTGGTTGGCCAGCGCCTGCTTGAGGGCGTCGGCCTGCTCTTCGGTGATGCGGCGCAGGGGGGAGCCGCCGCCGATCTGCTGGTAGTTTTCCTGGGACTGCTTGGCCCGAGAGCTGGAGATCAGCCAGGCGAGGGGACGCTGGAGCCAGGGAAAGGGCAGGCGAATAATTTCTGGATCGGCGAACAGGTTAAACAAGAAGGGACGAACATCGTCGAGCTGTTCTGGCCCGCCCAAATTTAGCAATAAGACCCCAACACGACCCATGGCACTGTAGTGGCTCTAAACTACTTATTCATATCTCAATTATTCTACAAGCTGGACGAACGGTTTCTGAAGGTAATGACGGCTCCCGCGGCTCTAGATAGTGCGATCGCAAAGCTAAACACCCGGCTCAAGGCGGCCCGGCTGGGGCTCCAGGTGGAGCGGCGGGGCGACTGCCTCAACCTGCGGGGCACCCTGCCGCCCCGCCCCGGCAGCGCCAAAATCCGCCCCCACCAACAGCGCATTCCCCTGGGGGTGCCCGCCAACCCGGCGGGTCTCAAACAAATTGAGCAGGACGCCAAGGTGATTGCCGCCCAGCTGATTGAGCGGCGCTTTAGCTGGGCCAGCTACCTGGCCCCGGCGGCGGCAGCGTCGGGGGAAACCCCGGCCCTAAGCGAGCGCGTGGCGCAGTTTGAGGCCCACGTGCTGGGGCAGCACGGCTCCGATGTGGCGGCCCTGGCCTCCCGCAAGACCACCTGGGAGAAGGCCTACGCGCCCTATCTCAAAAAGCTGGTGGCCCAGACCGAGCAGCAGCCCCGTCAACCGCTGGAGGAGGCGATTGTAGCCACCCTGGCGGCGCTGCCTGCCCACAGCCGCAGCCGCCAGGTGGCCTGCACCGCCCTGCGGGCCTTTGCCGACTTTTGCGGGCTGGCCATGCCCGAGAGCTTTGACCAGCTGGTCGGCACCTACGGCAACAGCAAGGCCCAGCGACGGCTGCTGCCCTCGGATGAGGTGATCGTGGAATGGTGCGATCGCATCCCCAACCCGGCCTGGCGGTACGTCTACGGCATCATGGCCACCTACGGCCTGCGCAACCACGAAGTCTTTTTTTGCGACTACCAGGGTCTACAGCAAGCCGACAGCGACGGCCGCATTACCGTCCTTGAGACCACCAAAACCGGTCTCCACGACGTCTGGCCCTTCTACCCCGAGTGGATTGACCGCTTTGACCTACGCCAGGGCCACCTGCCACCCATTACCACCGACCTGGGCGTCACCACTCTCCAGCGCATCGGTCAGCAGGTAGCCATTCAGTTCAAGCGCTATGGGGTGCCCTTTTCCCCCTACGATCTACGCCACGCCTGGGCAGTACGCACCATTCACTTTGGCCTACCTGACACGGTGGCAGCCCACATGATGGGCCACTCCGTGGTCATTCACAACCGCACCTACCACCGGTGGATCACCCACCGCGACCAGCGCCAGGCCGTACAGACGGCCCTGCAGCGAGGCACCTGGCAGGCCCCCGTCTAACCAGCTCGGTGGTCAGGGTGAATGGCCAGAGTTAGGGGCCAAAGTCAGGGGCCAGAGCCAGGAGCCAGAGCCGATGGGTAAAAGCAGACCAATACTTAGCAGACCAATACTTAACAATATGCTAAGAAATGTCTTAATCTACTGAAAACCATTAAGAGCGCCCAGGGCAAAAAATGGGTCGTAATAGGTTAGGTGATAGCACCACAGGAGCCTCCCGCCGGGGCCAGACAACAGTCCAGTCTGGTTGCAATCATGCCTCTGACGTTGTTCTTGCCCGCAGCCCTGATTCAGTTCGAGAGACGATCTGGCCAGGTCGGTGGCCAGATTTCCACCCCTACAGCCTTGACTGGACAGCACTGACTAGACCGCACTTACTGGGATGACGTTTCCTCACCGATGAAGATCCTACTTGTTGAGGATGACCTCTCCACTCGAGAGCTTTTAGTCTTTCACCTCACCGCGGCCCGCTACACCGTCGAGCAAGCCGCCGACGGCATGACAGCCAAAGACCTGGCCGCCCACTGGAACTACGACCTCATTCTGCTAGACCTCAACATTCCTCGCCTCGACGGCATGAGCCTGTGCCGTCAACTGCGCGGGCAGGGGGTATCGACCCCCATTTTGATGTTGACGGCCCAGGCCAACGATGAAGACGTGATCACCGGTCTTGATGCCGGAGCCGATGACTACGTCACCAAGCCCTTTGAAGTGTCCCAGGTGATGGCCCGCATTCGTGCCCTGCTCAGGCGCGGGGCGCGGGCTACCACCATTCCGTCGTTGGTGTGGGGGCCGCTCTGCCTAGACCCCACCCTGGCCCAGGTCACCTACGGCGAGCAGGTGGTGCCGCTCACCCCCAAGGAATACAGCCTGCTAGAACTGTTTCTGCGCCATCCCCAGCGGGTCTTTAGCCGCAGCACCATCCTCGATCACCTGTGGACCATCGACGACTCCCCCACCGAGGGGGCCGTGACCAACCTGGTCAAAGATCTGCGCAACCGACTGAAGCGCAGCGGCGTGGTAGAGAACGTCATTCAGACCGTCTACGGACTGGGCTACCGTCTGCGCGACCTACCGCTCCACGGTGCGGCATCTGGCGGTGCATCTAACGGCGCAGCGCCCGTCCGAGCGACAACGGCCAGCGTAGAGCTGGCCCACGCTCTGGGCACCAGCTTCGCCCCAGACAACAGCAACGGCACCCGGAAGCCCGACCTGGCAGTGGCCCTGCTGGCACCGGCACCGGCAGCCCAGGCCCTAGAAGCCATTGCCGCCCGCTTTCAAACCTCTATTCAAAAACGGCTGGCGGTGGTCGAAGCCGCCGTGCGCACGCTCCAGGGCGGCAGCCTCCCCCTCCAGCAGCGGGGGGTAGCCCGCGAGGAGGCCCACCGATTGGCCGGTGGGCTCGGCACCTTTGGCTACGAGGAGGGCTCAGCCCAGGCCCGCCAGATCGAGCACCTGCTGGATGAGACCCAGCCCCTAGCCGCCGCCGAGGTAGACCAGCTTTCCCGCTGCCTGTGGGCCCTCAAGCAAACCCTGGCCCTGCCGCCTAAGCCCCTGGGGCAGACTGACCATAGCCCGCCAGCCCCAGGTCGCCATCGGGTGCTAGGGCTGGCGCTGGCATCCGAGCTGCTCGATCGGCTGCACGCCGATGCCCCGGGCCGGGGTTGGCACCTGGAGCCCGCTGCCAACCTGGCCGGGCTGCTTCAGCAGCTGGCCCAGGGGAGCACCGAGGCCGTCGTGCTCACCCTTGACCAGGGCGTACCCCTGGGGGAAAAGCTCGCCCCCCTGCGGGAAATCAAGCACCGCTACCCCCAGCTGCCCGTACTGGCGCTGACCGCCTACGACAGCCTGGAGGAGCGGGTACAGGTGGCCCGACTGCGGGGCGATCGCTATCTGGTGGCCCCGATCACGGCGGCCCAGGTTTTAGACAACCTCGACCAGCTGCTGCCTGAGTCTCAAGCCCCCGAGTCACGGGTCATGGTGGTGGACACCGACCCGATTAGCCGGGGAGCCATTACTGAGCTGCTCACCCCCTGGGGGCTCCAGGTGACTGAGTTGGGCGACCCCCGGCAGTTTTGGGAGGTGCTGCGGCAGGCCCAGCCCGACCTGCTGCTGCTGGCCCTGGAGATGCCCATCTTTAGCGGTGTCGATCTGTGCCAGGTGGTGCGCCAGGACTCGCGGTTTGGGAACCTGCCCATTTTGATGGTCGCGGCCCACCCCGACAACGTGACGGTGCGCCAGGTGTTTGAGGTGGGGGGTGACGACCTGATCGGCAAGCCAATCGTGGGACCAGAGCTGGTCACCCGCGTGCTGAGCCGAATTGAGCGATCGCGGCTGCGGCAGCAGATGGAGCAGATGCGCCACCGCCAGGCCCTGTACTGGCCCCAGCCGGAGCAAACCGACCCCCTCACCCAGGTGGCCAACAGCCTGCACTTCGACGCGTTTTTGCAGCAGCAGTGGGAGCGGCACTGCCAGGATCAGGCCCCGATTTCGCTGATTTTGTGCACCCCCGACGACTTTAGAACCTACTGCCAGGTCTACGGCCAGCAGGCGGGCGATGGGGCCCTGCGCCGGATTGCCCGCACCCTGCACCACACCATTAACCCCAACATTGATCTGGTGGCTCGCTACGGCGACGATGAATTTAGCATTGTGCTGCCCAACACCAATCTGGATGGGGCGTTGCGGGTGGTGTCACGCATTCAGCAGGCGGTGACAGACCTGAAAATTCCCCACCCGGCCTCTGCCGCTGGGGACTGCATCACGCTGAGCCTGGGCATTGGCGGCACAACGCCGACGGCCTCGCTCTCCAGCAGCCACCTGCTCAATACCGCTGACCAAGCCCTCAAAGACGCCAAGATGCGGGGTGGCAACACCTTCTGCCTGTACCCCATGTGTTGAGCTAGGCCTGCCCCCTGGGCGCCATGAACCGGAGGTGACCTGCCATGAAGTTTTCGCTGCGCAACCTGCTAATCATTCCGTTTTTGCTTCAGGTGGTCGGCATTACCGGGCTGGTCGGGTATCTGTCTTACCGCAGCGGGCAGCGGGCGGTGCAGGATATTGCCCGCCAGCTGATGACCGAGACCGGGCTGCGGGCTACCGCCAGTCTTGACGCCTACCTGCAAGTGCCCCAGGTGGTGACGATGACCAACCGCTACTGGCTGGAGTCGGGACAGTTTAGCAGCACCGATCTGG
This sequence comes from Nodosilinea sp., assembly GCA_035466075.1. Classification (GTDB taxonomy): domain Bacteria; phylum Cyanobacteriota; class Cyanobacteriia; order Phormidesmidales; family Phormidesmidaceae; genus Nodosilinea. The sequence goes on along the minus strand of DATIVG010000601.1, from coordinate 6,033 downwards.
GCAGCCTGGAGCAGCATTTTGTGGAGCAGCTGAAGCTGTTTCCGGAGTTGACCGGGATGGTGATTGCCAATGAGGCGGGCGCCTTTCTCAATGTGGCTCGCGGCCAGGGGGGGGCGTTTTCCCTGCGCCGCCGCAATGTGACGACGGCGGACGGGGTGCTGTACCGCTACCGGCTGACGGGGCAAACCCTGACGTCGCTGGGGCCCGCCGACTATGCCTACGACCCCCACCGCGACCCCCCTGACCACCCCTGGTACGCGGCCGCCAAGGCTAGCCCTGATGGCCTCTGGCGGCTGGTGGTGACCCTGGAGCGGGGTGCCGACCGGCCGCAGCTGGTGATGGTGCGGTTTATCCCGTTTGCGGGCCCGACCGGGGAGGTAGGGGGGGTGTTTAGCACGGGCATTTTGCTGACGCAGCTGGGGGAATATTTGCAGGATTTGATGTCTGGCCAGGGGGGGCAGATGTTTTTGGTTGAGCCGGATGGCAATCTGGTGGCGACATCGACCGGCGAGCTGCCCTTTGACCCCCAGGCCCTGGACGACCAGGCTCAAAATGTGGCGGTGCGATCGCGCCGTCTGTCGGTGAGCAACAGCCGCAACGGGCTGACCCAGGCCGCCGCCCAAACCCTGCTGGCCACAGCGCCGGATTTTGGCCAGATTCGGGCACCGGTGTTTGCCGATCTGCGGTTTGAGGGCCAGCGGTATTTTGTGAAGGCGACGCCCACCCAGGGCGATCTGGGCTGGCTGCTGGTCACCGTCATTCCCAGCTCAGAATTTATGGCGGGCATCTACAGCAACGTCGCCCGCACCGCGCTGCTCTGCGGCCTGGCGCTGATCGGCTCGATTGGGCTGGGGCTGTGGACCGCCAACTACATTACGAAACCGATTCTGTCGTTGCAGCGGGCCACCCAGGCGCTGACCGACGGGCTGGCGGTGGTGCCCCCCACCCAGCCCACGGGCATTGAGGAAGTGGAGGCCCTGCGCCAGGGATTTGACCACATGGTGCGGCAGCTGGTCACCTCCCTGGGCCATCTCAAGGATCGAGAAAACACCCTGGCCACCTTTCTTAACGGCGTGCCGGTGGCCCTGAGTGTCCACGACCAGTCGGGGCAAATGCTGTTTCTCAACGCCAAGGGCAAGGAGCTGCTGGTCAACGGCATTGCCCTGGCCAACTCTGACCAGCTGGCGGAAACCTACCGCCTCTACCGGGCGGGCAGCGAGGAGATCTACCCCACCGAGGAGCTGCCGGTGGTGCGCGGCCTGCGGGGGGAGACCGCCTACACCGACGACATTGAGATCGACACCGGGGCGCAGCGGATTCCGGTGGAGGTGCACACCATTCCGGTGTTCAACAGCCTGGGGCAGGTGCTCTACTCGATCAACACCTTTCAAGACATTAGCGAGCGCCGCCAAACCGAACGCCTGCGCCGCCACTACCAGCAGGAGCTGGAGCATCAGGTAGCCCAGCAAACCGCTTCGCTGGTGGCCAGCGAGGCCACCAAGCAGGCGCTGATCAACGCCATTCCAGACCTGTTGATGCGGCTGGGGCGCGACGGGCGGCCGGTAGAAATCTACAACCTGGAGGCCGTCAACTGGATCGGCGATAAAAGCCAGATCTACGAGGCCACCATGTACGACAATCTGCCGCCGCCCCTGGCCCAGGAGCGCCAGCGCTGCGTGGAGCAGGCCCTGGCTACGGGCACCGTGCAGCGGCAGGAGTATGAGTTTTTTCACCAGGGGCAGATGTTTTGCGAGGAGGCGCGGATTATTCCGGTCACCCAGGATGAGGTGCTGGTGGTGGTGCGCGACATCAGCGATCGCTACAAGCTCGACCGCATCAAGGATGAGTTTATCTCCATTGTCAGCCACGAGCTGCGCACGCCGCTGACGGCCATTCGCGGGGCTTTGGGCATTTTGGCATCGGGGGTGCTGCACAATCGCCCCGACAAAAATCGCCAGATGCTGCACATGGCCCTCAACAATACCGAACGGTTGATTCGACTGGTCAACGATATTCTCGACCTGGAGCGGCTGACGGCGGATCGGGTGGAGCCCGTGATGGAGCCCTGCCAAATTGAGGAGCTGATCACCCTGGCGGTGGATGGGGTAGATGCGATCGCACTTCAGTCTGGCATTGACCTTCAGGTAGAGGCGGTCAACGCCACCGTTGTGGCCGCCCCCGACGCCATTGTCCAGGCGCTGACCAACCTGCTGGGCAACGCCATTAAATTCTCCTACCCCAAAGGCAAGATCTGGCTGACCGCCGAGGTACTCCCGGCCCCTGATCCCAGCCCTGGGCAACCCCACCCGCCCCAGCAGTACCTGCGGGTGGCGGTCAGGGATCAGGGGCGCGGCATTCCCCCCGACCGGCTGGAGCTGATCTTTGAGCGGTTTCAGCAGGTGGATGTATCCGACTCTCGCCAGCGGGGCGGCACCGGCCTGGGCCTGGCCATCTGCAAACGCATCGTGGAGCAGCACGGCGGCCAGATCTGGGTAGAGAGCCAGCTGGGCGAGGGCAGCACCTTTTACTTCACCCTGCCCCTGGCAACACTGTCCCCGCCGGAGGCGCTGACCCCGTCATGAGCAAGCGCATCTTAGTGATCGACGACGAGCTGGATATTCGCGATGTGGTCTGTCTCTCCCTGGAGGCCTTTGGGGGCTGGCAAACCGACAGCGCGGGCTCGGGCTGTGAAGGGCTGCAAAAGGCCCTGGAGGGCGAATGGGACGGCATTTTACTCGACGTGTCAATGCCCGACATGGACGGGCTGACGGTCTATGCCAAGCTGCAGACCAACCCCAAAACCAGGGCGATACCGGTCATTTTGCTGACCGCCAAGGTGTTGCTGGGCGACCGCAACCGGCTCAGCGCCGCTGGGGTATCGGGCATCATCACCAAGCCCTTTGACCCGGTCACCGTATGGCAACAGGTGGCCCAGCTGTTGGGCTGGGCCACCTGAGGTAGAGAGTGAGGGCAGCCGGTAGATCAGCGACGGCTAGGCCGGGGTGATCATCAGCACCAGGGCTTTTTTGTCGAGGGCCTGCACCTTACCGGCATCGCCAATGTCCTGCACAATGCGGTCGAGCAGCTCTCCGGCGCGATCGCGGTGCTGGTGTTCACGGCCCCGCAGCCGCACCAAAAACTTTACCGAGTCTCCCTTCGACAGCCACTCAACCGAGCGGCGAATGCGGAGCTGGTAGTCAGACTCACCCACGTTGGGGCGCAGCTTGACCTCTTTCAAAGACGGCTTAGAGGTCTGCTTCTGTCGCTTGCTCTGTTGGTACTGAAGCTTACCGTAGTCCAGAATTTTGGCCACAGGGGCATCTTTGCCGTTGGAGACGACCACCAGGTCAAGTCCCGCATCCTCGGCCAGCGTGAGTGCCTCGCGGGTGTCGATCAGACCTCGATTTTGGTTTTCTTGGTCGATCAAGAACACCTGAGGTGAACGGATTTGCCGGTTTACCAGTTGCGTCTTAGAAATAAGTCTTTCCTCACATAATTCAACAGGGGGGCCAGGTACCCGCTCGCGAAACCGCTGCCCTAGGTGCTGGCGAAGACACCATACCTTACATTTAAGGAGGTGCTATCCATAAGGATATCAATAGAATAGCCTAGCTTCCAGGGGGTATATGTGTTGAAATATTCGGTCTTAACAAAACAGTAAATCCCTGGAGAGAGCCGGGTTTGATGCCGCCGCCCCGGGGCGTAGAACCGATTGTATAGAGGAGGCCCCATGGCTGCGTATTTTGCCACCGTTGCCCGCGGGCTTGAGGCCCTGGCCGCCGCCGAGCTGGAGCAGCTGGGTGCGGAGGCGGTAGTGCCCGGCTTTTGCGGGGTGAGTTTTGCGGGCGATCGCGCCCTGCTGTACCGCGTCAACCTGTGGTCGCGGTTGGCCTTTCGGGTGTTGGTCAAGCTGGCCGACTGCCCCTGCCGCGATGCCGACGACCTCTACCAGGGCATTCAGAGCATTGACTGGCGGCCCTACCTGACCCCGGAGCTCACCTTTGCCGTCGATGCCACCGGCAAAAACCGCAGCCTCAACCACACCCACTTCACCGCCCTCCAGGTGAAAAATGCGGTGGTCGATCAGCAGCGTCGGCACTGGGGCGAGCGCTCCACCATCGACACCCAGCATCCTGAGGTGCGGCTCAATGTACATATTCAAGACGACATCGCCACGGTGAGTCTCGACAGCTCGGGCAGCAGCCTGCACCGGCGCGGCTATCGCCCGGCGGTGGGGGCCGCGCCGCTGAAGGAGTCGCTGGCCTCAGCGCTGGTGTCGCTCACCGGCTGGCGGGGTGAGGTGCCCCTGCTGGACCCCCTGTGTGGCTCGGGCACCCTGCCCCTGGAGGCCAGTCTGGCGGCGCTGAATGTGGCCCCCGGCCTGTTTCGCGAGGAGTTTGGCTTTCAGACCTGGCCCGATTTTGACAGCGAGCTGTGGGAGGGGCTGTACGAGGCGGCGGCGGCAGACCGCAAGGCCGACCTGGGGGTTTGGGTGGGGGGGTGCGATCGCGACCCCGACATTATTGACCAGGCCCACCTCAACGCCCTCCGCTGCGGGCTCAAGGAGCAAATCACCTTTTGGACCGCCGACCTGGCCGACCTGGAAGCCCCCGCCGACAGCGGCTACCTGCTGTGCAACCCCCCCTACGGCGAGCGCCTGGGTGCCGACGATGATCTAGGCGCTTTTTACAAACTGCTGGGGAACGTCTTAAAGCAGCGCTTCAAGGGCTGGACGGCCTTTGTGCTCAGCGGCAACAAAGCCCTATCTCAGCACATCGGCCTCAAATCGGCCCAGCGGGTGGCCGTCTACAACGGCACGCTGCCCTGCCAGTGGCTCAAGTACGAGCTGTATTAAAAACAACGGTAGAATTCAAAGCTTTTGTGCGTAGCAAGCGTTTCAAGAATACAACCAGGCTTGTCAAGCCGCTCACTCGACAATGCAGCATTAAGCTTCTGCTTGACGTTGTTTAAAGCGGTCAAATTTCATATTGAGAATTTAGCAAAGGTGACTTAGATTTTGGGTCAGTTTCTGACGTGCTCAGGATCCAGTCATCTAGACTATAACCAAGCTTGTCGGCAATACCTTCAATCCAGGCTTCGTCCTGGCGGGTGTAGCTGCGGGGGGCATTGGCCGCCAAGATCAGCGCGCCGCCCTGGCCCATGGGCTGGCAGATCACGCCCTGGGTATTTTCGGGCAGATAGTCAAATTCCACCCGGCCTGGGTAAATCTTGAGATTGACCAAATACACGGCTTTGCCGGTTTCTAGTACCCGCTTCAAAATTGGGCCGGGGGTAACGTCGGCCTGGGGGGCTAAAATGCCGCGCCGCAGCAGGGTTTTGCCCTGGCGGTAGACGACGACGGAGCGCGTGACCGTGTTGGTGAGCAGCAGGTGAGAAGCCCAGGCCAGTTCGGTTTTGACGGCATCGGGCAGGGCCTCGTCCAGCTCCAGCCCTTCTTCGCCAATCAGCGCCACTGCCTCGGGCAGCGTTGGCTGCACCCGCTGCCACAGCAGGCCGGTCAAAATCAGCAGGGCGCTGAGAATCACCCCCATCACATCCGATCGCGCCTGGGATTCGGTCAGGGCTGGGGTCAGCACGCGGTTGAGCAGCAGCAGAGTACCGCCCAAGCCTCCCGTCACCAACGGCAGCAGCCGCAGCACTCGGTTGGGGTCATTTTGCGCCATTTTGTAGACCTATCCCTTGGTTCGCCTCTGCTCCAATTTTAAGGGGGTTTAGGCCTCTAGCGGTGTTGGGGCGACGGCGGGGTGTGGGGTATTCACCGCCTACACCCCGCCGCTGAAACGGGCTAGCTGTGGCAGCCGCAGCCGGGATGACCGCAGCCCGCCGACCCTTCGGGATGGCCGTTGGCGCAGGTGTCGCTGCAAAAATACTGGCCGTCTTTTTCGACCGCCTGGCTGGTGTCAACTACGCAGAGGCAATCGTCGCAGGCGCACTTCATTTGGGTAACGGTAGTCATGGCAGGTTTCCTTTTAACGAGGGGAACTAAACTGTGGGTTGAACCCTTGAACAGTT
>DATIVG010000600.1:0-19699 GCA_035466075.1 Nodosilinea sp. | reverse complement strand
TTTAGGCGTTAGGTATTGATTGAAAATTCCCAGGAACTATGCCCATGAAAAGAACCAATCCTCCACTAAAAGCTGTTGAGCGGGTAGTCATAGGCGGCATTTTTGCCGCGTTTGTTTTACCGCTGTTGACCTATTTAGTTGACCTATTTAATTGATCGAGTTAGCTGACCTGTCGGGCTAGGGCCATTCCGCCAGCGGCGTGGTGGACTGCACCCGGTGCATGCCCGCCTCGGCAAACCGCCGGTAGGCCTCCTCAGCCTGGTCGGTAAAATCGACCACCCCCGGCACCACCACCGGCGAAGTGCAGTCATCGAGCAAATACACCCGCTGGGCCAGGCCCAGATCGGTGGCTTCAATGTCGCTCAGCAGGTCGGCCACCGTCCAGGCGACGCAGTGGCTCTGGGCCTGACCCGCCACAATCACCGCATCGTAGGCCAGCAGGGTTTGAATCAGGGGGGTATTTTTTTGTGCGATCGCACCCCCCCGGCCGTCCTCCATCACCTCCGGGCTCAGCACCGAATAGTTCTCCGTCAGCGGATTGCTGCCCTTGATCTCAAAGCGAGTCTGGCTCTGCCGAGCCACCGTATGAAAAAAGCAGGCCTCCTCAATGGCGGGCACCAGGGCATGGCCAATCCCCCCCAGCATCGAGTGGTAGGGCCAGATGGTGAGGGGGTATTTGCCCCGGTCGTCCAGGGTTTTGGTGTAGTGCAGCGCATACTCTTGCAGATCCCCTGGGGCATTGAGGTTGGCCGCCACCGCCGGGTTCACCCGCCACTTTCCCTGCACCACCTGGTCGTAGTGAATCAGCGTCATCGGCGCCGGGTGCTCCCCCTCCGCATCCACCCAAAAGGCAGGGTGAAACACCTGCATCGCCGTATGGGTGTCCAGGGTGGCCGTAATGGTGGTGATCTCGCCCAGGTTGCGGTAGATAAACTCCGCCAGGCGGCCATTGTCCTCCACCGCGCCCCGGCCCGAGCGCCCCCCCACAAACAGCTCAAACCCCGGTATGCAAAACGTATTTTGCACATCAATCAGCAGCAGACAAACACGGCGACGATCCTCAGCTGCCGGGGTCACGCCGTGCTCCGCCGCCCAGGCCTTGGCCTCAGCGGCCCGCCGCTGGTAGGGCACCGGCCACACCTCCCCCACCCGCTCGGGGTCAAAAAAAGCAGGAATCGGCAGGGCAGCAGAGGTCATAGCCACAGGTTCAGTATTGGTTAGGTTCACCCAATTCTAAACCCACTGCCCGCCCGCCCCAAACCGCCGCCCAGCCCCAAAGTCAGCTCTAAACGGTCGCGCCTGGGCCAAGAGAGAAATCTTAGGTTTTCTTAACCATTCCCCAAAGCCCTGGGGCCAGGCAATCCAGCTGCTCCACCCCAGCGCCTTACCCTGGCCTTCACCATCGCTTAAATAACCGCTAAACCACCATTAAACCCTTCCTCACCTGGGCCTCATAATATTCTCCCCAGATTGAATAAGTTTTACTGGGGAGCCCTGGCCATGGCCAAAAAGCAAGATTTTCGCACCGTCGTCAAGCGCATCATCAACCTCGAAGACGAGAGCCACAACACCTCCAACAACGACTCGTTTAACCAGGTGCTAGAACGGGCTCGCCTGGGCCGCCGTGGCTTTCTCAAGGGCAGCTCGTCCCTGGTCGCCGCCGCCACCCTGGGCACCAGCCTCGCCTTCCTGGCCGACACCGCCAAAAAAGAGGCCCGCGTGGCCGCCGCTGCCACCAACCTCAACCTCAGCTTTAGGCCGGTAGCCAAGAGCGTGGCCGACACCCTGGTGGTGCCCGAGGGCTACACCGCCCGCGTGCTGCTGGCCACCGGCGACCCGATCAAGCCCAACGCCGCCCCCTACCAAAACAACGGCACCAACGACGACTTTGACCTGCGCGCTGGCGACCACCACGACGCCATGCACTACTTCGGCCTCAACCGGGCCGGCAACGGCTGGGACCCCAGCGGTAGCGATCGCGCCCTGCTCTGCATCAACCACGAAGTCTGCGAAGACCTGGGCTTTGTGCACCCCAACGGCCCCACCAACTACGGCCCCGAGAGCACCGCAGCGCGCCCGGCCATCGAAATCGACAAGGAGGTCGCCGCCCACGGCGTCACCGTCGTTGAGATCGTCAAGCAGGGATCGACCTACGAAATCAACCGCGATTCACGCTACAACCACCGCGTCACCGCCGCTACCCGCTGCCAGTTTAGCGGCCCGGCCCGGCGCAGCCCCATGCTGGTCACGGCCTTTTCGCCCAGCGGTGAGCAGACCCGCGGCACCCTCAACAACTGCGCCAATGGCTACACTCCCTGGGGTACCTACCTCACCTGCGAAGAAAACTGGGCCGGGTACTTCAACCGCCGCGAAGACGACAGCGCTCGCACCGCCAAAGAACTCGCCTCCTTTAAGCGCTACGGCATTGGTGGAGAGACCTCGGGGCGCTACAACTGGTCGCGGGCCGAGGGGGCTGGCAACACCGACCTCTACAAGCGCTGGGATACCAGCAAAACCGCCGCCCGCGCCAACCAAGACTTTCGCAACGTGGCCAACACCTTTGGCTGGGTGGTCGAGATCGACCCCTTCAACCCCAACGCCATGCCCCAAAAACGCACGGCCATCGGGCGCTTTGCCCACGAGGGCTGCTGGCCCGCCGCCGCTGTGGCTGGTCAACCCCTGGTGTTTTACTCCGGCGACGATGCCCGCAACGAGTACACCTACAAGTTTGTCTCCGCCGCCAAGTGGGATCCTAGCGATGCCAACCGGGGGCAGGCCGCCGGCAATAAATATCTCGATGCTGGCACCCTGTATGCCGCCAAGTTCAACGACGACGGCACCGGCGAATGGCTGCCCCTGACCATGGACAACCCCAATATCGCCAACTACGCCGACTATGCCTTCGCCGACCAGGCCGACGTGCTGATCAACGCCCGCATTGCGGCCGACGCCGCCGGAGCCACCAAGATGGATCGCCCCGAGTGGGGTGGCGTCAACCCAGTGAATGGAGACGTGTACCTCACCCTGACCAACAACGTGTCAAGCAGCAGCGGGCGCGGCGTGGGCACTCCTCTCAATGCCGCCAACCCTCGCTACTACGCCGATGCCAAGGGTGAAACCGTCAGCCGGGGCAACGTCAACGGTCACGTCATTCGCTGGCGCGAGGCTGGGGGCAACCATGCCGCCACCACCTTTACCTGGGATGTGTACGTGTTTGGCGCCAGGGCCACCGCCGCCCCTGATGTCAACCTGTCGGGCCTCACCGATGACAATGATTTCTCTAGCCCCGACGGCCTGTGGTTTAGCCAGGCCGTGCCCGGCCTGCTGTGGCTGCAAACCGACGACGGCTACATCACCGACTCCACCAACTGCATGATGCTGGCCGCTCTGCCGGGCACCGTCGGCGATGGGGGAGACACCATGGTCAACAACCAGGCCGTGCCCATCAACGGCGACGCCGACCAGCAGGTCAAGACCTATGTGGGTCAGGCGCCTAGCCCGACCGTGCTGCGCCGCTTTTTGGTGGGGCCGCGCGACTGCGAAATCACCGGCATCACCGAGTCGCCCGATGGCCGGGTGATTTTCGTCAACATCCAGCACCCCGGCGAAAATAGCGGCTCAGCCACCGACCCCACCCAGTTCACCAGCCACTGGCCCGACGGCGGCAATGCCCGCCCCCGCTCGGCCACCGTGGTGATCACCCGCAACGACGGCGGCAAAATCGCCGTCTAGGCCCGGCCGCCAACGCCTAGCCACGCTCTGAGGGGAGCCGGACCGAGGTTCGGCTCCCCTCAGAGCATTCCAGTTGAATGACTGTCGGTAAGAGGCAACGCCAGCGGGGCGCTATTTTTCTAGGCGCACCACGTACCACTGCATGGCTTCACCGGGGCTGAGCTCCAGTTCGCAGGCGGTGTCGCGCAGGTGCAGGGCCTGCTCAGCTACGGTGCCAAAGCGCTGGAGGTCGCGGGGTAGAGTTTGCTGGCGATCGCTCAGTAGCGCCGCCAGGCGCTCCAGCAGCTCGTCGGGGGTGAGAAACTCTTCGGCGGTGCCGGGCATCAGCACAACGAACATTTCTTCCTGATACATCAGGGCGTCGGGCATGGGGGTAATCCTCCGCAGCGCATGGGTATAGGTTTGATTATCTGGGTGGATTGTCTAGATTGTCTGGGTTTGATCGTAGACGGCTTGGCCTCTGCTCGGACTCTGTTAAGGTACTCAGATGGGTCGTTCGGGCAAGCCCCGCCGGGGGTGGCTTCTCCCTTCAGCCCAGGGCAAAGGTCTCAGGGTTAGGCCGTCCTAGGGCAAGACTGTTGGGGTAGAGCAGGTGCGCCTAGCCGGATGCTTTTAACAGTGTGAACTTCCGTGGGCAAACTCCCAGTTTTTTTGGATCCGGTGGTAGGATAAATGGGGCATTCACCACAATTCCGACCAAGTTACCGGGGAATTTGAGTTTGCCGCCGACCGCCAACCTCAGGAAATAGGCTACCCCCTGGGAGCGCCGTTGCCTGATTTTTTTCGTTTTATAGAGTATTTGCCTGCTGCTATGGTTCAGACTCCCATCAAACCGACCCCCGCTACCCCTGGGCCGACCCCCTCCAAGGTGGAGGTGATTAAAGAAAACAGCCACTTTTTGCGCGAGCCCGTGGCCAGCGAGCTGTTGCAAGACACCAACTTTTTCTCTGAACCGGCCATTCAAATTCTTAAGTTTCACGGCTCCTACCAGCAGGACAACCGCGATAACCGCGCCAAGGGCCAGGAGAAGGACTACCAGATGATGCTGCGCACCCGCAATCCGGGTGGCTACATCTCTCCTGAGCTGTATCTGACGCTCAACCGCCTTGCCGATGAGTATGGCAACGGCACCCTGCGGGCCACCACCCGCCAGGGCATTCAGCTGCACGGCATTCTCAAGCAAAACCTCAAGGCCACCATTGGGGCTATTGTGCGCAGCCTGGGCTCGACCCTGGGGGCCTGCGGCGACCTCAACCGCAACGTGATGGCCCCGCCCGCCCCCTACAAAAATCGGCCTGAGTACCTGCTGGCCCAGGAGTACGCCAACAACATCGCCGACCTGCTGCGGCCCCAAACCGAGGCCTACTACGAGATCTGGCTCGACGGCGAGAAGTTTCTCTCCGCCGAGGAGCACCCCGACGTGGTGGCAGCCCGCCAGCGCAACGGCAACGGCACTATTGTGCACAACAATGCCGAGCCGATCTACGGCACCCACTACATGCCCCGCAAGTTTAAGTGCGCGGTGACGGTGCCCGGCGACAACTCCATCGACGCCTACACCCACGATGTCACCCTGGTGGTGATCACCGACAAATCGGGCCAGCTGAAGGGCTTTAACGTACTGGCTGGGGGTGGCCTGGGCCGCACCCACAACAAAGAGGAGACCTTTGCCCGGGTGGCAGATGAGATCGGCTATGTGGATAAGGCCGATGTCTACGAGCTGATGAAGGCGATTGTGGCCACCCAGCGCGACTACGGCGATCGCCACAACCGCCGCCATGCCCGGATGAAGTATCTGATCAATGACTGGGGGGTGGAGCGCTTTCGTCAGCAGGTGGAAACCTATCTGGGCAAGCCGCTGAAGCCGTTTAAGAAGCTGCCCAAGTGGACGTTCTACGACTACCTGGGCTGGCATGAGCAGGGGGACGGCAAGCTGTTTGTGGGAGTGCCGATCGAAAATGGCCGCATTCTCAACCGGGAAGGGTTGCAGCTCAAAACGGCCCTGAAGGAGATTGTGGAGCGCTTTGGCCTGCCCATGCTGGTGACGCCCAACCAGAGCGTGCTGTTCTACGAGATTGACCCGGCAGACCAGACGGAGATTCAGGCGATTTTGACCCGCAATGGGGTGATCAAGGAAACCGATCTCGACCCCCTGGTGCGCTACGCCATGGCCTGCCCTGCCCTGCCGCTGTGCGGTCTGGCGGTGACGGAAAGCGAGCGGATCATGCCGACGGTGCTGGGGCGGCTGCGGGCGCTGCTGACCCGACTGGGGCTGGAAAATGAGCACTTTGTGGTGCGCATGACCGGCTGCCCCAACGGCTGTGCCCGCCCCTACATGGCGGAGCTGGGGTTTGTGGGCAGTGCGCCGGAGTCGTACCAGGTGTGGCTGGGGGGCTCGCCTAACCAGACCCGGCTGGCGCGCACCTACATGGAGCGGCTGCACGACGACGACATCGAGACGACCCTGGAGCCGCTGTTTGTGTTCTTTCGGGACGGGCGCAAGAAGGGGGAGAGCTTTGGGGATTTCTGCGATCGCGTCGGCTTTGAGGCCCTGCGTCAGTTTGCGGCCACCTACAACCCGGAGCAGTACACCCCCAGCCACACCAAGGAAGGGCGGCATCGGCTGAGTGTCTCCCACGACCTGTTTATGACCCTGCAAGCCACTGCCGATCGGGAGGGTCGCCCCATGGCCCAGGTGATGGCCGATGCCCTGGCGGTCTATCTGCAACGGCCGGGGGCATAACCCAGGGGGCCAAACAAAGCGGGGCTGGATCTGAAGATCCAGCCCCGCTTTGTTTGATTGCTAAGCAATCTGAATTGTTAAGCAACCGGGGGTTGCTAGCTGGCGGGGTGAATGCGGTCGGGCAGCACCCACAGCAGCATGGGGCATACCACCACACTCATCACGGTGACGGCGGCAATTACTTCGAGTCCGGCAATCAGAGCAGTGTTCATCATGTTCGCCTCCCAAGGCATATGGTTGAGGCGCGTTCCTTCGAGAGGTGTCTCTACTTCCGTCCTGTCGGTATGCGGTAGCGATCTCAGAGCACAGACAGGATGAACGGCTTCGGTTCTGTATTTACTTTTACAGTTTAACGCGATTTCCTGGGGCCGATCAGGGTTGTATTACTCTGCAATAGTTCGGAAAGCCGCCTTCTATCAAAGCTATTCATGGTGCGATGAAAGCTACTTTTTGTAGCCGGCAAGGCGCTTCTCTAGGATTGGGGGGCGGTGTAAATGGCCGCGTGGTTGACCCACTCCGGCGTTTGGAGACATGACGATGGCAGCATTTAAAGCCTGGACCTGGCGGCAGTTGACGAGGCTGACTTGGTGGCTGAGCGGCCGGTTTAGCCGCAGGTTTGAAGCGGCGCAGCCCGGCGGCACGGGCGACCGCTGGACCGCTGAAACGCTGACCCGGTTTGGCCTGGAGATGGGCAAGGGATTTGGCGGCGGGCTGTAGGACGCTGGCCGGTGGGACAGCTTTTTATACCAGACCTGATCGGCCTCGCGGGCGGTAGTCCAGCGGGGCTTTTTAGGGCGCGGCGGGTTTGGCGGTGGCCGGGGACTGGCTGAGGGTTTTGAGCACCTCTAGGAAGGCGTAGGTGGCCGGGGTGTGCAGGCCGTCGGCCAGGACGGCGGCGCCGATCAGCCGCACCAGGGGCACCGGCAGGTCAAACACGGGCACCGACTCGGGAATGGGCTCGGCGGCCAGGCGGGGCAGAATGGTGGCCCCTAAACCCTGGGCCACGAGGTTGACGATGGTGGTGTCGGTTTCGACCTCTGACACCACGTTGAGCTGGTAGCCGTGGGCCTGCACGTGGTCGTAGACGTCGCGCATCATGATCCGGTCGGCGGGGGGCATGATCAGCGGCTGGGCGGCCAGGTCTGACCAGGTGAGCTGGGCCCCGGCGGGCCTAAAGCCGGGCGGAAACAGGGCGATGTAGGCGTTTTCTAGGATGTCCCAGGTGTCGAACTCGGGGCCGGTCGGCAGCAGGGTGAAACCGATGTCGGCGCGGCCGTCGCGCAGGGCTCTTTCGACCTGGCGGTAGTCGTCGTGCTCGCTGAGGTTGACGGCGATGTCGGGGTAGTGGTGCTTGAACTGTGCGATCGCAGCTGGCAGCAGGTGAATGGCAATGCTGCGAAAGGACGCAATTCGCACCTGCCCCCCCTTGAGGCCGCGGGCCAGGGCAGCCTCGGCGGCAATGGCCTCCGCCTGCTGCAAAATCACCCGCGCGTGGGTCACCACTCGCTCACCCACCGGCGTCAGCCGCGCCCCGTGCCGCCCCCGCGCAAACAGCACCACCCCCAAATGCTCCTCCAGCGCCGAAATGCTGTGGCTCACCGCCGACTGCGACATCTCCAGCTGCAGCGCCGCCTCGCTAAAGGTCTCCTGGTCGGCCACCGCCACCAGGGTGCGCAGCTGAGACAGCTTCATTTGGTTTTGGTGGTTATCTTTCATTCCCGCTGGCCCAGAGACCGGGCCCAGAAACCGGGCCCACAGATCGGGCCCAGAGATCGGGCCCAGAGATCGGGCCCAGAGACCCGGTAAGCTCTCCGAGCCTAGCGCAGGTCAGGCATCCCAAACCGCTTAGCCATCACATCTCTGGCCGTCCAGCGCCAAACCAACTACAGACCGTCGGCGGCCTCAGGCTCAAACCACAGGTCGGCATCGAGCTCGACTAGATCGAGCAGGGCCTGGTGCAGACGGTCGGCGGTACCGCTGAGCTCCAGCTCAAACCAGCCGTCTTCCTGGCCATTGGCGCTGAGCAAAGCGCCTAAAATCGTCACCCGCAGGCGGTAGCGATTGACCAGGTTAGACAGCACCGGGTCAGCGTGACGCGCTTTTGGAATGCGCACCCTGACGTGGGTTTGCACCAAACTGTCCGGGGGCCGCTGGCCCAGGGCCGTCAGCTCGTAGGCAGGGGAAATAAACGCCATAGCAATCACCATCAATATGCAGAATGCAGATATAAAGAATTGGCCCAGCGGCAGGCAGCCCCGTCAACGATGACAAATTAGCAGAGTTCGAGGACCATCCTGCCCCTGAAACCTTACCCCTGAAACCTTGCCCCCTAGACCTGACCAAACCCGCCCTAACCAGCCGGGCCAAACACTGGGGTCAACGGCATTTGCCCTGGGCCTTGAGTTTGTGGGTCACCGCGCTGAGCCGGGCCCAGCCCTGCCTCCCCCGATGCCAGGCCACAGCGGGCAGCGTGATGGGGCTGAGCAGCACCACCAGCCCCAAAAATAGCCACTCAGACCGGCGCTCAGCACGGTCGGGCCAGTCGGCAACCAAGGGGCCCAGCACCAGGGCCAGCACCAGCAGAGACAGGGTGCCGTAGAGCCCTAACACCATGGGAATCGTCGGAGCTATCGGGGGGGCCATGCAGGTTAAAAGAGGCTAATGGGGCCGGTGCTGAAGATCGGCGCTGCGCTCCAGCAGGTACTTCAAAACCAGGGTGATCACCGCCAGGCAGGCCAGCAGCAGGGCCGCCGTATAGGCCGCCTGGGTGTTGTATTGAATGTGGGCCTCCTCAATAAATAGAGGCAGGGTCTGGGTTTTGCCCACAATATTGCCCGACACCACCGCCACCGCGCCAAACTCCCCCATGGCCCGCGCATTGCAGAGAATCAGACCGTAGAGCAAGCTCCACTTGATCGAGGGCAGCGTCACCCGCCAGAAAGTCTGCCAGGGGGTGGCCCCCAAAGTGGCGGCGGCCTCTTCCTGCTGGGTGCCCGCTTCTTCGAGGGCAGGCAGCACCTCGCGGGCAATAAAGGGCATGGTGACAAAGATGGTGGCCATCACAATGCCGGGCATCGCAAAGATAATACTGATGCCACTAGCATCGAGCAATGGCCCAAACCAGCCCCGGTTGCCAAAGAGCAGCACCAGCATCAGACCCGCAACAACGGGTGAGATCGAGAAGGGCAGGTCGATGATGCTGATTAGCAGAGAGCGGCCCGGAAAGTTTTTGTTGGCCAAAGACAGCGCCGCACAGAGCCCAAACACCGTGTTCAGCGGCACAGTAATCGCCGTTGCAATCACCGTCAGCCTCACTGCATTTAAAAAGAACTTGCTGGTGAACGTATCGACTAACCCAGGCAGACCCGCCTTGAGGGCTTGAATAAACACGTTGAGGGCTGGCACCAGCAAAATCAGCGCTAGATAGCCAAACACAAAGGCTACCAGCAGCCACTTGCCCCACTGAAAGCTTGAGGTCGCGCCCTGGGGTTTGGGTACAGCAGCAACCGATTGCTTTAAAGACGAATCAGCCATAGAAGCGCCTCCCGCGGGCTTGAATCAGGTTGATCACCAACAACACCGCCAACGAAATCAGCAGCAGCACCGAGCCAATCACCGTGGCCCCGGCGTAGTCAAACTGCTCCAATCGCTGAATAATCAGCACTGGCGCAATTAAGTCTTGAAAGGGAATATTGCCCGCGATAATCACCACCGAGCCGTACTCACCCACCGCCCGCGAAAAGCCCATCGCTACCCCGGTCAGAATGGCGGGCATCAGCGGCGGCAAAATCACCCGCCGAAACGTCTGCCACTGGGAAGCCCCCATCGACCAGGCGGCCTCTTCCGCCTCCGCTTCAAGATCTTGCAGCACCGGCTGCACCGTCCGCACCACAAAGGGCAGCGAGATAAAGATCATCGCCACCAGCACCCCCAAACGGGTGAATGAAACCCTGATACCAAAGGGTTCCAGAAACCCGCCAATCCAGCCGTTGGTGCTGTAGATAGTCGAAAGGGTCAAACCGGCCACCGCCGTCGGCAGCGCAAAAGGTAAGTCAATGATGGCATCGAGAAACCGCTTTCCTGGAAACTCGTAGCGCACCAGCACCCAGGCAATAATCAGCCCGGCAAAGCCGTTGATTACACCTGCCGCCAGCGCCGTCACAAAGGTAACGTTGTAGGTGGAGATTGCCACCGGATCCGTGGCAATCCGCCAGATCTCTGCCGGGTTAAGGGTAACGGCCTTGAGAATCAGCGCCGCAATGGGCAAAAACAAAAACAGGGTGAGATAGAGCCAGGTCACCCGCCAGGGCCAGGAGGCATGGAAAATTTGGTGCCAAAGGCTTGAAGATGATGAGGGTTGCGATGACGTCATGGGTGCAGAGAAGACAGGTTAGGGGTTGGAGTGCTTAAGCGTTGGAGCGTTGGAACGTTAGAACGTTCCAACGCTTTACACCGGCTTATTTGCCAGTCTTGGCCTGGATTTGGTCAAAAATTGCCCCATCGGCAAAGAACTTCTCCTGCACCGCATCCCAGCCATCTAGATCGGCCACGGTAAACAGGGTGTCAACCTTAGGATACTGATCGGCAAATTCTTCAGCCACGGTGGGGTCTACCGGACGGAAACCCACCTTGGCAAACTCTCGCTGGGCCTCGGGGGTAAACAAAAACTCCACAAAGGCTTCGGCCACCTCGCGGGTGCCATGCTTATCCACGTTGGCATCGACCACCGCGATCGGGTTGTCGATGGAGATATTCACATCAGGGATGATGAAGGGCTGCTCTTCGCCGTTTTGGGCCGCCAGCAGCACCTCATTTTCATAGTTAATCAGCACATCGCCCTGGCCGCGGGTGTAGAACACATCGGTGGCTTCGCGGGCATCCTTAGGCAATACGGGCACGTTGCTAAACACTTTGGTGACAAAGTCTAGCGCTGTGTCGTCATCCTTGCCGGTTTGGGTGTTGAGCCCCCACAGCGCCAAAAAGTTCCAGCGAGCGCCACCGGAGGTCTTGGGGTTGGCGGTGACTACCGATACATCGTCGCGGGCCAGGTCTTCCCAACCTTGAACGTTTTTGGGATTGCCCTCGCGCAGAATGAGGGCCGCCACGGATTTGTGCACGATCGCACCGTTGGGGGCCTCCTGCTCCCAGCCCGGCTCAATCAGTCCGCCTTCCTCAAGCTTTTTCGTATCTAACGCCAGGGCCAGGGCCACCACATCGGCCTCCAGGCCGTCGAGTACGGCCCGGGTTTGGGAGCCAGAGCCGCCGTAGCTCTGGTTAAAGGTGACCTCCTGGCCAGTTTCGGCCTTCCACTGCTCGGCGAACTGCGGAATGATCTGCTCGTAGGCGGCCTGGGTCACCGCGTAGGAAACCAGGGTGAGTTCAACGGGGCCAGCGGCAGCGGTGGTCGCCTCTCCGCCGCTGGCTTCGGGGGTCGAGGTAGTGCTACCGCAGGCGGCCAGGGTGCCCGCCAGCCCTAGGCCAGCCATAAATAAAACTGCCGATCGCCGCGAAATATAGCGTTGAGGTGATGTCATGGGTAGCTCTCCAAAGAATCTCCGGTATCTCGATAGGGTTTTCGAGGATTACGTTTACGGACTGTATCACAATATTTTGGCTTTGGATCTGAAATAGAATTGAATTCATTTGTACATTTTTTGAAGTCTAGATCAGTTTTATTTTCGTGTGAGTTGCATTTTTATTGCGATTGGGGTAGCGTGATGGGGCGCTCGGTCAATGGGCAATCGCTGCTGGGAGATGCAGGTCTGCGCTGCCGCCGCTGCCAAGGGTTTGGGGTTGTCGCCGCCTGGCAAAGCGGTGCCCTCGCCTGGCGAAGCGGTGCCGCACCCTGGTCGAAGCACACTGTAGATTTTGGAAAATACCCGTGGGAATTAGAGTAGACAACGTTTCAAAACGGTTTGGGGAGTTTCAGGCTCTAGAGCCCATCAGTCTGGATATCAAGAGCGGTTCTCTAGTGGCTCTCCTGGGGCCGTCGGGGTCGGGGAAATCGACTCTGCTGCGGGTAATTGCCGGTTTGGAGCAGGCCGATACCGGCAGAATCTACATTTCGGCCCAAGACGCCACCTACAAGACCGTGCAGGATCGTCAGGTGGGTTTTGTGTTTCAGCACTACGCGCTGTTTAAGCACCTCACCGTGCGCAGGAACGTGGCCTTTGCCCTGGAGCTGCAAAAGTGGCCCCCAGCGCGCATCAAGCATCGGGTTGATACGCTGCTTGATCTGGTGCAGTTAGAGGGGTTGGGCGATCGCTACCCCTCTCAGCTGTCGGGCGGCCAGCGGCAGCGCGTGGCTCTGGCGCGGGCCCTCGCCGTTGAGCCCCAGGTGCTGCTGCTCGACGAGCCCTTTGGTGCCCTCGATGCCAAGGTGCGTAAAGACCTGCGCGACTGGCTGCGCCGCCTCCACAACGATGTGCATGTCACCACCGTCTTTGTCACCCACGACCAGGAGGAGGCGATGGAAATTGCCGACGAAATTGTGGTGATGAGCCAGGGGCGAGTGGAGCAGGTGGGATCTCCCGCTGAGATCTACGAAAACCCGGCCACTCCCTTTGTGATGAGCTTTATCGGCGCGGTAAACGTGCTGTCGCCCGATAGCACCTGGAAGCCGCTCCACCGCGACGCCCACAGCTATGGGGAGGTGTTTTTGCGGCCCCACGACATCGAGATCTTCACCGACCACCGCGATGGCAGCGTAGCTGCCACCGTGAACCACATCATTCACCTGGGCTGGACAATTCGGGTGGAGCTTGCCCTCGACAATGGCCACCCGATTACCGCCCACATCAACCGCGAGCAGTACCATGACCTGGGTCTGGAGCCCCAGCAGACCGTCTATCTCCAGGCCAAGCTGGTGCACAGCTTTGCGGCTGCCCTGCCGTCGGTTGTCTAGCGGCCAGGGACAGCCTCTCTACCCTGGGGCCCAGTCCATCTCCCCCCCGTAGGCGATACCCGCCGTCGCTGGGTCATCTAAGGTGAAGCCGTTGAACCTTGGACGGCAATATGGCTTCTGAAACTCAAACTACTCAAATTACTCAGCAATCTACCGATTCGCTGTTTCAGCGCTATGCCAGTCTCTCCGTCGATGACAAGCTGGCGCTGCTCTACTACATCTATGAAGCGATGGGTGGGTCGGTGACCCCTGCGGCCCCCGATGCCGCTGATGCAGAGCTGGCTGAGCCTTTGATTGCTGGACTCTACGACCTGTCGGAGGAGGAGCAGCTGGAGGCCATGCGCAGTGTGGTGAGGCGCGATCGCACCGACATCTCCGAGCACTACGGGGCCCTGGGGGCCAACAACCAGCTGCTGGTGTGGTACGGCTGGGCCGAGGCCATGGGCGACCGCATTGTCGGCATGCCCCGCGACTACCAGGGTGCCGATGCCCTCAAAAAAATTCTGGCCGATATCAAAGCGGTAGACTTTGAGGCGCAGATCTCGCTGCTGCGGGAGGCCGCCACCCAGATGGGCTACACCACCGTCACCGCTCCCCCCACCCAGGCCGAAACCGGCGTTACCAATAGCCTGTAGAGCTGGTCAGTAGAGGTTGGCTATCGGGCGGCCCATCCCGCGGGATGGGCCGCCCGATAGCGGCTCCGACCGCCCTGGGCCCCTTGGGTCTAAGCGGCGTTTAAGCGGCCTTGAGTTGTGCTTCTATGCCCGTAATATACGCATCAATGGCGTGGTCGCTGAAGCCCCGGCTGATCACCTGCCAGCTCCACCGCGAGCCCAGCTGCACGGCGGTATTCACAT
This sequence comes from Nodosilinea sp., assembly GCA_035466075.1. Taxonomy (GTDB): domain Bacteria; phylum Cyanobacteriota; class Cyanobacteriia; order Phormidesmidales; family Phormidesmidaceae; genus Nodosilinea. The sequence continues at coordinate 5,463 of DATIVG010000600.1, read as the reverse complement.
GCTCAAAGCCCTGCCAGGTGCGGGGCACGCTGGGAATCAGGTCCCAGCCGTAGACAAACCGGTAGCTGTTGGGCAGCCGACCGTTGTACGAGTCCACCATGGCCCGGTTGCCCACCCGCGGCGCGCCAAAGGTGTGCACCTCAAAGGTGAGGTTGTGCTTGGCGCCCAGGTTGTACTGCAAGTCGAGGGCGGCAATGGTGGCCAGGGCCCCGCCCAGACTGTGGCCGGTGACCGTCACCTGCTGGCCCTCAAACTTATCCATGGCGTCGAGCAGGCCCTGGCGTACGGCAAAGTAGGCCATCATAAACCCCCGGTGAAACTGCACGTCGGTGTTGCCGTCGCCGTAGGGGTAAATTTGCTGACGAAACTGAAAGTTGTTGATCCAGTCGATCGACTTGTCGGAGCCGCGAAAGACAATGTACAGGCGATCGCTGGTCAGCTGGTTGAGCACCGCCACCTGGGTATCGGTAAAGCTGTTGTCCTGGCTTTCGACAAAGACGGGCTCGATATCGGGGTAGGCCGAAAATCGCAGCCCGCTAAAGTCGCGGTAAATTTCCTGGCAGAGGCGGGCGCATTTGAGGGCAACGGCGTAGTCTACCACTGGGCATGTCTCCAGAAAAACGGGGCCTAGGGCGCAGGCACCGACCACCAGGCCAGGGCGTAGGGCTGGGTGGGGGCGGCGTGGGCCTGCTGCTGATAGATAACTCTCAGTTTGTACCGTCCGGTTTCCGGAATTTGATAAAAAATGTGTTCAACGCTGTCTACCTCACTCACCGAAGCCCCCAGGCTGTTGGCAATGTCGTCTTCGGCGGCGGGCATCAGGTAGACATCCAGGTTGTTGAGCCCCTGGTCGGTGAAGCCTTCGCCCAGGTCGTAGAGGCCGTTGCCGTTGCTGTCCACCAGCTCCACCAGGCGTTCCCAGGCCAGGGTGGCCGACACAAAGCTGCCCGCCTGCAAGGGGGCCTCCAGCAGGTAGTCGTGCACTGTGGCGGGGCCTGCCGCTGGAGCAGGCAGCTCCGCCAGGTTCCAGCCCACGGCGGGGACGGCCTGGTCGGGGCCATAGGCACCGGGCAACAGTTGCTGATAGGCGCGGTAGGCATTGAGGTGGCCGGTGCCGAGATCTTTGTGCAGGGGGAGGGTGCGATCGCGGTAGGCATCTGACTCCAGCCACGACCGGTTGCCGCTGTCCACCAGGGTGCGGGTCATGCCCAGGCGCAGGCCGTCACCGCTGTCCTTGAGCTTGTCGGCGGAGTTGAGCAGCACCGCCTTCATCACCATCGGGTGACGCCCGGCCAGGGAGGCGTTGGCGGCCCCCGTGCGCAGCTGACGATCCACCAGCTGTTGCAGCAGCGCCACAGTGCCCGCCACGTGGGGCGAAGCAAAACTGGTACCGCTGGAGGTGGTCAGCCGCCCGTCGGGGTCAATCAGGGCAATATTGCTGCCCGGCGCCACCAGACCAATCGAGCGGCGGGGGCCAACATTGGTTTCCGGGGCCAGCCCCCGCCGGGGCTGCACCGTGGGCTCGCTGCCCAGGTTGGAGTAGTCAATTTTGTTAAATTCGCCATTGATCTGGCGCGAATAGGCCACATTGATGCCGTTGAAATTGTCGGTGGGAATGGGAATGCCCCCCCGCCCCTGGTTGCCCGCAATCACGTACAGCGTGCCATGCACCCGCGACGACCAGTCAATGCACTGGGTCAGCAGGGCGTTGCCGTCCAGAACGGCATTGGGGCGGGGGTCGCGGCTGAGCGGCTCACCAAAGCTAAAATTAATCGCCCGCACGTCACCGCTGTTTTGCAGCGCCACCGCCTGGGAGGCCAGGCATTCCTCCGGCTGGGCGGTGCCCTCCTCCAGGCGGCCCACCGCCCCCGAGTAGAGCAGGGCGTCGGGGGCGACCCCGGTGTGCTGCTTATCTCGGCTGATCATGACGCTGGCGACATTGGTGGCATGGCCGTCAACAAATTCGTCGGCGGCCGCGCCGTTGTCGAGCAGCAGCACCCGTCGCACCACCACCGGCAGGGTTTCGCTAGCCACCTTGTCGAGGCCAAACTGGCTGGGGCGGCCAATCTCCACCTGGCCAATGGCAATTTTGTCGCCGGTCAGCCCAAAGGGTTCACCATGGAGCCGCCGGGCGTCAATGCCCTGGGCCCCCACCGATTCGACCAGGGCCAGCACCGGCAGCGCCAGGGGCATTACGCTGCCCAGCCCCCCCAGCCACAGCATGATCTTGATTGCGGGCCATCGCCCCCAGCGCTGCTTCACCATCGTCATATCCTGCTGCAATTTCTGCGGCCGCTTCTACTGCTAGTGGGCCCTGGGCAAACTCTATCGCAAAGGCCCCGGCCCCGGCCCAAAAACTTAGGGATTTCTCAAGTTCTGACGTTCCCCTGGGGGCGGGGCGGGCGGCACCACCTGGGCTCTGACCTGGGCGCGGCTGAGCAGCCGCGCCAGCCGCAGGGCCTGGTGGTGGTAGAGGGGGTGGGGCAGGGTGCGGGGCAGGGCAGCCATCAGCTCTCGGGCTTCTCTCAGGCGGCAACCGGAGCTGCGGGCGATTTCGGCGGCCCCGTCAAACAGGGCATCGGCCGTGAGGGCCTTTTCCAGGTGAATTTTCCAGGTGGGTGAGGCCAGGCGGCGCTGCTCAATGCGGCGCAGACCGCCAATGGTGGCCAGCACCACCAACCGATCGCCGGTTTCGAGGCGGGTATCGTCGGAGGGCATGACCTTGCCCGGTCGGTCGGGGCGCTGGTGCCAGAGGGGCACTACCCCGTAGCCGTAGGCCACCTCCGACAGCAGCAGCTGGGCCAGGGTGTCCTGCGCTTCAATCTGGTACTGGGTGACCAGCACCGTCTGCTCTAAGAGCCGAAACAGGCCAATTACCTGTTCTCCAAAGGCCGCTCCCGAGAAGGCTTCTGCCGAAATGGCCGAGGCGCACAGCACCCGGGCAAAGGGAAAAATCGTGGCGACCCGGTCGGTAAACTGCTGGTCGTAGGTGCGAATGATGGCGCGACAGTGGGGGTTGAGTCGGTGGGCCAGCAGCCCCACCTCCAGGTTTTGAATTTCGTCTTCGCTGACCGCCACCACGCTCTTGGCCGTGGCCAGGTGAGCCTTATTGAGGGCGGCGCTCACCTCTCCCGCCAGCAGCGGAATTTTAGGCAGCACGTCGGTGTCGAGGGGCTGGGGTGAAATGCCCACCACCGGCTGATTGAGCTCTTGCAGGGTGGCCAGCACCTGGCGGCCCACACGCCCGAGCCAGATCACCACCACATGGTCTCTTTCGGGCACCGGCGGGCGGCGCTCCATAAACTCAAACCGCAGCGACAGCAGCTTTTCGGTGAGCAGTGCGTAGAGCACCCCCACAAAGGCGGCCCCAGCTACGGTAAGCAGCACCCCAAACAGTTGCAGCAGACGGGGGTGGTTAAACTCAGCCAGGGCGGCGTACACATCGCCATAGCCCCCAAACAGGGTGATAAAGGTGTACAAAAACGCCTGAAATATGGAGATGTCGGCGGGCGAATTGATGTCCAACAGCAGGGTGCCTACCAGGCAGAGGGCCACTACGGTGATGCCGCAGAGGATGGCCACCCGCCGCAGCTGGCGCTCAGAACTGGCCTGCCAGAGGTTGAGCAGAGCCTGCCGCAGGGTGGGCCAGTGGCGCAGGCGGGCCAGGGTCAGGCGGGCTCGGTTCAGCCTCTCCCAGCGGATGGGCGGGGGGTTGTGGCTGTTGAGGGTGCGCAGCCGGACATCGCTCTCAATTAGCACCACCTCGTCGCCGGCCCGCAGCACCCGGTCGGGCTGCCAGGTAAAAAACAGGCTAGAAGGGCTGGGGGTAGCCGCTGGATCAGGGACGGCCGGGCGGTGGCCCAGCACTCGACGGTGGGGAGTGTCGAGCTCGTGGAGCTGCCTGCGATCGCACCAGCCCTGCCCCGGCTCCACCCGCTGCTTCACCACCTGAAACCGGTGGCCATCCAGGCTAAAGTAGCCCACCAGCTCCTCCCCAAAAGCCCCCAGGGCAAACGCCGGTGCCGCCAGCTGGGTCGGCTCCAAGGCGACAAAATTGTCCAGCTGCTGGCCCATCAGCTCATTCAGGTTCTGCTTATCCGAGCGCATCACCAGCCGCACCTTCGGGTTGATCACCCGCGCCGTCAGCGCCGCCTCCAGGTTCACCCGCTCATCCTGGGTCACCAGCAGCACCGCCCGACAGTGGCGAATGCCCGCCTGCTCCAGCACCTCCGCCCGGCGGCAGTCGCCGATCACCAGCCGATCGATCTGCTCCCGCAGCCGCGGCACCTCCCACTGGTCGGGCAGCGTGGTGTTAATGGCATGCACCGGCACCCCGAAGCTCTTCAGGTTAGCCACACAGTTTTGGCCCAGGCTGCCTAACCCGCACACCAAAAACCCGTCGTTGGCAGGCGGGGGGTCGAGGGGAGAGGGAGAGAGGTCAGCGTCTAGCATCTTGGGCCCCATTGTAGGCGGGTCCCGCCCGCCCCAGGCCGATCCTTAACCCAGCCCTAACCCGGCCCAGCCCCTACACCCCCAGCCGCTGCAAGCGGTACAGGCTGGAGTACAGCCCCTCCTGGGCCAGCAGCTCCTCGTGGCTGCCCTGCTCCACCAGCTCGCCGCGCTTGAGCACCAAAATGCGATCAACATTGCGAATCGTCGAGAGCCGGTGGGCAATGATAATCGCCGTCCGCCCCTCCAGCAGCCGCTCCAGCGCCTCCTGAATCATCGCCTCCGTGCCCACATCCAGGTTGGCCGTCGCCTCATCTAGCACCAAAATTCCCGGATTGCGAATCGCCGCGCGAGCAAAGGCCAGCAGCTGCTTCTGCCCTCCCGACAGATTCGTCCCCCGCTCCCGCAGCTCCGTGTCATAGCCCTGGGGCAGCTGCTCGATCAGGGCGTGAATGTTGGTCTTCCGCGCCGCCTCCACCACCGCCTCCAGGGGATACTCCTCCCCCAGGGTGATGTTGCTCTTCACATCCCCGGCAAACAAAAACCCATCCTGCAAAATCACCGCCATCCGCCGCCGCAGCTCCGCCTGGGGCAAATTGCGAATATCCACCCCATCCAGCAAGATCGCCCCCTGGTTAATGTCGTAGAGGCGACACAGCAGCCGAATAATCGAGCTCTTACCCGCCCCTGTCGGCCCCACCAGCGCCACCTTTTCACCGGGTCGGATGGTAAAGGTCAGGTTTTTGAGCACGTACTCATCGGCCTTGTAGCCAAAGGTGACCTGGTCAAAGCAGATTTCCGACGCGGCGGCCGGTGATGGGGTGATGGGGTGATGGGGTGATGACGGGGTCGAGGCGGCGAGAGAGTCAGATGGCGAAGGAGATAGGTAGGTGGTCGGGAAAGCACCGGCCTTACCATTCCCATTCCCCACTCCATCACCCGCTACTCCATTACTCGCCACCCCGCCCCCCTTGGCTTCCCCACCTTCCCTCGCTACCTCACCTTTCCCCTCCT
>DATIVG010000599.1:0-9910 GCA_035466075.1 Nodosilinea sp. | reverse complement strand
TCCTCTCACCCCCAGTGCGCCCGCCGATCCGGTTTTGGTCAGCCAGGAGCTGGCCGGGGCCGCTGGGGAGCCCGCTGCCACCGCCGTTCCCACCCTGCGGTTTAGCGATTTGGAGGCGGCCCTGGACAGTGACGCGGCGGTGCAGCCGGAGACGGCGGATGGCCTGGCCCAGGTGACGCGGGTGACCGACTTCACCGATGTGCTGCCCTCTGACTGGGCGTTTCAGGCGCTCAGCAACCTGGTGGAAAACTACGGCTGCATTGAGGGCTACCCCGACAGCACCTTTCGCGGCCAGCGCCCCCTCACCCGCTTTGAGTTTGCCGCTGGTCTCAATGCCTGTCTAGATGTGGTGGCGACCGCGTCGGTGGCGGGCATCTCTGAGGAAGAGCTGGCCGCCCTGCGCCGCCTGCAGGAGGAGTTTGCGGCGGAGCTGCTCACCCTGGGCAGCCGGGCCGATCTGCTCGAAGCTGAGACCGCTGAGCTGGCGGCCCAGCAGTTTGCCACCATGACCAAGCTGCGGGGCCAGGTGTTTGCCAACCTGGGCGGCGGCTTCTCGGGGGGCAATGTTTTGGCTGAGACCGGCCTGCGCGGCATGGGGGGCGCACCGGCAACCCGCACGATCACCGGCAACCCGTCGGTCAACGTGGGCAACTACCTGTGGCTCAACCTCGATACCTCCTTTAGCGGGGCCGATCGGCTCAAGCTTCAGCTGGTTACCGGCAGCGGCACTGCCGCTGGCAACTTCTTTGCCTCGGCGGGGCTGTTTAACACCTTTGGGACGCCCATTCAGTTTCAGACCGGGGTGCCCGCCGGGCGCGACTACAGCATCTTTATTCGAGAGCTGAGCTACGCGTTTCCGGTGGGTAAAAATATCACTATCGATGTGGGCCCGCGGATCAACTGGTACAGCTACTTTGACAACAATCGCTACACCTTCTTTTTGACCGGGGCCAACAGCTTTAACTCCAGCGGCAGCACCCAGGTCAATGCCGTTGACCGAGGAACGGGTGCGATCGCAGTTTGGAACGTCGCCGACTGGCTCGACCTGCGCGTCGGCTACCTGGCCGAAAACACCGAATTTATCGGTGGTGCCAAGGCCCCCGGCGACCCCAGCCGCGGGCTGTTTGGGGGCACCAGCACCCTCACCGGCCAGATTGGTCTACGGCCCTTTGACAACCTCAACCTGCGCTTTCTCTACACCCGCTCCAACCTGATGCCCGACAGCAGCGGCCGCATTGGCGGCGCCTTTGGCGAGCCGATCTACGGCCTGGCCGACGACGGCTTTGGCGGTGGCCTGACCAACGCCCCCGCCGACACCTTCCTGGTCAACGTCGATTGGACGCCGCTGCCCTGGCTGGGGCTGTTTGGCCGCTACAGCTACGGCAGTGTCGATCTCACCTCGGCGGTGACTCGGGCGGCGCTGGGCGGCATCGATGCCCAGGCCTTTCAGGTGGGCTTAGCCTTCCCCAACCTGTTCAAAGAAGGGGCCCAGGCCACGGTTTCCTACCTGGTGCCCTTTAGCGTGGTCAGCGGGCGACAGTTTTTGGTGTCGGGGGGTGGCAATGGGGGCCGCCAGCAGGAGCTGGAGTTTGTCTACCGCTACCCGCTCAACCGAAACATTGCCCTCATGCCCTCCGTCTACTGGATCATGGAGCCTAACAACTTCAGCACCAACCCTGACATCGTCATCTTCAACATGCAGGCGCAGCTCGTCTTCTAGCGACTGCCCGATCAGATTCAGCAGCCACACGGTTGACCCCGCCCCCGGCGGGGTTTTTTGTGCCTCAAGCCAGCGGCGGGCCCGATGATTTGAGCGGGTTAACCCGGGGCGGGGAAGCGCCGGGCCGGTCACTCCACATAGTCGGAGGCAATCTCGATATCTAGGGACACATCGTCCACCGTAATGTAGAGCTGATTGGGGCGGCAGCACACCTGGCAGTCTTCGATATAGCTCTGGCTCAGCCCCGCCGACAGATCGACAAAGGTGGCGTTGGGCTCGCCACAAAAAGCGCAGGTATACTCAGCGGTGGATTCCATTGGTGAGTAGCCCCAGGGTTAGTTACGCTAAAGGAACATCCTAAACCGCGGGCCGTCTTCTAACCCAGCTTGTTTAGCGTTAGTTTTTTGGGGCGGTTAGTTTTTTGGGGCGGTAAGAGGAAGGGTGCGATCGCACCCTTCCTCTTGGCCAGGCCCGCCACCCACCGCCGCCCCAGCTAGCTTCACCCCCGTCATATTGTCAATTGGTCGTATCGTTGAGGATACGCACCCCCTCCCCCTCAAGCACCCCCGGAGATTGTCATGAAAGCAACCCTAGCGGCTTTGGCCTTTACCCTAGCGCCCGTGGCCGGGCTCGTTCAGTCACCCATTGCCCAGGCCCAGCTGTTCGCCTCATCCCCCATTCAGGTGGTCACCGCCAACAGCGAAACCCTCTACCTCAACACCAACGTCTCCGTTGAGCAATCGCTGCAAGTCGGCGCTGCCACCAACCTCAACGGCCGCAGCATCCCCGCCGGTTCAGTGGTGCGCGGCCGGTTTGAGCCCGCCGAGGGCGGCGTGCGCTACGTGGCCACCGCCGTTGAAGTCGGCAACCAGGTCTACGCCGTCAATGCCGCCTCCGAGCTGCTGCGCGACATCAAAGACCCCAGGGAAACCTCCACCGGCGCGATCTTGACCGATGCTGGCATCGGGGCGGCGGGCGGCGCTGCCCTCGGCGGCATCTTCGGCGATCGCATCTCCATCGGTAGCGTCGTCGGCGGGGCCGCCGCCGGAGCCATCCTCGGCAACGTCACCGCCCAGCGCGTGGTGGTCATTGAGCCCAACCAGACCATCACCCTCACGGCCCAGTAAATTGTCCCTGAGATCGATCTCGAGATCGGTTCCGAGGCCGTGCTGAATCAGCCGTCAATCAAAGCGCCCTCAGCCTCGGGGGGCGCGGCATTTAGCGTCGATATCCGCCAGCTCCGCCTCAATGGCCTTGGTGCTAATCGCAATCTCGTAGAGCGAGGTCAGCAGCGAGGCCACCAGCAGCAGCAGGCTGAGGCCAAACAGCACCTCCGCCACCTGCTGCTGCGCCACAAACAGCCCCAGCATCGACAGCGTGCAGACAATAAAGCTCGACACCCCCAGGGCCTGCATCAGGCGAATCAGGGCAATGCGCTGGCGCAGGTTAGCAATCTGGCGCTGCACCATCGACTGGAAGTAGTCGCGCTCCGCACTGTGCAGCTGGCGAATCAGCTGGGCCAGCACCAAAAAACGGTTGGTGTAGGCCAGCAGCAGCAGTGAAATGGCCGGAAACAGCAGGGCCGGGGTGGTGAGTTCCATCATGGCAAATAAAAAAGGAGAGGATATCGAGCCGATCATCCTCTCCCTATTAAGCCAGACAATTAAGCCATGCAGATGGATCTAGCAGCCCTAGGCGGTGGCCGCCACTTCGCGGTCGGCAGCCATCAGGCGCTCATAGGTGGCGCGCATCTTCAGACCCACCAGCACCTGGAACAGGCCACTGCCGTTGGTCGAACCAGGGTACTCGCGGTGCTTGAGCAGCAGCTCAGTCATCTCGCCGTAGTACTTAGTTGAGGTGTTGCTCAGGTGGCTCTCGATGTAGATCAGCTCTTCCAGGCGATCAAACTGGCCGTCTACCTCCAGCACTGAGACCTCATGGCCGTAGTAGGAGTCAGGGCCATAGTGCATGCGAATGCCGGGGTACGAACAGGTGAGCTTGCGCCCGCAGGGAATCCAGTCGATGGTAGAGCCTTCGTCAAACAGGTAGACCGGGTCGAACCCTTCGATCCCTTCCCGCTGCATGAGGCGCACCCGCAGCACCTTCTTCTCCTCGTCGTTGGGAATCAGCTGGGTGGGCAGAATTTGAATCACCACATCGGCGTACTGCTTCTGAATGTCGATGTAGGCTTCAAAGTCGGGGCGACGGGCATTGATGGAGGCCAGCACGTCTTCGTAGGTGTGGCCGCGCTCGGCCATGTCCCGCTGGATCTTCCAGGCAATTTTGACCTCGTCGCTGATGTCGAGGTAAACGCTGAAGTCAATCAGATCGCGCACTCGCTCGTCGTAGAGGGGGTGCAGACCTTCAATGACGATGATGCGGTTGGGGTCAACGCGCTCGGGAGGATCGAGTTCGCCAGTCTCGTGGTTGTAGATGGGCTTGTCGATGCTCTTGCCCTCTTTGAGAGCCTTGATCTGCTCGTACATCAGATCAAAGTTGTTGGCCTTGGGGTCGAGGGCGGTCACCCCGGCTGCCTTGCGCTGCTTGCGGTCGAGGCTGTGGTAGTCATCCAGGCAGATGACGGTCATGAGTTCAGCGCCGAACAAATCGCTCAGGCGGCGTAGAAAGGTCGATTTGCCACACCCAGAGTCGCCGGCGACACCAATGAGAACTACCTTGTCTGGCTTGCTGATCATAAGCTTCCTCTAAACAACCTTCTATAAAATAGAATCCCGCACTGCAACGCACCGGGAGCAATTTTGGACAAACCCTGGCCAGGCCGCCCAGCTGCCCCAAACATTCCAGCCCAACACCTCAAAGCCGCTGACTCCAGTGGCCCAGGAGGTAGAAAACTTGCGAAGGTCGGGCCTGCAAGCCCAAAATGCCCTGGCGTCGGGAAATACCCTTGACCTTCCCTGGCACTCTGAACGCCGCTGGTTGCCTGACTGAAGTTAAGTGCTCTTCAGCCCAAGCGTCGACTGTGGCTACTCGCTTCCTAGGCCTAAAACAATGGCCCATCAAACAGCCTCAGGCACCGTTTGACTCAAGAAGATAAGTATTTCTACCGCAATTAGACTAATCGTATCAGAAGGCAGTATCCTTCACAACAGTTTTTGGCGTGGGATCGGGGCAGCGCGGGGATAGATTTTAGATTAACTTAACGCTCGATGCCGCCAAGAACACAGTCTTTCCCTCAGGATATGACTAGAGTGCAATTATTCGCTGGGGCATTGGCAGAGGAGCGGTCTGAGGGGCAGGTTTTTGGTCTGCGGCCTCGGTGCGCCTCCGGCATTACATCGTCTTACAGTGATAACCTAAGCTACAAGTATTTCTAGTGCTGCTGCTGCTCAATCAGCCCTAGGGCTGTCTGGCCAGATCATTAGAAGCCATGCGACGGGTCATGACGGTGTGCCTCCGTCGCACTTAGTTGGGTCTAGAGAGTCACTGAATTTTAGATATGTACAATCCAAGTGTGAGCGGCGGCAACGCCAGTACTGTGGCTGGAAGCCGTTTGTTTTTATACGAAGTGCAGGGTCTGCGCCAAAACACAGAAACCGATAAGATGACCAGCCCCATTCGCAAGAGTGGCAGTGTGTTCATCACGGTACCCTACACCCGTATGAACCAGGAAATGCAGCGCATCACCCGCCTGGGCGGCAAGATTGTGAGCATTCGGCCCATCGAAGAGGTGGGTACGGCCAGCAATGCGGAGCCCACGCCGATCACTGCACCTGTGGTTGCGCCCGTCGAAGCTGCTGCCCCAGCGGCGACCGCGCCCACCCAAACCAAGAAAAAGCCCATGACTCAAGCCGCGCCCAAGGCCGCTGCTAGCGTGCCTGTTAACCTCTACAAGCCCAACAGCCCCTACCTCGGCAAGGTGCTGTCGAACGAGCCCCTAGTACAAGAGGGTGGCTCTGGCCTGGTGCAGCACATCACCTTCGACCTTTCGGAGGGCAACCTGCACTACGTGGAAGGCCAGAGCATTGGCATTATTCCTGCCGGTACCGATGAGAAGGGCAAGCCCCACAAACTGCGCCTCTACTCCATTGCCTCGACTCGCCACGGCGATCACATGGATGACAAGACCGTGTCGCTCTGCGTGCGCCAGCTGGAGTACAAGCACCCGGAGTCGGGGGAAACGGTCTACGGCACCTGCTCGACCTACCTGTGCGGCATTGAGCCGGGGGCTGAGGTGAAGATCACCGGCCCGGTGGGCAAGGAAATGCTGCTGCCCGACGACCCCGAAGCCACGATCATCATGCTGGCGACGGGTACGGGTATTGCCCCCTTCCGCGCTTACCTGTGGCGCATGTTTAAGGAGGCCGAGCGGGCGAAGAACCCTGACTACCAGTTCAAGGGTATGGCCTGGCTGATCTTTGGGGTGCCCTACACTCCCAACATTCTCTACAAGGAGGAGCTGGAGCAGATTCAGGATCAATATCCTGAGAACTTTAAGCTCACCTACGCCATTAGCCGCGAGCAGCAAAATGCTGAGGGTGGCCGCATGTACATTCAGCACCGGGTGGCTGAGCATGCCGACGAGCTGTGGGAGCTGATGCAGAAGCCCAACACCCACACCTACATGTGCGGCCTGAAGGGGATGGAAGACGGTATTGATGAGGGGATGGCCGTCGCCGCCACCAAGCACGGGGTGGACTGGGTTGAGTTCCGCAAGCAGATGAAGAAAGCCCATCGCTGGCACGTGGAAACCTACTAGGTGATTGCCTAGGCAAAAAAGAAGGGCCTTGTAGGCCCTTCTTTTTTGCCTGAGGTTTGGGTTTTCAGAGAGGACAACTATCCCTCTACAATTGGGCATAGCGATCGCAGTTAAGGAAGTCAGGCCATTGGTTATGCGTGTCGGTTTGCTGGGGCTGGGAACGGTGGGGTCGGGGACGGCCAAGATTTTGCTAGACCCGGCCCATCGCCACCCCCTGGTGGGGCAGATAGAGCTGGCTCGGGTGGGGGTGCGCAGCCTCGATAAGCCGCGGGCGGTGGCGCTGGACCCCGGCGTGATGACCACCGATCTGGAGGGGTTGGTGGGCGACCCGTCGATCGATGTGGTGGTGGAGGTGATGGGGGGGCTGGAGCCGGCCCGATCGCTGATTCTCAAGGCTATTGCCCAGGGCAAGCATGTGGTGACGGCCAACAAGGCGGTGATTGCCCGCTTTGGGGACGAGATTTTTACGGCGGCCAATGAGGCGGGGGTCTACGTGCTGCTGGAGGCGGCGGTGGCGGGGGGAATTCCGGTGATTCAGCCGCTGAAGCAGGCGCTGGGGGTCAACCGCATCCGGGCGGTGACGGGGATCATCAACGGCACCACCAACTACATTCTCACCCGCATGCAGCGGGAGGGGGGTGATTTTGAGGCGATTTTGGCGGATGCCCAGCGGTTGGGCTACGCCGAGGCTGACCCCAGCGCCGACGTGGACGGGCTGGATGCGGCGGACAAGATTGCGATTTTGGCGTCGCTGGCCTTTGGGGGCCGCATTAAGCTGTCGGAGGTCTACAGCGAGGGGATTCGCCAGGTGACGGCGGCGGATATTGCCTATGCGGACCGGCTGGGATTTGTGATTAAGCTACTTGCGATCGCACGTCGCGACGGGGACTTTGACGAGACCGCTGACCAGGCCCTTGACCAGTTGCAGCTGCGGGTACATCCGACGCTGGTGCCGGTGAGCCACCCGCTGGCCGCGGTCAACGAGGTCTACAACGCCATTTTGATCGAGGGCGACCCGATTGGCCAGGTGATGTTTTTTGGGCCGGGGGCCGGGGAAGGGCCGACCGCCAGCGCGGTGGTGTCTGACCTGCTCAATTTGGCGGCGAACCTGCGGGCAGGGACCACACCCCAAGCCACCAATCCGCTGCTGGCCTGTAGTCATCAGCACTACTGCAAGGTCAGCCCCATGGCCGATATCGTCAGCCGCTTTTACGTGCGGCTGCTGGCAGAGGATGCGCCGGGCGTGATTGGCAAGCTGGGCACCTGTTTTGGGCGTCACCAGGTGAGCTTGGAGTCGATTGTACAGATTGGCCAGCACGAGACGCGGGCGGAGATCGTGATCGTCAGCCACGAGGTGACGGAGGCAAATTTTCAGACAGCGCTCGATGAGCTGCGGAACTACGCAGAAATTCACAGCGTGGCCAGTGTACTGCGAGTGCTGTAAGGTGCATAGCGACAAGGGCGCGGCTCTGCCGCGGCCCAATCTATCCTCGGCTGTGTCCAAGGTCTACGGGCCGCAATGCACCGGTCACGGGACCGGTCATATTTTTTAGGCTTGGCAGTGCACAATTGGCAATTGGAATCACAAGCCAGATCTGCCGCTGGGGTCATTTCGCTGGCCCCAGACCCCCGTCGAGAAGGACGTTCCGTCGTCCTTCACCTCACGGAAAGGACTGATCGATCATCGGTTTAAACGTCTGTCCTGCAAATTGACGGGTTGACGGCTTTAATAAAGCGCCTTGTTCGGTCGTAGGGTGGGCATCGCCCACCAACAAATTTACAGCGGCGCTCACTCTGAATCGAGCCAAATCCAAAATTGCAAATTCAAAGTGTGGTATTGGGTTGGTTACACTTGAGCTTTTGTAGCTAGGGCATCTATGGCCAGTATTCAATTGGTGCGACACCCCTTGCAGCGGCTGTTGCGCTACGGGCGCAACTATCGGCCTCAGATTTGGGGGGCCGTGGCCAACTCCATTCTCAACACCATCTTTGACCTGGCACCGCCCTACCTGATCGGTATCGCCATCGACGTGGTCACCAACAACGAAAACTCGCTGATCGCGCGGGTGGGCATCACCAGCATTGCGGGGCAGCTGGGAGTGCTGTCGGCGCTGACGTTTTTGATCTGGAGTCTGGAGTCGCTGAGCGAGTACATCTACGCCACGCTCTGGCGCAACCTGGCCCAAAACCTACAGCACGATCTGCGTCTCGACACCTACAGCCACCTGCAAGCGCAGGATCTCAGCTACTTTGAAGACCGCAGCACCGGCGGCCTGCTGTCGATTCTCAACGACGACATCAACCAGCTGGAGCGGTTTTTGAATACCGGGGCCCACAACCTGCTGCGGTTTTTTACCACCGTGATTTGGGTGGGGGCCACCTTCTTGATTTTGGCACCGGGGGTCTCGTGGATGGCGATGCTGCCGATTCCCTTTGTGCTGTGGGGGTCGATTGCCTTTCAGCGGCGGCTGGCCCCCCGCTACGCCGAGGTGCGCGACAAGGCGGGGCTGATCAGCGGGCGACTGGCCAACAACCTGTCGGGCATTGCCACCATCAAGAGCTTTACGGCGGAGGGCTACGAGCGCGATCGCGTCGCCCAGGACAGCGACGCCTACCGCCAGAGCAACCGTCGGGCGATCGCCCTCAGCGCTGCGTTTATTCCGCTGATTCGGATTGTGATTTTGGTGGGCTTTACCCTGATGTTGTTTTTGGGTGGTTTGGCGGTGGCCGATGGTACCCTGTCGGCGGGCACCTACGGTTTTATGGTGTTTATCATTCAGCGGCTGCTGTGGCCCTTTACCCAGCTGAGCGAAATTATGGATGAATACCAGCGGGCGATGGCCTCGGTGCGCCGGGTGCTGGGCCTGCTGGATGAGCCGGTTGAGCTGGTGCCGGGGCGCAACCCGCTGCCGGTGGAGCAGGTGAAAGGGGACGTGCGCTACGAGCAGGTCAGTTTTGCCTACGCCAACCGCCAGCCGGTGCTGAAGCATCTCTCGCTGCACATTCCCGCCGGGCAGAGCATTGGTGTGGTGGGGGCAACGGGCTCGGGCAAGAGCACCCTGGTGAAGCTGCTGCTGCGTTTTTATGCGCCCCAGCAGGGCCGCATTTTGATCGACGGGCAGGAGATTCAAGACCTGCTGCCCCAGGATCTGCGCCGCTGCATTGGCCTGGTCAGTCAGGATGTGTTTTTGTTTTCGGGCACCGTGGCCGAAAACATCGCCTACGGCAGCTTTGACGCCACCTTTGAGGACATTCTCCACGCCGCCAAGCTGGCGGAGGCCCACGAGTTTATCGCCCAGCTACCCCAGGGCTACGACACCGTGGTCGGTGAGCGGGGCCAGAAGCTCTCGGGGGGGCAGCGGCAGCGGCTGGCGATCGCCCGCGCCATTCTCAAAGACCCGCCGATCCTGGTGCTCGACGAGGCGACCTCGGCGGTGGACAACGAGACCGAGGCCGCCATCCAGCGCTCCCTC
>DATIVG010000598.1:0-2422 GCA_035466075.1 Nodosilinea sp. | reverse complement strand
GGAGTGAATGCTCTCGATTGGCATTCTACAATTGCCCTAGCGTCATGAGCGGTTGCGAGGCTGGATACGCGCGGCCTATGACCGCCCCGACAGCAACGCCGCCCAGGCGATCGGCTACAAAAAAGTCAGAGCGTAAGCGCCCCCGCCGTCGCAGCGCCTCGTGCAGGTGTAGATACCGTTTAGGCCGCCTGCTGTAGGTTAAAAACCCCCGGATTTTTTCAAGAAATCCGGGGTTCTTGGTTAGGGAAGATACTTCTTCAACAGCAGGTTGAGCTTATCTAGGGTCGCCGCCGGAGCCTTATCGAGCGGCGTAATGATGGCGTACTTGAGCGCCGAGTGGGCCTCCGACTCGGGCGGGTGGGCGGCAATGCGGTTGACCACTTCGCGAATCACCCGCTGGGCGTTGACGGCATTCTTTTGCAGGTTGCCGATCACCATTTCCACGGTGACGCTGTCGTGGTCGGGGTGCCAGCAGTCGTAGTCGGTGACCAGGGCCAGAGTGGCGTAGGCGATCTCGGCCTCGCGGGCCAGCTTGGCCTCAGGCAGGTTGGTCATGCCGATGATGGTAGCGCCCCAGCTGCGGTACAGCTCTGACTCAGCCTTGGTAGAAAAGGCCGGGCCTTCCATGCAGACGTAGGTGCCGCCCCGGTGCAGGTCCACATCGGGCAGGTCAAGGCTGGCGACGGCATCGGCCAGCACCCCGGCCAGGGCGCTGCACACCGGGTCGCCAAAGGTGATGTGGGCCACCAGCCCATCGCCAAAGAAGGTGTTGACCCGGTTGCGGGTGCGGTCGATGAACTGGTCGGGCACGACCATATCCAGGGGCTTGGCAGCCTCCTTCAGCGACCCGACTGCGGAGGCGGAGATCAGGTACTCCACCCCGAGGGATTTCATGGCGTAGATGTTGGCGCGGAAGGGCAGCTCGGTGGGCATCAGGGTGTGGCCGCGGCCGTGGCGGGCCAAAAAGGCGACCCGGGTGCCGTCGAGGGTGCCGAGAATAATGGCGTCGGAGGGGTTGCCAAAGGGGGTGTCGATGCGAATTTCTTCGATGTCGGTGAGGGCTTCCATCTGGTAGAGGCCGCTGCCGCCGATGATGCCAATCTGTGCCTGTGCCGCCATGGTGGTTTCTGTCTAGAGCTGGACAGCCCTATCATAGGCCGCTGGTGGCTTGGCGGGCCATGGAGGTGTGACTGGCGCGTCTGGGGGGCGCTTTCGGGGGCGCTTCCGGGAGGGCCTGCCAATCCGCTACAGTAGGCAGTTACGGTAGAACATTACCCAAGACACCGCCCCCGCCACCATGACCACGACCAAACTCAAGCCCGACTGGGCCGGCGAAGATCTGCTCTCGCGGCTCGTCAACCGGGCCATTCAAACCCCGGCTCTCTACGCGCTGATGAAGCGCCAGGCCCGCCAGGTGATGATTAAAACCGCCGAAAAAAAGGGCGTTCCCTGGCGGCAGATCTGCGTCGATCTCGACACCCCGGCCATGCGCCAGCGGCTGGCGGCCCTGACCAACCCGGCGGTGGTCTACCCCGACTATTACCAGGTGCCCTTCCACGCCTACAGCGAGGGCAACCTCTGCTGGCAGGCCGCCTTTGAGGCCGCCCCCGCCACCTACGCCATGGCCCTGCGCATCTGGCCCCAGGACGATCTCTCCTGGCAGGCGGCCCAGGATCGCCTGCGCCAGAGCTTTCTGGCCGTCCTCGACCAGCACGGCCCCGCCCAGGTCAGCGACATTCTCGATGTGGGCTGCTCGGTGGGCATTTCGACCCTCAGCCTGCACCGCCACTACGCCGCCAAACAGCCGGTGCGCACCGTCGGGCTCGACCTGTCGCCCTACATGCTGGCGGTGGCCCAGGCCCAGGATACCGAGGGCGAGATCGCCCAGTGGGTACATGCCCCTGCCGAGGCCACCGGCTTTCCTGACGCCTCTTTTGATTTAGTAACCCTACAGTTTGTAGTGCACGAGCTGCCCCGCACGGCCACCCGCGCGATTTTTGCCGAGGCGCGGCGACTGCTGCGACCGGGCGGGGCCCTGGCCATTGTGGACAACAACCCCAAGTCGCCGGTCATTCAGGCGCTGCCGCCGGTGCTGTTTACCCTGATGAAAAGCACCGAACCCTGGAGCGACGACTACTACACCTTTGACCTGGAGGCAGCCCTGGAGGCGGCGGGGTTTGCGGTGACGGTGGTGGTGGCGAGTGACCCGAGGCACCGGGCGCTGGTGGCGGTGAAGAGGGGGGAGTAGGGGAGTAAGGGAGTAAGGGAGTAGGGGGTAGGGGGTAGGGAGAGTTACGAGACTCCTGTCTTCCCCACTCCCCTACTCCCTCACCGTGCCGCTGGTAACCAGAAGAGGCGCGTTTTGCGCGGGTTGGCCGTTTGCTCTGCTTCCATGATGCTGGCGTTACGTTCGTGAAGGATG
>DATIVG010000597.1:0-2263 GCA_035466075.1 Nodosilinea sp. | reverse complement strand
CGGTTCAATGACCCATATAGATTTAGATTCAGTAGCAATTGACATAGTTGAAGTTCTCTAACCTCGGACGGACGACAAAGGCACGGCTAAACGACTTTAGAGCGGCTACAGATTATCTGGGCGACCCACGGCCACCTGCCTTTACCCACTCTTTACCTTCGCTTAACTATTCCTCCGGAAGCTGAGACAACTTCTTAAGGCCTGGGTTCAACTGAGTGAAGCTTGTAGAGCGCTTGCTAGAAGAGGGAACCGCTGACCTACTGTTAGCGTCTGTATAAAGCTGACTTTTGAAACTGGGATCCCGATCACTGATGCAGCGGAAATGCTAGGCCCGCTCGCTAGTCAATCTAAGCTCCCACTTAAATAACAACACCCTGCTGCAGTCTGGGATGCGGCCCAGTTGGGGGTGGCCATAATAAATAGAGGTATTCTCTGATTGAAATCTTCTCTATTTGAGCAGTCGCTAGCTATGGCCACCCTCCACCCCTCCACCGACTTCCGCTCCGACACCGTCACCTGGCCCACCCCCGCCATGGTTGAGGCCATGGCCACCGCCGAGCTGGGCGACGACGTCTACGGCGAAGACCCCACCGTCAACGAGCTCGAAACCCTGGCCGCCAGCCTGCTGGGCAAAGAGGCCGGTCTGTTTGTCACCAGCGGCACCCAGGGCAACCTGATCGCCGCCCTCACCCACGCCCAGCGGGGCGACGAGGCCATCCTCGGCGACGACGCCCACACCTACTGCTGGGAGGCCGGGGGCATCGCCGTGCTGGGCGGCATCACCCCCCGGCCGCTGCCCACCGACCACCGGGGCCGCATGGCCATCGGCCAGATCCAGGCCGCCATTCGCGGCGACGATCCCCACTGGCCCCGCAGCCGCCTGGTGCTGCTCGAAAACAGCTCCGGCGGCAACCACGGCGCTGCCATTGAGCCCGACTACTTTGCCGCCATCGCCGCGCTGGCCGCCGCCCACGATCTCCGGGTTCACCTCGACGGGGCGCGGCTCTTCAACGCCGCCACCGCCCTCCAGCTCGACCCTACCGCCATCACCACCCACGTCGATTCGGTCAGCGTCTGCCTTAGCAAGGGGCTGTGCGCCCCGGTAGGCTCGGTGCTGGTGGGCAGCCAGGCCTTCATTCACCAGGCCCGCCGCCACCGCAAGCTGCTCGGGGGCGGCATGCGCCAGGCAGGCGGGCTGGCGGCAGCGGGCATCATCGCCCTCAAAACCATGACCCAGCGCCTCCAGGTTGACCACGACCATGCCCAGGCCCTGGCCCAGGGGCTAGCCACCATCCCCGGCATTGACATCGACCCCCGGCAGGTGGAGACCAACATGGTGTTTTTTGACCTGGCCGAGGGGGTGGCCCTCACCCCCGAAACCCTGATCAAAACCCTCAAAACCGACTACGGCCTCCACATCGGCGGGTACAGCGGTCGCCGCCTGCGGGCCGTCACCCACTATTGGATTGAGCTGCCCCAGGTGGAGCGGCTGGTGGCGGCGGTGGCGGCCATCCTCGCCAGCGCCTAGGGGGCTGCCCAGGGGGCATGGGGATCCAGGGGCTCTCTATTCTCAAGGTTTAGTTGCTTTGCACCCCAGACCTGGCTACACTGAGCCCAGCAATTCTGACCCCGCTTTCCCTATGGAATGGCATGTGACCGACGCCCAGAGCCTGAGAGTGATTGATGCCGAGATGGGCGACCACAGCTTTTCGCCGTCGGAATACGAAATCGTGCGCCGGGTCATCTACGCCACCGCCGACTTTGACTTTCAAAACCATATCCACTTTTCTGACCAGGCCCTCCAGTCGGGGGCCGCGGCCCTGGCCGCCCGCACCACGCTGATTGTGGATGTGCCGATGGTGCAGGTGGGCATTACCCCCGGCATTCAGCACACCTTTGCCAACCCGGTCTATTGCAGCATGGATGCCCTGACCCGACCCCAAAAGGGCAAAAGCCAGGCCGCCTGGGGGGTAGAAACCCTGGCCCGACGCTACCCCGAGGGCATTTTTGTGATTGGAGACTCCGAGGCGGCCCTGGCCACCCTGGTCGATTTGATCGAGGCCGAAAAGGTGCGCCCGGCTCTGGTGGTGGCGACCCCCGCCGGGTTCATCGACACCGCCACCCTCAAAGCGCGGCTGCAAGACACCCTGGTGCCCCACGTCTCAATTCAGGGCCGCAAGGGCAGCGCGGTGGTGGCCGCCGCCATTGTCAACGGGTTGGTAGACCTGGCCTGGCAGGCCTACGGCAAAGACAGCCCCTAGGC
>DATIVG010000596.1:0-1696 GCA_035466075.1 Nodosilinea sp. | reverse complement strand
GCGGAGCCTCTAGCGCACCGGGCAAGCCCCGCCGCCAGCGCCCCCGCCGCCGCAGTGGCGAAGCGCCCCCCGCCCCCCGTCGGGCCGGGGCCGGGGCCAGAGGCTAGACCACGGTTTCGCACTTCATTGGTGCTTTAGCTGCCGAGACCCTGGCCTTGCACCAGGGCCTCGGCTAAACAATCAATCCCCCCAGTTCAACCACCCTAACGGGCTCGAACTGGGGAGATTTTTTGGGGCCGGAACACCACCTACCATCCCGGTACTGGCTGCGCTTGGCCCGTTTAGAGCAAATCAGCGCAGGGAGCTAGCGCACCATGGCGCTGAAGCCCGACGCCTTAAACTGCTTGAGCTTGAGCGGCTCGGGCTGGCTGGCGGCCACCGAAATGCGCAGCTCAAAGTCGCTCTCGCCCGGCAGCACCTCGGGAATGCCCCCCAGGCGACCCCGGTTTTGCATGACCGGGTTGTCGTTGGCGTCAAAAATGCGGCCAAAGATATCGACATCGAGCACGGGCTTGCCGGTGCGGTTAATGGCCTTGCCGGTGATTAAAAAACACTTGGCCTCTTGAATGGAGCCAGCGGCCACCATGCCCTCGGCATACTCGGGGGGGCAGGGGCTGTAGGTGACATCGCTGAGCTCAATGGGGGTGAGCGCCTGGGCCGTGAGCCCAGCCCCGCTGAGCAGCCAAAGACCTGCAATCAAAAGCGCTGTGAAGATGCCGCGTAGTGCCATGGGGTGCCTGGGAATAAGCAGAGGTGGCCGTGTCTAGCTTATCGCGATTTGTCGGTGCAGGGGGCGGGCAGAGCCCTAGGGCAGCCGGTCTTCAACGTAGGCTTTGGCGGCACTCAGGCTCCAGCCGGTGGTGTCGCGCACCTGCTTGATGGCATCGATCAGGCGGCCCTGGCCCAGCAGATCGCGCACCTGGCGGTCGAGGGCTGGGTCGGCGGGGTCTGGGGTCGGCGGCAAGGGGTTGGTGGCGGGCACCTCAGGGTGGGGGCCGACTTCGGCGGCGGCGGGCTGGGGTCGCCGGGCCCTTTGCAGCAGCCGGGTGAGCCCAAACCCGAGCCCAAAGGCCACTAGACCACCGAAGAAAAAAGCGAGGATAGGCATGGCGGTCGGGGCAGCAATAGACGGCATAGATCTACTCTACCCGCCAGGGCCAGTAGAGGCTGGCTGGGGCAAGTCATCGCCGCCGCGGGATGTGGGGATTTGTTGCATCGGAACATTCAGGCGCGGCCTTCAAGTGCTACCCCTGGTAGAGTTTCAGTCGTTCGGCGCGGTGTGCCCAATGCCATTCACCCCATACCGTTCACCCAATGCCGTTCGCCCGCAGCCGTTTACCCCCTATCACCCCCAGAGGAGCCCAGCCGTGGAACGTTACATTGCCGCTGACCCCTACCCCTACCCCTTTGATGGAGACCTGCGCCCCGACAACACCGCCTTGATCATTATTGATATGCAGACCGACTTTTGCGGCGTGGGCGGCTATGTCGACAAGATGGGCTACGACCTGGCCCTCACCCGCGCCCCCATCGAGCCCATCCGGCGGGTGCTGGAGGTGCTGCGATCGCACCAATACACCATTCTCCACACCCGCGAAGGGCACCGCCCCGACCTGGCCGATCTCCCGGCCAACAAACGCTGGCGCTCCCAGCAGATCGGCGCTGGCATTGGCGATCCCGGCCCCTGCGGCCGCAT
>DATIVG010000595.1:0-18278 GCA_035466075.1 Nodosilinea sp. | reverse complement strand
TGCGCAACCTGGAGCGCAACTTTCGCCGCCTGGAGCAGATCAGCGACGCCAACTACATTGCCTACACCGCCGAGCGCCTGCGCCTCAAGACCTGGGGCCAGCTGCTGCTGGGCACCAACCTCAACACGGCCTCGGTGGCGGCCCTGGTGCGGGCGGGCTTTACCGAGACCCAGGCCGCGGCAGTGGTGCGGCAGCGCCAGGAGCAGCGGTTTATCGGCACCGAGGGGGTGCTCAGCGTCGAGGGCATCGACCTGGCGGCGTATTTAAAGGTGCGCGATCGCATCTTTGCCCGCGACAGCTTTTCGATTACAGCGCGGCTGGCCCTGGCCCTGCGCTGGCTGTGGCTGGGGGGGCTGGTGGTGCTCAGCCGCTACGGCACCAGCTTTGGCCTCACCTTTGGCCTCGGGCTGGTGGCCATCCCCACCTTTGCCCTGATGTTTTGGTTCATCGACCGCTACCGCCGCCGCCGTGGGCCCACCCCCATTTTGCCTCCCCTGGCCGAAGGGCTGTGGCTGGCCGGGGGCAGCAGCATCCTGCTGGGTCTGGGGCTCAACAGCCTGCTGCGGGCCGCCGACTACCCCCGGCTCACCCTGGTCTTTTTGCTGGTGCTGCTGGTGCTGGTGCCCGCCGTGCCGATTGGCCTGGTGGTCAAGCAGGGCCGCTACCACGACTTGATCACCCAGAGCTACTTTGTCGAAGACGGCAGCATGCGCCAGCTGCGCCTGCTGATTGCCCGCCTGCCGGTGATTCCCAAGTTTCCGTTCTTTCGCGATCGCTACACCTACCTACTGCTCGACCGCCGCTGGAACTGGCTCAACTACCTCGATTTCAGCCTCAACAACTGGCTAAAATTTGGCTTCAATGACATTCGGTTACGAGACGAGCAGGTGCCGGGTCTCATTACCGCCCTCGTGTGGTATCAATGGGGCCTGGGTCTGCTCTACACGGCACTGCTCCTGTGGACGCTATCGCGCACCATTCCGGGGCTCAACCTGCTGATTTACTTCTAGTGCCGTCTCTGTTCTGCATTGGCTGTTCCCAAGTCTAGTGATTCAATCCTCTCCCTCAGACCTCAACCATCAGGCCAAGTCCGATCTGCGCCGCCGTCTGATCAGCGCCCGCCAGAGCATTCCCCCCCAGGTGTGGAAACAAAAGAGCGATCGCATCTGCGCTCACCTGCTCAACTGGAACTATTTTCGTCAGTGCCGCATTGTCCTGGCCTACACCAGCTTTCGCCAAGAGCCCGACCTCAGCCCCCTCACCGCCCACCACCAGCACTGGGGGCTACCCCGCTGCCTCGATAAACAGCAGCTCCAGTGGCACTACTGGTCGGCCAACAGCCGCTGGCCCCTGCGCAAGGGTGCCTACGGCATCATTGAACCCCACCCGCGTTCACCCCAGGTCGATCTCTCCCTGGTCGATCTCATCCTGGTGCCCGCCGTCGCCTGCGATGTGCGCGGCTATCGCCTCGGCTACGGCGGCGGCTACTACGACCGCCTGCTCAGCCAGGCCCCGTGGCAGCACATTCCCACCGTGGGCATTGTGTTTGAGTACGCCCGCCTGCCCACCCTGCCGCGCGATGTGTGGGACCGCCCCCTGGCCGGGGTCTGCTCCGAAAGCGGCCTGTTTTTAGGCGAAACATAGCCTCGATCCCATTACCCCGCCGCCCCATCACCCCCACCCTACGGGAAGCCACTCTGCGTCTACACCCCATCACCCCATCACCCCGTCACCCCGTCACCCTCCCATGCCCTCCGGCCCCAGCCCTTCCACCCGCTACCCCATCCCCGGCGTCACCCGCACGGTGTTTCTCAACACCGTCGTCACCAACCCCAACATTCTGGTGGGCGACTACACCTACTACGATGACCCCGACCATCCCGAAGCCTTCGAGCGCAACGTGCTCTACCACTTCGACTTCATTGGCGACCGGCTGATCATTGGCAAGTTTTGCTCCATCGCCGCCCAGGTCACCTTCATCATGAATGGCGGCAACCACCGCACCGACTGGTTGACCAACTATCCCTTTCCCGTCTTTGGCCAGGGCTGGGAAACGGCCATGCCCGACGATTGGCCCCACAAGGGCGACACCGTGATCGGCAACGACGTGTGGATTGGCTACGGTGCCACCCTGATGCCCGGCGTGCAGGTGGGAGATGGGGCAATCATTGCCTCTCAGTCGGTAGTGACCAAGGCGGTGCCACCCTACGCCGTGGTGGGGGGCAACCCCGCCACCCTGCTGCGCTACCGCTTCGACCCCGCCACCATCGCGGCCCTGCTCGATCTCCAGTGGTGGCACTGGGAGATTGAAAAAATTACCCGCCACCTGCCCAAAATCTGCGGTGCCGACCTGGCCGCCCTGCAGCAGGCCGCTCTGCATTAGAGGTGACCGAGGGACAATACCTGCCGGAGGTGGTCAACCCAATATCTGGGGTATTCTGTGGGCAACTCTCTCTTGGCGACTTACAGCATGAAACGGCGCAGCGTAGTCTACGGTTTGTTGGCGGCAATTGGCGCCATGGCAATGCTGGTGTTCCCCCTGGGCTGGCAGGCCCTGGCCCAGCAGAGTACCGGCGGCACCCCGCCGTTGGGCAGCCTGGTGCGCGAGTACGAGGTGGTGAATATGCCCACCGCCACGGCCTACTCGGTCTACACCACCAATGCGACCGTTCCCCATCAGGTGTGGTACCGCGTGCTCAATGGCGACGCCCTGTTTCGCCAGCGGCTGCGGGTCTACCAAGAAAACGCTGGCCCGCGGCCGATCA
Organism: Nodosilinea sp.; assembly: GCA_035466075.1. Classification (GTDB taxonomy): domain Bacteria; phylum Cyanobacteriota; class Cyanobacteriia; order Phormidesmidales; family Phormidesmidaceae; genus Nodosilinea. The sequence continues at coordinate 15,513 of DATIVG010000595.1, read as the reverse complement.
ACCAGCTTCCTCCCGAGTCGGAACTGCGCCAGGAACTCACCTCCAACGACCGCACCCGCTGGGTACTCATGCCCCGAGAAGCCGACCTCTTCACCTACTACTTCGACGGCGACAACCGCCTCAGCGCCCGCAGCCCCTGGCGGGATGCCTACGGGGTCAAAATCAAGCGCACCCGCTACACCAACGGCAACCGCTATCAGATTTCCTTTGAGGACCAAGACTCCCTCGACGACTTTGACGACCTCCAGCTCGAAGTCGTCATGCTCCAGCCCGCCTAGCTCTCTGGGCATTGCGCCAAATCTTGAGATCTGCGCGATGATAGGACAAAAGTATGGGTGAGGACAGCCATGAATCGCTTTGTGATCGGCGGTATACTGGCGGCCATTGTGGTGCTGCTGACCGGAAGTTTAAACCGGCTGCTGTCGGACTCTGAGGGCGGGCGCGTAGCCGCCCGGCGCGACAGCACCGACCAGGCGGTGGGCGATCTGGGCACGCTGCCGATCGAGCAGGCAGGGCGGCTGGTTCAGCGCCAGAGCCAGGTGGGCAGCAATCCAGGTACTCGCGCTGGTGGCGATAGCGTCTTTGGCAACCAGGGTGAAGTGGTACCTCCCGGCCAGCGAAGCATTATTTCTCCCGACAACACCGGTGCGGCCGGAGCAGGGGCGGGCGCGGGCAATGTGATTCCCCGCGCCGGGGGAGCTACCACCTTCCCGGCCACTGGCGATGTCGCCCCCATTCAGCCGGACCTGGTGCAGCCCGGTGCAACGCCGCGCCCGACCCCCGACCCCGATCTGGAGTCGATTCCGGCCCTGTGGTGAGCCCGGCGACCGGGGCCGCAGGTGGCTTAAAATAACACTGAGCACTGGGCACTGGGATTGGACAACATGGTAAATCAGGGAAGCGACGTCCTGGTGGTGGGCGGCGGCGTGATTGGCCTGGCGATTGCGCTGGAGCTGCGGCAGCAAGGGGCCAGCGTGGCCGTGCTCAGCCGTGACTTTGAGCAGGCCGCCAGCCACGCCGCCGCTGGCATGCTGGCCCCCCAGGCCGAAGGGTTACCCCCTGGCCCCATGCTCGATCTCTGCCAGGCAAGCTTAGCTCTCTACCCCAACTGGGTCAGCAAGCTGGAGGCGATCACCGGGCAGTCGGTGGGCTACTGGCCCTGCGGCATTTTGGCCCCGCGTCGCGCCGCCCCCGCTGCCCCCGCGGCGACCTGGCTCGACGCCGCTACCCTGGCCCACTATCAGCCGGGCCTAGACGCCTCGGTGCAGGGGGCCCACTGGTACCCGGAGGAAGGACAGATCGACAATCGCCTGCTGGTGCGGGCGCTGCGGGCGGCGGTGCTAGACCTGGGCGTGACGCTCCATGAGGGCACCGGGGCCACCGCCCTGCGCCAGGTGCAGGGCCGCATCGAGCGGGTTTGCACGGCCCAGGCGGGTGACTTTAGCGCCGACCAGGTAGTGGTGGCCACGGGGGCCTGGGCCCACGAGCTATTGCCCCTGCCGGTGTTTCCTGTAAAGGGCGAGATGGCCAGTCTGCGGCTGCCCCCCGGCCACACCCTGCCCCTGCAGCGGGTGCTGTTTGGCGAAGACATTTACATCGTGCCCCGCCGGGATGGCCGCATTGTGCTGGGGGCTACCAGCCAGGCGGTGGGCTTTGCCCCCCACAATACCGCCAGGGGGGTAAGCCAGCTGCTGAAATGTGCGATCGCACTTCTACCTCAGCTGGCCGACTTTACCCTCGACGAAACCTGGTGGGGCTACCGCCCGGCCACCCCGGACGAGTGGCCCATTTTGGGCCCTGGCCCCGCCGCCAACCTCACCCTGGCCACCGGCCACTACCGCAACGGCATTTTGCTCACCCCGATTACCGCCCAGCTGGTGGCCCAGGCGGTGCTGGGCCAGGTAGACCCCCGGCTGGAGGCCTTTTCCTGGCGGCGCTTCCACCGCCCGCCTGCAACCGCTGCGACAACCGCTGTGACCGCTGTTCCTTCAACTCCGCCCGCTATGACCCTCGCCCATTCTGTGCCCGCACTACCCGTCGAAACCGCTCCGGCTGACCCGCCCCTGACCATTGCCGGGCGCACCTTTGCGTCGCGGCTGATGACCGGCAGCGGCAAGTACGACAACTTTGAGACCATGCGCCAGAGCATTGCCGCCAGCGGCTGCGAGATTGTCACCGTGGCGGTGCGGCGGGTGCAGACCAACGCCCCTGGCCACCAGGGGCTGGCCGAAGCCCTCGACTGGTCAACTATTTGGATGCTGCCCAACACGGCGGGCTGCCAAACCGCCGATGAGGCCATTCGCGTGGCCCGCCTGGGGCGCGAAATGGCCAAGCTGCTGGGTCAGGAAGACAACAACTTCGTCAAGCTGGAGGTGATTCCCGACGCCAAGTACCTGCTGCCCGACCCCATCGGCACCCTGGAGGCCGCCGAGCAGCTGGTCAAGGAGGGCTTTGCGGTGCTGCCCTACATCAACGCCGACCCCCTGCTGGCCAAGCGTTTAGAGGAGGCGGGCTGTGCCACGGTCATGCCGTTGGGCTCCCCCATCGGCTCGGGCCAGGGCATTCGCAACGCCGCCAACATCCAGATCATCATTGAAAATGCCACGGTGCCGGTGGTGGTCGATGCGGGCATTGGCACCCCCAGCGAAGCCGCCCAGGCTATGGAAATGGGGGCCGACGCGCTGTTGATCAACACTGCGATCGCAAAGGCCGCCGACCCGGTCGCCATGGGTCGGGCCATGGGTCTGGCTACCCTGGCGGGCCGCCTGGCCTACCGGGCCGGGCGGATTCCCATTCAAAGCGCCGCCATTGCCAGTTCGCCGCTCACCGGGCGCATTACCGAATAAGCGGCGGTAATTTTTCCCTACTCCACAATTTTCACTCGCCCCGCCTGAATGGCGTCAAACAGGCGGTTGACCTGGCGGCGTTCGCTCTCGTCTACGGTGCCGTCGGCGAGCACCAGCGCCGACAGATTTTGGTACTGGGCCTGGGAGATGGCGCGGGCCTGAATAAACTGATTGACCAGGTCGGTGATCGGGCAGCCGGGTTCTACGGAAGGTGTCATGGGGTCAGACCAAGGGTAGACAATCATGCACTCGTTGTAGCCTTTGCCCCCGGCCAGTGCCTAGCCTGGGGCTACGCAAAAGCGCCTGGGGGAGCCGGGCCAGCGCGGGCGGCAGATGGGCGTCAACCCTTGATATGCTCATAACCTGGCGATTAGCAACACCCAGCTCCCCTCTACTATTAGGCCCAGCTTTGGGCAAGGAATGACCATGACCCACCGACGACTGATCATTGAAATGGGGATGGGGGTCGATCAGCACGGCCAAGACCCCACCGTGGCGGCGGCGCGGGCGGTGCGCAACGCCATTGCCCACAACGCCCTGCCCGGCGTGTGGGAGGTGGCCGGGCTCAGCCACCCCAACGAGATGCTGGTGGAGGTGCAGGTGGCGGTGCCGTTCCCTGATCAGGTGCGCCCCGATGAGGTGCTGGCGGTGCTGCCCTTTGGCCAAAAGACCCTGGTGCTCAAGGAGGGCGGCATGGTGGTGGCCGGGCGAGCGATACCCGAACTCGACGATAAGAATGACGACATGTACGTTGCGATCGCAGCCGTCACCGTCTCCATTCCCGGCCCCTAGGAGTTCCCCAGCCCTGCCACAGACTGGCCCTACCGCAGCCGCGCCCCCCGGTAGCGCATCTCCCGCTTGAGCGCATTCTGCTGGGCAAAATTGGGCATATCGCCCTGGTGACCCATCAAAATGATCGAGTCGCCCAGGGCCAGGTAGGTCGCCCGGCTGGGGTGAATGATCACCTCCCCATCGGCCCGGCGCAGCGCCACCGTAATAAACGAGCCCTGGCCCTTCACCTCAATGTCGCCAATGGTGCCGCCAATCAGCGGCGAGCTAGCCTCAATCACCAGCTCGTTGAGCTGAATATCCAGCTCCGCCAAAAACTCATTCAGCCCCTGGTGACCGTCCGTCTGCGACAAAAAATCCACCGCCGAGGGGTGGCTGATCAGGTGGGCCATGCGCAGGGCGCTAATGCTGGCGGGCAGCACCACGTGGTTAGCCCCCGCCAGGCGCAGCTTTTTCTCCGTGGAGGGCATCTCGCCCCGAGCCAAAATCATCAAGCTCGGGTTCATCTCCCGCGCCGTCAGCGTAATAAACACATTGGCGGCATCGTTGGGCAGCACCGTAGCCAGCGACTTAGCCCGGTGAATGCCCGCCGCCTCCAGGGCGGTTTCGTCGGTGGCATTGCCCTGGTACATCAGGTAGCCCAGCTCCTGGGCCATGGCAATGCGGTCCGGGTCACTGTCAACAATGATAAAAGACTCGCGATCGCGCGTCAGCTTGCGGGCCACCAGCTGGCCAATGCGGCCAAACCCACAGATGATCACGTGGTTTTCCAGACCTTCAATCTCTTTGGTCATACGTTTACTGTTGAGCGCACGGTGAATTTCCCCCTCAGTAATCATCTGCACAAACCCCGACACGGTGTAGGCCACCGACAGCGCCCCAGCAATGATCACAAAAATCGTGAACACCTTCAGCGGCGGCGAGTTCAGGGGCTGCACCTCCCCATAGCCCACCCCAAAAATCGTAATCACCACCATGTAGATGGCATCTAAAAAGTTCCAGCCAGCCAGCATGTAGCCCAGCACCGCCGCCACCACCGTCAACGAGAAAAACACAATTCCCGTGACAATCCGCTTAAACGAGCTATTGTTTCGCATTCATACCTCAGTTCAGGGCCCTGCGAGAAGCGGATCAGTTTTCAAATACAGGCTATGGTAGGGGACAGCTCGGCCTTTAAAGGGTGTGGCAAATAGCAAATTGAGATAGACTGTAGATCGAACTCATACTGACTTCGTCTAAAATCGTTACTACTAAAACCCCATCGCCGCCTAGGCTGTGCCAAGCGCCCTGATATCCATGCCTTGGCACTTTCGCTTTTCTGGTTTTCATTACCCTCCTACCTCGATTGATTGTGTGACTATGACAGCTACCACCGTTCAAAACCCTCTCCTCATTGGTACCGGTCTTCCCCCCTTCGACAGCATTCAGACCGCCCACATCGTGCCCGGTATCACCACCCTCCTCGCCGACCTGGCCGCTGACCTGGCGCAGCTAGAGGCCCAGGTTTCCCCCACCTGGGAGGGCCTGGTCGAGCCCCTCACCCGCATCGAAGAGCGCCTGGGCTGGAGCTGGGGCATTGTGGGCCACCTGATGGGGGTTAAAAACAGCCCCGAGCTGCGGGCCGCCTACGAAGAGGTGCAGCCCGCCCTGGTGCAGTTTGCCACCCAGCTGGGCCAGAGCAAACCCCTCTACAACGCCTTCAAGCAGCTGCGCGCCAGCCACCAGTGGGACAGCTTTGACCCCGCCCAACAGCGGATTGTCGAGTCGTCCATTCGCGAGGCCGAGCTGTCGGGGGTAGGTCTAGAGGGAGCCGCCAAAGACCGCTTCAACGAGATTCAGCAGGCCCTGGCCGAGCTCACCACCAAATTCTCCAACAACGTGCTAGATGCCACCAAGGCCTTTAGCCTCACCCTCACCACCGCCGCCGAGATTGACGGCCTTCCCCCCAGCCTGCTGGCCCTGGCCGCCCAACTGGCCCGCGACGCCGGCGAAGCCGCCGCCACCCCCGAGGCCGGCCCCTGGCGCATTACCCTCGACTACCCCAGCTTTGGGCCGTTCATGCAGCACAGCCGCCGCCGCGATCTGCGCGAGCAGCTCTACCGGGCCTTTGTCACCCGCGCCTCCACCGGCGACCTCGACAACAGCCCCAACATCGAGAAAATTCTGGAGCTGCGCCACGAGATGGCCAACCTGCTGGGCTACAGCACCTACGCCGAACTCAGCCTGGCCCGCAAGATGGCCCCCTCGGTGGAGGCCATCGACAAGCTGATGGGCGAACTGCGCGTGGCCAGCTACGACACCGCCGTCAAAGAGCTCGACGAGCTCCAGGCCTTTGCCCGTACCAAGGGGGCAACCGAGGCCGACAGCCTCACCCACTGGGATACCGCCTTCTGGGCCGAGCGCATTCGCGAAGAGAAGTACGGCCTCAACGACGAAGAGCTGCGCCCCTACTTTCCGCTGCCCCAGGTGCTCGACGGCCTGTTTGCCCTGGCCAACCGCATCTTTGACATCACCATTGCCCCCGCCGACGGCACCGCGCCGGTGTGGCACCCCGATGTGCGCTACTTTCAGGTGCTCAACGGGGGCGGCGACCCGATCGCCCACTTCTACCTCGACCCCTACAGCCGCCCGGCAGAAAAGCGCGGCGGGGCCTGGATGGATGACTGCATCAACCGCGGTACCCTCAACGGCCAGGTGCGGCTGCCGGTAGCCTACCTGGTGTGCAACCAGGCCCCCCCGGTGGACGGCAAACCCAGCCTGATGACCTTCCGCGATGTGGAAACCCTGTTCCATGAGTTTGGCCACGGCCTGCAGCACATGCTGACCCAGGTAAACTACACCGGCGCGGCGGGCATCAACAACGTGGAGTGGGATGCCGTGGAGCTGCCCAGCCAGTTTATGGAAAACTGGTGCTATCACCGCAATACGCTGCTCACCCTGGCCCGCCACGTGGAGACCGGCGAGCCCCTGCCCGAAGATCTGTACCAGAAAATCATTGCGGCCCGCACCTTTATGACCGGCAGCGCTATTTTGCGCCAGGTGCGCTTTGGCTGGACCGACATTGAGCTGCACCACCGCTATCAACCGGGCAGCGGTGAGACCGTTGCCGCCGTCAACCGACGCATTGCCGAGCAGTCGTCGATTCTCAAGCCCCTGCCGGAGGATGCGTTTCTGTGCGCCTTTACCCACATCTTTGCGGGGGGGTATGCGGCGGGCTACTACAGCTATTTCTGGGCTGAGGTGCTGAGTGCCGATGCCTTTGCCGCCTTTGAGGAAGCGGGCCTCGACGACGAGCAGGCGATCGCAGCCACCGGCCGCCGCTTCCGCGATACGGTGCTGGCCCTGGGCGGTAGTCGCCACCCCATGGAGGTATTCAAAGCCTTCCGGGGCCGTGAGCCCAGCACCCAGGCACTGCTGCGCCACCGCGGGTTGGTAGCCGCCTAGGGCGTAACCCGTGGGCTGATTGATCGCCCGCAGGCTCGCCAAGGGGCGATCGCCAGCAGCGCCGGTCCCCGCCCCCTGGAGGTTTACCCTGCGGGGGGCGGTTGGCTAGGAAGGTCTCTCTCCGGAGGCGACGACTGGCGCTGCTGAAAGCCGTCGATGGCGCTGGGTAGGGTAAAAAAGATGTGCTCGACCCCGATGAGCGCTAGCAGACCCGACTGCTGAAGCTGGACGTAGAGGCTGTGCTTGACGCGGGCCAGGGCGAGGGTGATGCCCTGCTGGCGCAGGGTTTCGTACAGCTCAACCAGCATGTCAACGGCGGTGATATCAATTTCCACGATGGCTTCGGTGTTGATCACCAGCCATTCTACCGGCGCGGTCTCGGCGGCAACCGCCGTCAGGGCGCGGCGCTGAAAGTCGATGGCATTGGCAAAAAATAGCGGCGCATCGTAGCGGTAAATCACCAGCCCTGGAATGGTGGTGGCCCCTGGCCAGTCGGCAATGTCGTGCAGTCCGGCTACGTTGGGAACCTTGCCCATGACCGCATCGTGGGGCCGAGCGATGCGGGCAAAGAGTTCGATCCCAGAGAGACTAACTGCGATCGCAACTCCCACCAGCAGATCCGTCGCCAGCACCCCCACCGTCGTGGCCAGCGCCAAGGCAAAATCGCCCCGACGAAACTGCTGTAGCCGCCTAAACTCGGCCACGTCCACCAGCTTAGTAGCCGCAAAAATCACCAGTGCCCCCAGCGCCGCCGTGGGAAACATCGCCAACAACGGCCGCAAAAACAACAGCACCCCCATCACCACCCCAAAGGCCGCCAGGGAATACACCTGACTCTTGCTGCCCAGCGAGTCCCCAATCGCCGCCCGGCTGGCGCTGCTGCTCACCGGAAAGCCCTGCATCAGCCCGGCCCCCAAATTGGCCAGCCCCAGGGCAAGCAGCTCCTGGTTGGCATCGAGGGTGTGGCGGTGGCGCGCCGCCAACGCCCGCCCGGTCAGCACATTGTCAGAGTAGCCAACAATCGCAATGCCCACCGCCGCCGTCAAGATCTGCCCCACCTCCTGCCACGAGGCCAGTGGCACCACCAGCCGGGGCAGCCCCGCCGGAATCGCCCCCACCACTTGCACCCCCCGCTGATCTAGCCCCAGCAGCGCCACCACGGTTGTGGCCAGCAGTACCGCCAGCAGCGGCCCTGGCAACCGTGGCAGCCGCGCCTGCACCACAAACAAAAACCCCAGCACCAGCAGACCCACCGCCAGCGTAGGCCCATGGGCCATCTGGGCCTGGCCCACAAAATCCACCAGGCGGCCCGTCACCGACTCCGCCTCGATCGGCACCCCGCTCACCCGGCTGAGCTGGCCCACAATCATAATCACCGCCACCCCCGCCATGTAGCCGATCAAAATGGGCTTCGAGAGCAGATCCGCCAAAAACCCCAGACGGGCCACATAGCCCACCAGGCACCACAGGCCGACCGCACAGGCCAACAGCGAGGCCAGCACCGGGTAGCTCGTCCCAGAGGTGGCCGCCAAAGGCGCCACCGCCACCGCCGTCATCACCGCCGTGCTAGACTCTGGCCCCACCGACAGCTGCGGCGACGTGCCCACCAGGGTATAGATCAACAGCGCTGGCAAAATGGCCCACAGCCCCTGCACCGGGCCAACCCCCGCCAGCTCGCCATAGGCCATGCATTGCGGAATCAGATAGGCCGCCACCGTTACCCCCGCCAGACAGTCTTGCCTCAGCCAGGAGCTTGGGTAGTGGCGCAGACGGTCTAGACCAGGCAGTAATGCCGTGCGGGGCAGGTATTTGGGTCGGGCAATCAAAGCAGAAGACCAGCTGTGGAGAACGGTAGGAGAACCGATAAAAGATTGGCCTAATCGCCGCCGAGGTCAACGCTGTTGTAGAGGCTCATGGCCTTTTCCACCCCATCGACTAGGGCCTTATCCAAGGCCCTAAGGGCGGTATCTACCACCGCATCCATCACGGTACGCTCAGCCCTAGAGAAATTGCCCAGCACGTGGGAGACCACCGCCGTTTCGGCATCCCCCGCACGGTTGGCCGCCCCAATGCCAACCCGCAGCCGAGGAAAGTCCTGGCTGCCCAGGTGGGCAATGGCCGACTTCATGCCATTGTGCCCCCCCGCCGAGCCCGACAGCCGCAGCCGCAGCCGCCCCACCGGCAAGTCCATATCGTCGTAGACCACCATGACCTGGCCAGGCTCTAGCTTTAGCCAGTCCAACACGGCTCGCATCGACTGGCCCGACCGGTTCATATAGGTGAGGGGCTTGAGCAGATAAACCTTGTCGCGGCGAGGCCCAAACCCCGCTCCGTACTCCCCTTGAAAGCGGCGTTCTTCCTTCAGGGCAATGCCCCAGGTTTTAGACAGCCGATCGACCACCTCAAAGCCAATGTTGTGGCGGGTGCCTGCGTACTTAGCCCCCGGATTGCCCAGCCCCACAATCAGGCAGGGCAACGGAGGAGATGCTGCGTCAGCCATAGCTCAACTCTTCCTCAGCGGTCTCAGGCGGGGGTGTTGGGGTCAGCAGCCTCAGCTTCGACCGCCGCCTCCGGCCGATCGGGGCCGGTCTCCCCGAGACCCTCAGCCACGACTTCCGGCTTAGCCTCAGCCGTTTCAATCACGGTGGCGGCCTCCGGCGGGGTCAACACCTTGGGAGCCTCGGGCTCAAGGGTGGCCTTCATTGGCGCGGTCACCACCTTCTCGATCTGTTCGGCCTCCTTCTTAAACTCCTCTTCAAACTCCCGAGAGGCATCCTGAAAGCCCTTAATGGCCTTGCCCAGGCTGCGACCAATCTCGGGCAGCTTTTTGGGACCAAAAACCAGGAGCGCCAGCACCAGAATCAGCGCCATCTCTGGCAAACCCACACCAAAAACGTTCATAGGCCAACTCCTGTGGGCAATAACTGCCGTGTAAACTACCGCTGTACATCAGCATATGCTGTGCATCAAAAAGCAAAAGAGGCCGGGTAGTCAAGGGTCTACGCCAGCCTCAGACGGATAAATTTAAGGACCTCAGGCCCAACCGGTATCGGCAAAAATGGGGCCAAACCACCGCGGCTTGGCCCCAGGAATCCCTAGAGCCCTACGCTGCGCCAGTCAACATCGAAGCTGTCTAGCACGATGGAAGAATTGTAAAGCTGCAAAATAATCAGCAAGAACACGAAGAACAGACCGATGAAAACCGCCATCAGGGGTGTAGTGCCCCAGCCGGGGGCAACCTTGCCGTACTCAGAATTGAGGGGCTTCAACACGTCTCCTAACCTAGTCCGTTGTGCCATGGATCCTTCCACAATCAACACTTTATAGTTCGTAATATTATAGGATGGAGTGGTTTCTTATTCTCATAAACCCCATGGAACCTGCAACAGTTCTTATCATTTCCGTGGCCACCGTGCTGGTGGCGGTGACTGGTTATTCAGTTTACATGTCCTTTGGTCCCCCGTCGAAGCAGCTGGCTGACCCCTTCGATGATCACGAAGACTAGGACAGGCGGACTGGGGAACCAATCCAGTGAGGGACTGAGATGCGGGCTGGGGCCAGGGCACTGCCGCCAGTGGTTGACCTTCCCCCGCCCGGCAGCTTAGTTGCCTGCCCGGTTAGTCACTCAGCGCGATTGATGCTTGGGGTTTCTAGTGGTAGGATTAGAAACCTGTGGATTTAATGTGGCTATCTCGCTGAGATCCATCAGCTTAAACCTTTCACCTTACGAATGTTGCCCTAAACCCTATGATTAAGCTTCGACTCAAGCGTTTCGGTAAAAAGCGGGAAGCCAGCTACCGCATCGTGGCCATCAACAGCGATGCCCGCCGCGACGGACGGCCCCTGGAAGAGGTCGGGTTTTACAACCCTCGCACCGATGAAACTCGCCTGGACGTTCCGGCTATTACTCGTCGCCTTGAGCAGGGTGCCCAGCCCACCAAAACTGTGCGGCACATTCTTGAAAAGGCCAATTTGCTCGAAAAGCCCAAGGCCAGCGTCAAGGTTGAAGCCTAGGTCATTGACTATTCGTTAGCCCCCACCCCCGACATGGATAGGCCTGATTTCCCAGGACTGGTTCGGTTTTTGGTAGAGCCTTTTTTAGACTCTCCTGGCTCTTTGCGCATTGACTGCGAAGAGAATGCTGCGCTCTCCAAGGTGTGGATCAGAATTGCCTTCAAGGGCGATGAGCGGGGCAAGGTGTTTGGTCGGGGAGGACGGAACATTCAGGCGATTCGCACCATTGTGCGGGCCACGGCTGCGCTGTCGGGCTGGTCGGCCTACGTGGATGTCTATGGTGCCGGGGAGCAGGATGCTGGCGCTGACTCCAGGCCCCGCAGTGGCCCCCCCCGCCGTTCATCGGGCCAGGTGCCCAGGCCGCAACCTCGACCGAAAGCCTAGCGGGGCTGTTTGGTTTTGGCTATGGCCTGTCTGGCTATGGTCTGTCTGTCTATGGTCTTAGATGTCTTCTCCTTTGCGCATTGAACTACCGAACCCCGAGGGCGCTCTAGCCCTGGCGGGCTATCGAGACGAAAATATCAAACTCCTGGCCAGCCAAACTGGGGCTTCCCTAGTACTGCGGGGCCAGGAGTTGTTGATCTCGGGTACCGACAGTGGAGCGGCCCTGGCTCAACGGCTGGTGATGGCGCTGGAGCCGCTGTGGAGCCAGGGACAGCCGGTCACCAGCGCCGATATTTTGACCGCTCGCCACGCGCTAGATAGCGATCGCATCGACGAGCTCCAGGCGATTCACCAGGATGTGGTGGCCCGCACCCGCCGGGGGGAAGTGGTGCGGGCGAAGACCTTTCGCCAAAAGCAGTATGTGAAGGCGCTACGCAACACCGACATGGTGTTTTGTATTGGCCCGGCGGGCACTGGCAAAACGTTTTTGGCGACACTGGTGGGCATTCAGGCGCTGCTCAACAATGAGTTTGAGCGGTTGATTTTGACCCGCCCGGCGGTGGAGGCCGGTGAGCGGCTGGGGTTTTTGCCTGGGGATCTCCAGCAGAAGGTCAACCCCTACCTGCGCCCCCTCTACGATGCCCTCCACGAGCTAGTGGACCCTGAAAAAATTACCAATCTGATGGAGCGGGGCATTATCGAGGTGGCACCGCTGGCCTACATGCGAGGGCGCACCCTCAACAACGCCTTTGTGATTATGGATGAGGCGCAAAATACCACCCCGGCCCAGATGAAGATGGTGCTGACCCGGCTGGGGTTTAAGTCGCGCATGGTGGTGACCGGGGATGTTACCCAGACCGACCTGCCGGCGGAGCAAACCTCGGGGTTGGCGGTGGCCCAGCAGATTTTGAACGGGGTGTCGGGGATTGCGTTTTGCCAGCTCAACCAGGGGGATGTGGTGCGGCATCCGCTGGTGCAGCGGATTGTGGCGGCCTACGAAACCTACGAGAGTCGGTCGCCGAGACGCGGCATGAAGCCCTAGGGCCAGGTTCGCCTAGCAATACAGAATCCGACTTGGCTGGCCCCGGCTGGGCTGAGCAAACACCGTTTGCCCCTGCGCAATCCGCTCGTTGGGAATCGGGGTTATGCGATCCGGATTTGGTATAACGTCCTGATATTGCGCTGTGTAGCGATCCGCTGATGGCTAAAGCCATTGAGCCAGTATGCTCCACTGGCTCAATTTTCAACCGCTTTGGAGGCTATTTGGCGGCGGCCAGCTCGGCTTGGGCGGCGACGGTGGCGACCTGGGGCACCGAGGCGTAGACCTCGGCGGAGTTGTTGGGGCTTTCGATCAGCTTGACTTTGTGCAGGCTGGCCCCGAGGGCGGCGATGGGGCTTTGCAGCAGGTCGCGGATGTGAACGGCGATGTTTTCGGCGGTGGGCACGACTTCGGCAAAGTAGGGGATGTCTTTGTTGAGGAAGGTGTGGTCGAAGGGCTCGACCACGTGCTCGTCGATGGCGGCCTGCAGGGCGGCGAGGTCGACCAGCATGCCGGTGCGGGGGTCAATTTGCCCTTTGACGGTGACTTCGAGGTGGTAGTTGTGGCCGTGGCCGTGGGGGCGGGCGCACTTGCCGTAGATTTCGCAGTTTTCTTCGTAGCTGAGCCGAGGGGAGGCGAGGCGGTGGGCGGCGCTGAAGTGGGTGCTGATGGTGAGAAAGGCTTCCATGGCGTTACCTGAGTAGTCGGACCAGAGTTCGGGGTGTTCGAAGAGCTGAATGTTGACGATGGGCAGATGGGGGATGAGGCGATCCCAAATGACTTTGGCGAGGTATTCGGTGGTGGGCAGGGTGTGCTCAAACTCGGGCCAGACAGCGTTGAGATGGGAGAAGTCGAGCTGGGCGGTGACTTCTTTTTTGATGACGTGTTTAACGTCGGAGAGGTTGAGCACCATGCCGTACTCGTCGAGATCGCCCTCCATGGCGACGTAGAGCACGTAGTTGTGGCCGTGGCCGGGGGCGTTGATGCAGGGGCCAAATCGCCGGGCGTTTTCGGCGTCGCTAAGCTCGCTAAGCCAGTAGCGGTGGCTGGCTGAAAACTGCGCCCGGCGGTTGATGATGCATTTCATAGAACTGAGAACCCTCGGAGCGATGGCAGGCGATGCCTACGTTAAGCAACTGTTACATAACCAGCATAGTTTAAATTGTCGGCCATGGAGGACTGGGTGGCTGGGGGAAGGCATGGGGTAAAGAAGGTAAAGATTTGCGGCGGCGCGATCGGCAGGCCTATCGCCCCAACCCCAGGCGGGGCGGGCTATTCCCCAGGAGAGATATCTGTTCAAATCAAATGCCATGACTTGCTGACATCAAGAGTATTCGGTAAAATTGAATACAGAAAGCACGTTAAAGCACGTTGACGTTCATCTGAGGCCACCGAGGGCAAGTTGCCCTACCAGTGCCTTAGACGGAAGTAAGGAGATTGGCTCCCGAAGGAACGCACCCTGCCTAGGCAGTTTGTTAAATCCTTTGTCAACAGGAGGCGTTACATGAAACTTTGCTATCGCGGCGTAGATTACGATTACAACCCGCCTTCTCTGGAAGTGCGTGAGAGTGAGCTGACCGGCTGTTACCGGGGACACTCGCTGAAGTTTTCCTACGTGAGCCATGTGCCGGTGCCCCAGCCGGTGGGCAGCTACACCTACCGTGGAGTGGGCTACAGCACCAATGCCCAGGGGCAGATTCAGCCCCCGGTGGCGGCACCTGAGCGTCAGCCGGTGTTTCAGGCCGGGCGAGTGGGCGCTGGGCTGACCACCCGCCGGCATCTGCTGCGAGAGGCCGCTGATGCCCACCGCATCAACATTCAGCGGTCAATTCAGCACCGCATTGAAGTGGCTCGGGCCCAGGGCAACGATCAGCTTTTGCAGCAGCTAGAGGAAGAGCTGCATCAGCTGGCCTAGGGTTGCGCCGTCAACCAGCTTTGAGCTGTAGCTGGAGCAGTGAAGGACATTCCTCAGGGGGTGTCCTTTTTTTTGGCTCACGACGGGGCAGGCAGCGGTGAGCTAGGGGGTGGTTGGACGTGCGATCGCACCCACCGTCCCCTGGGTTGCCGTCAGATAGTCTTGGGGCACCAGCCACAGCATCAGCCCCCGCTTGCCCGCCGACACCGCCACCCGGTCAAACCCCAGCATCGACTCATCCACATAGACCGGGTAGTTTTTTTTGGTGCCCAGGGCGGTGACACCACCGCGAATGTAGCCCGTGAGAGGCTGCACCTCCTTGAGGGGGACGGTATCGGTTTTGCGATCGCCCGCCAGCACCGCCAAAGCTTTTAGATCGAGCTGAGCGCTGCCGGGGATGACGGCTAGGCAGACCCCATTGCGATCTCCCTTCGCCACCAGTGTCTTAAACACCTGCTCCGCTGGCAATCCCAATTTCTCAGCGGTGCTCTCCGCCGCCAGGTCGTCGGGGTCAGCCTCGTATTCTAGAATCTCGTAGGTCAATTTGAGGCGATCGAGAATACGGGCAGCGTTGGTCTTGCTCACGGGAGGACGCTAGAACTCTGAAACGTCGAAGCAAAAGGGTTTGAGGTACAAGGTATCCGGTTTAAGGGGTGTGCCCTAAACCGTGAACCGGATACCTCAAACCCTTTCCTTTGATTCCTTTGACCCTACTTGATAAACAGCATCTCCTGGTAGGTGGGCAGAGGCCAGAGATCGTCGGCCACTTCGCCCTCTAGGGCATCGGCGTACTCGCGCACCTGATCCATCAGGGGGCGGATGGTCTGGGCGCAGAACTGCATGTGCTCTTCCACCGACATGAAGTGTTTGGTCAACATGTCGCTTAGCTCGCCCACCGAGGCCATCATCGATTTGGTCAGTTCTGCCACTTTGACGACGCTGTCTTTGTCAAACTCAATGCCAAGACCATTGAGACTGTCGATGGTCTTGGCCAGTTCGCCCATGTAGCGCACGGCGGCCGGATAGATGATGGTTTTGGCTATGCTAATGACTAGCTTGGCTTCGACCTCAATGTGCTGGAT
>DATIVG010000594.1:0-4784 GCA_035466075.1 Nodosilinea sp. | reverse complement strand
CTGTTGTGCCGAACAGTTCCTTCACCTTCGTCTCAGAGCGGGCAAAGCCTTTGGCTACGAACTGCTCTGGCCATTGCTGAAGCTTCTGAACGACGATAGACCCAGTGCGCCCGGTCGCGCCAGTGACTAAAACATGAAGTGGAGTGGGCATGGGCAATCTCTTCTGATGGGAGTTGGATGTTCTGAGTAGATTTGTCAGCATAAACCCACCGTCAAGCGTGCGATCGCACCATCTTGCGGCGTATTTCCTGCGGGGGAATCACTTTCGCCAGGGCCAGCGGGTACCCATCTCGGTCGCGGCTGACCAGCCCAGGTACAGTACCAAAACAGTGACGCCAGCTAAAAAGGGCAGAATGTCGTCAGGCATAGCGTAAATTTCACCTGGGGCCATGGAACCATCGAGCATCCCTATCCTGCCAAAGCTGCTACTCATTGTGCATCCCAGTTATGTAATGAGCATTAATGCTTATGTTTGACTAACGGTACAAGCGCTAGGCTTTGGGCATTGTTCGCTCTACCAGTCAGCCCCATGGATGAATCCAAACAAGCCCGCCTGAAAGAACTCACGGAAGAGTTAGCCGCATTGCTCTACGAAGAGACTGATCCAGAAGCGGTGAAGACCCTAGAGGGAATCGAGAAAGCGGTGCGTGGCCACTTGCTGGAACATGTGGGGCCAAGACTCGGCCATTTTTTATCTGCACGAGCAGCGGCCCAACCCGAGGCCGTCAGCGAAACGTCGCCAGCATCATTAGCCGACTGAGTACAAGTGAGCAGCAAGGACTATGCTTTCGTAGAAATTAGCTGTCCGTTAACTGTCCGTTATCTACTGCTCAAATGTACCTAAATGTGCCTAAGTACATCCATGCTAAAAGCCGGAACCTCTGACTAGCAGATGATTCCGGCCCTAGACTTCAATCGGAGCGGCGGGATTTGAACCCACGACCCCCACTACCCCAAAGTGGTGCGCTACCAAGCTGCGCTACGCCCCGTTTCTTTCAGTCTTGCTTAACTAGATTAACACAAGGGGTGCACCTACCTAGCTAAACCCTAAGAAATTGCCGACCTGTTTTTAGCAATGGTTCAAAACACAGTGAGTCGGTGAATGGCCTTAGTGACCTGCTGGCTAGCAGCGGTATCCCAACCGGCTTCGCAGCGGCGCCCTTCCGCCAAGATAAACCTCAACCGGTAGGCGTTGGGAAAGCCCTCTGCCTCTAGCCACAGACCATTGGCCTCAGCTTCGCAGGCAATGCGCTCTTCCTCCATGAGTTCAGCCGCGATCGCACCCATGGTCTCTTGAATCTCCACTACCAGCCGACGAAAGGTCAGAAACTCCTCCTCCGTCAGCTCAATCGCCCAGGTTGATCCGGCTAGCAGTCCTTTATAGCAGGGGGCGGCGGCATCCCAGCCCAGCCGCCAGCCGTCCCCTTCCTGCATAAATCGCTGGCCCATAGGGTTGAGTCGGTGCTACTCGCCAATAATCTCAGGCTGAGTAAGCTCGTCAGACATTTCGATGATCGCCCGCAGCACCGGCTTCATCTTGGGGTCTTCAAAATTTTCAAAATCTTCAAAGCGCCGCCGCTGGGCCCGGTTAGCCACCTGCACCGTAATCCGATAGCGGTTCGAGGCCGCCCGGATCAAGTCCTCAGTGCGCCGCATGACCTGGGTGCTGTCAAAGGGGGAACGCTTAACCATAGAAACCCGCATAGGTAAATAACTCAAGCCTCCATACTACCAAGAATCGTCGGGTTCCGTACCAAGCTGGCCTCTGGCTGCCTACGGGGAAGCCGCCGTCCGACGGGCCAATACCCGGCCTGCGTTTCCCGGTTCTGCGTTTCCCGCTAAGATAAATGTGGAGACTATTGAGTATTGTAAAGCCCGCCGCCGCAGGGAGAATGGGGAATGGATCGCACCGACTGTGTCGCCCAATTGTTTGTTGACGGCTATAACATGATCGGTGCCTGGCCTGGGCTGATGAGCACCCGCCAGCAGGATGGTTTTGACGCAGCGCGGCGCGAACTGATCGAACTTTTGGCCAACTATAGCGCCCGCAAGGGGCTAGACACCCAGGTGGTGTTTGATGCCCACGGAGTGCGCACCCCCACAGCGCAGGAGGTCATTACCCACAATCTGTCGGTGTGCTATACCGCCTTTGGCCAAACCGCCGACACCTATATCGAGCGTGTCTGTGCTCAACTGCGGCACAAACCGGGCAAGCCCCAACGAGTCATCGTGGCCACCTCCGATCGGGCCCATCAGCTGACGGTAGTGGGCTACGGAGCCGAGTGGATGTCAGCCCGCCAGCTCGAGCAGGATATTTACTACACCCACCGCCAGGCACAACCCCGAGGGCAACAGCGCCTGCCCAGGGTATCCAGATCGCTCCTCAGCAGCATGAATGATGACGTCAAAGAAAAATTGACTAAACTTCGATTTGGCATCCATTAGCGCCACTTCATGGCCGACTTACCACCGCGTGGCCGGGGCCAGGTATCCCTGATGGCGGCGTTAATCCTTTTGCAGCAGGGCTTTCATCCGAGCCGGGTCGCCTTCGTTCATGACTCGCCCATTCTCTAGCAAGAAGGCGCGATCGCAGTAATCCAACTCCACCAGGCGGTGGGTAACCCACAGCGCCGTCAGACCTCGCTCTTTTACCAGATCCCGCACGCGTTTTACCAGATCAATCTGGCTATCAGGATCCAGCAAAGCGGTCGGCTCATCGAGCAGCAGCACGTGGCAATGGCGGGCAATGGCCCCTGCGATCGCAACCCGCTGCTTTTGTCCCCCGCTGAGCGCATAGATCGGCCGTCGCTTCAGACCCAGCAGGTTAATAGCCGCCAGCGCATCGTCCACCCGGTTGCGAATCTCTGCCAGCGATAGATGCTCATCGACCAAGCCAAACGCCACATCAGCCCCCACCGTCGGCATTACCAGCTGATGGTCAGGGTTTTGAAACACAAACCCCACCGGCTTCTCAATCGACCACTCTCCTCCCTGGGGTTGCAGCAGTCCCCCTAAAATCTTGAGCAGCGTAGACTTCCCGCTGCCGTTATTGCCCAGCAACATACAAAACTCACCGGGCTGCACTGTCAGCGAGCAGCCCTGCAAAACCGACAGCCCAGACGGCCATTGAAACTGCAAATTACTGGCTCTAATCGCCCCAGCATCCTTAGCCATGTCCCCAGGCACTAATCTAGGCTCCCCATTCTCAATCGCCTACTGATCGCTGCTCAGCGAGAAAAACCCCGGCGGGCGACCCGAGGCCGTAGCAGTGCCACTCTTCTCAAAGATCTGTACCGCCGCGATTTCGCTACCCAGCACGCTAATTCGCTTGTGGGGCTGCTGGTCACAGGTAATTTCAACCAAATGCCCACCACCGTTCCGTAGCCCCTCCGCAATTGAGTTGTAGAGGGCCTCAGCCTCGCCCTGTTCCTTCTTTTGCACAGAGAGGGGCATCGCCGTGTGCTTTAGCGCTAACTCAATCGTGAACATAGTCGAATACTACCCGCTAAAAGAAATGTGAGAGATGGTCGTGGTTCAAACCAGCCCACCCTTATATATAGAGTGTAAGCGGTTCATCCCCTATCGCTACCGCTCATTCCCAGCGAGTCGCCTCAGCCCCAGCACTTAAAGTCAATCTCAAGCCTCGCTTCCTTAATGCCTCAGAAACGCCAAGCAACCCAAAATCACCCCATAGAGATAAGTAAGAATGCTTACCAAAATCGCTGAAATCCAAAGATAATCTGGGTTACAGCGTGAGCTTCCTCAAAAAGACCCCCTATAATGATACGTACGGTAAAGAATAGTAAACACTACTCATAATCTATGCGTTGCTGTCTTGACCCTTGGTCAGTTAGCTGCCTGTAGGTTAGAGCTAGCGCCATCATCTTCCGTGTATATACCTTGTTGTTAGATAGTTACGGAGATTAGCGTATGACCATAGCAATGGGACGCGCGCAAGCCGAGCGAGGATGGTTCGACGTCCTCGACGACTGGCTAAAGCGCGATCGCTTTGTCTTTATCGGCTGGTCCGGGATACTGCTGTTTCCCTGCGCCTTTATGGCCGTAGGGGGCTGGCTGACCGGCACCACCTTTGTGACCTCCTGGTACACCCACGGCCTGGCGTCGTCGTACCTAGAAGGTGCCAACTTTTTGACCGTAGCCGTGTCCACCCCCGCCAACAGCCTGGGCCACTCCCTGCTGCTGCTGTGGGGCCCCGAAGCCCAAGGCGACTTTGTGCGCTGGTGCCAGCTAGGCGGGTTGTGGGCCTTTGTGGCCCTCCACGGTGCCTTTGGCCTGATTGGCTTCATGCTGCGGCAGTTTGAAGTGGCTCGTCTGGTCGGCCTGCGGCCTTACAACGCCATCGCCTTTTCGGCTCCGATTGCGGTATTTGTCAGTGTCTTTCTGATGTACCCCTTGGGACAGTCGAGCTGGTTCTTTGCGCCCAGCTTTGGTGTGGCGGCCATCTTCCGCTTCCTGCTGTTCTTCCAGGGCTTCCACAACTGGACGCTCAACCCCTTCCACATGATGGGTGTAGCGGGTGTTTTGGGTGGAGCGCTGCTGTGCGCCATCCACGGTGCCACCGTAGAGAACACGCTGTTCAAAGACGGCGAGAACGCCAACACCTTCCGCGCCTTCGAGCCCACCCAGGCTGAAGAGACCTACTCGATGGTGACCGCCAACCGATTCTGGTCACAGATTTTCGGCATTGCGTTTTCCAACAAGCGCTGGCTGCACTTCTTCATGCTGTTTGTGCCGGTCACGGGGCTGTGGATGGCGAGCATCGG
>DATIVG010000593.1:0-14005 GCA_035466075.1 Nodosilinea sp. | reverse complement strand
CATGTCTGACGGTTTTTTTTGGTATTTACTTGAATTAAGAAAGCAAATCCCAGTATTTTGAAGAGTTATTCATCAGCTGTGTAGGTTAGAATATTTATATGTTAATAAGTATTACAGATAACTCTGCATTTGTAGGCACTGCTTGAATTTTCAAAGGGGAAATAATGGCATTTTCGAAGTCCATATCTGTGAGAGAACTTCCACTCTTTCCCTTGCCCGAGCTAGTTTTGTTTCCGGGAAGGCACCTGCCACTCCACGTCTTTGAACCCCGCTATCGTATATTGATGAATACAGTGCTCCAGAGCGATCGTCGCTTTGGGGTTTTAATGTTAGAACCAACTACTGGTCAACCGGCTCAAGTAGGTTGTTGTGCTGAGATTCTTCATTACCAGCGACTTCCTGACGACCGATTAAAGATCCTCACGATTGGCCAGCAGCGCTTTCGAGTTTTGAGCTATGTTCGCGAAAAGCCCTATTGTGTCGGGTTGGTGGAATGGATAGAAGATAAGCCTACTGATCAAGACCTAAGTCCTCTAGCATCTGATGTAGATCGGTTGCTTCGAGATGTTGTTCATCTATCTGCGAAGCTCACCAATCAAGATATTGACCTCCCCGAAAATATCCCTGATGTTCCTATTGAACTATCTTATTGGGTGGCAAGTAATCTCCATGGAGTAGCTGTTGAACAGCAAGCGCTTTTAGAAATGGATGAAACCGGCGTACGTTTAGAGAGGGAAGCAGAGATACTTACCTCTACTCGAAATCACCTTGCAGCTCGTACAGCCCTTAAAGAGGTGCTTGAATAAGCTCTAACTTAGCCTTAGCAACTGCAAGGTGGGGATCAATAGGTGATAGATCATAGGTTCCAAAGTTAACCAGGGTTTCAGTACAGGTCAGAAGATCTTCCATTGCTTGTTTTCCAACAGCACTAGAAGCATTAATCTCTAAGTCAATAAAGAAAAGGTAATCTCCTAACGAACGTTTGGTCGGGCGGGATTCAATACGGCTGAGATTAATCCCATATTTAGCTAGTACAGCTAAAGGCTTTAGGAGTGCCCCAGGCCCGTTGATTGGTAGGCTGAATGCAATGGATGTATATTCAGTACCGATAGGATCAACTGCATTATTCTGGTGGGACAATACCCAAAATTTAGTGCAGTTATCGACGCTATCATTAATGCCTCGAGCAAGTATTGGGAGACTATAAAGCTGGGCAGCCCATTCTGCAGCGATAGCTGCTACGTGCTGATTGTTTGATAAATAACTAAGTGCTTCAGTCGTTGATTTTGTTGCAACTAGATTTGCCTGGGGTAAGTTTGTGCCTAGCCATGACTGGCACTGAGAAAGAGCTTGCGGATGTGAGTAAACTGCCTCAATTGATTCTATGTCATGGGCGTGGGAAAGAAGTCCGTGGCGAATTGGCATCACTACAGCATGGTGGATATACAGCTGCCGTAACTGCCAAAGAGTGTCTAATGTGGCGGTCACTCCACCTTCAGTCGAATTTTCTACTGGCACAATAGTGAGGGCAGTAGCGCCATTAGCGGTAGATTTCATAGCCTGGGGGATGCTTGGCAATGAGACTAGCTCCACTGCATCTCCGTTTTTGCGTTCTAGCTCAAGGCTATAAGCTAGAGCGGCTATTTGAGAATAGGTGCCCTCAGGTCCAAGATACGCAATTGTGACAGTCATAGATAAAGAGGTTCACTGTGCAGGCTTGTCTAATATTATGCCTAGAACAACCTGAGCAACAGCTCAAGGACTGTATGGGTTGGGCTATATAAGATATGTATTCCTAGGCTCTCTCTCCTAAACGCTTCTGTTTTTTAGGAAAGTTTTGGATCCAAACCTCATCCTTAAGCTCACTATATCAGATACTTCAGATCCCCTCCATCCTGAGTACAGAGACTTGGAGGAACTTGAGCAGACTATTAGTTAAGTGCTTCACCGGCAGATTGAATTTTAAAGAAATCATGCGCTTGTTGGGTGGCTCGGCTATCCTGAGCGCTGGAGGCTAGGGAGAACAAGCTAAGTTGGACAATATGCTTACTGTACTTAGCCCCATAGCTCAAAAAATGGCCACAGAAATTTGGGGCTTAGAGCCCCTGTCCCCGCCTGCTTAAATCAGCGCTTACTTTTAACAAAGCCTTAATCAAGAAATAGAATGCTTTAGCCGAACAAAGCTAGCGTTCCCAAGTAATATGTAATGGGTCTTGTAGGAATCTTAGCCCTAGTGGGAATCAACGGAATGAATAAGGGCGCAGGAAAGATTATCCGTACGAAGCGGTCTAGGCTGAGAGTACTGCTGATGCTTGGGTCTGGAGCATTTTTACTAGGAGCAACAGTCCCTCTTGCCGGTGCATTGAGCACGGGGCATCTTACGGTAGGCGATGGGGACGTGGCTGGGCTATCTGCTGCCACATCGCAGATTTTTAATACTCAACTATCTACTGTAGTTCATCACTCCGGTGTAGATGCATTCCCCGCAGTAGTCAGTAGCGAGAGGCTTTGCCGTCGCCCGGTTCAACTGACTCAGTCTGCAGCAGCTGTTTCAGCGTCTAACAACGCCTTATTTCAAACAGGTGTCATAAACCCAGGGTTAATAACAATCGGATCCCAGGCTATTGAGCAATTTAGGGGAGCACCCTGGCCTAGGGTACATCCTAAAGCAGCTGAAGCACGTGTGCCTGTTTTAATGTATCACGACGTATTAGAACCACCGGAAGTCTTCTTTGACCTTACCCCCGAAGATTTTGAATATCATCTGACGACATTATTAAAAAAAGGCTTTACTCCTATTAGCCCTGACCAACTGGTTAAGCATTTGCGCACCGGAGAGCCCTTGGCAGAAAAACCAGTGCTGATAACCTTGGACGATGGTTATGTAGGTCATTATGAGCATGTTTATCGTTTACTGCAAAAATATCAGGTGCCGGCAACCTTCTTTGTGTTTCCTGGCAAAGTCAGCGGAGATGTGGTTGGACGCTCCACGTTAACTTGGGCTCAACTCAAAACTATGTCTGCTGATCCGCTAGTAACAATTGCCTCACATAGTGTTACTCACCCTGCTGATTTACGCACGCTGAGTGATGAAAACTTAGCTTATGAGGTCATTGAATCTAAGCGGCAGCTAGAAAAGCAGCTAGGTATCCCTATTCACTACTTTAGCTATCCTACCGGTCACTACGATGAGAGAGTAGCTAAGGCTGTAGGTGACGCAGGATATCTTGCCGCATTTACTATGCGACAGAGCAATGAACAGTTTGCTGGGAACTCTGAGTCACTGTTGGCGATCGAGCGGTTTGGGCAGTCAAGCCTAGAATTATTGCTCGATGTTGCCTGGGGTGGATCGATTAAGGGCGAACCACTCCCAGAAGCAGCAGACAACTCAGTATTCAATTTCTCGACTCCAGTTGACGTACAAAAGCTTGAGTTTGAAGGTCAGTCACTTTCTCTTATTAGCGGTGGTCAACCGGTAACTATTCATGCTAACAGTCGATACCAATTGCCAGAGATGATGGCAAATACCAACGTTAGCGGGGCTGTAGACGGGGGGTTTTTCTCCTTAAAGTATCTTGATTCAAACGTCATGATTGGCCCAGTGCTGAGCCAAAGCACTCGGCAGTTTGTGCCAGGCTATGCTGGGGAAAACCCAAAGCTCAAGGATCGTCCTTTAGTGCTTATTAACCCTCATGAAGTTCTCTTTGTGCCGTTTGAGCCCGAAAGGCATAACACCTTGGCTGGTCTGGTTAGCGAGTTGCCAGGGGTGACCGATGCATTTGTAGCTGCTGCTTGGCTGGTGAGAGATGGTCTACCTCAACCAGCCAGCAGTTTTGGTACGCTGTTTGACTTTGATGCTCGTCGCCATCGTGCTTTTTGGGGAATAAATACAGCAGGGCAACCTGTTGTTGGAGTAAGCCACACAATGGTTGACTCTGTAGAGCTGGGAGAAATGCTCTATGAAGCCGGACTACGAGATGCTGTAATGCTGGACTCTGGAGCTAGCACTTCCTTGGCCTATCAAGGGGAGTCGCTGGTGGGATATACCCCTCGCCCAGTGCCTCATATGCTTGGACTAGTGCCACCAGAGGCTAACAACGGCAGTCCATGTCCATTAGTGGTCAATGAGGAGAATACAACGATACTAAATCGATAGGATGATTAGAGAATTTATTCACTCATCTAACTTTTAAGGAAGCTAAGACGTCACCTCAGTTCCCGAACCCGACATACCAGAAGTAAGTAGCCATAGGAATGACCGTTGCCAGAAGTAGCAGCACAATTAAAATAACGGTGCTGTTGCCGCGATTCTCAGCAGTCTCTTCAGCACTGGCGAAGGTACTGTCGCTGTCAAAGGAGTCGTCAAAGACAGGTGGTCCAGGGTCTTCTTGACCGCTAAGTACAGCAACGAGCCGATCGCTGGCGGCAAGAAATGCCTGATTATACTTGTCGCCCTCCAGTAAAGGGAAAAGCACAGTCTCTTGGGCAACACTGTTGGCAGTTTCAGTCTCTAAAAATTTTGCAGATTGATCGCCTACTCGGATACCAACTGTTTTAGTCACCTCGTCAAGCACCAGCAGGGTCTGATTTGCCCGGTCTTCGGGGTTTGGATACCAACGCTCAAACAATTTGTCGGTAAAGGTTTGAATAGTGTCGCCATAATCAAAGTGATGAATGGTCACTAGGCGAACCTCGTTGCCTGTATCAGTGAACAGGTCGCTAAAACGGCCGGAAATTTTTGCTTCGTTGATACGGCTAATGATACTAGCCTCGTCGACAACCCAAGTCGACTCGCCCGCTACTACTGTGGGCATTTGAAATACAGATACCGCCTGAGCTGGAGCGGCTAGCCCTAAGAGCATAAATAGAGAGACTACTAAGCTTAGAGAGCGGCTCCAACCAAGCCGAGCTAGCCGGTTATGAATCCGTCGTAGGGGGTAAAAAGTCATTGGCCTAAGCTCCAGTTAGTACTGGGCTGGTATAAGCTTACTAGGCTCTACTACAGCCCTACTAATCAATATACGAGGCATGGAGCCGATAGGGAATAAGGCATGGACAAGTTGTCTGTCGAGTCTTGGGCTCAGATGGCCTTACCCCGCAGGCATATTGCGCAGTCGAATGAGCTGCCGACGCATCAGGGGTGAGGCCTGAATTTCTGGAACCTTGTTGATCTCTAAGTGGGATTCGATGGTTTCAACGAACTCATCGCTGCCGTAGGAGAAGGCATCTATCAGCAGTTCTAGGAGATCATCTTGGTCTGTCATCACATGGCTTTCTTCTAAGATGCGAAACTTAAGAGTGACGGCGCACTCATAGATAGCAACCTGAGTCTCAATGGATGGATGGGGTGCAGACGTAGCCATGGCGGAACTGTGTACTCCCTAAGTTAAGTAGAAAAGGAGCCATCACAGGAGACTGGGGGTTGCCAGAGGATTTTTCTGCGAGGGCCTGCAGAAAAATCAAGTTTGCCGGAGGCACTGGCAAATAGAGCCAATGCGTAACGGTGTGCAAAATCCCTATGATGACCATCAGTGTACCCATTCTCTGAAGTGACTGAACCCGATCTCAGCAGACAGCAGCGACTTCGAAATAAGATACCTAACGCTATAAAACCAAAAAAAGATAGGGGAGCTAGCTTTATAGGCGGTCTTTCATGGGATTGATACAGTTTTGTGAGGCCAGGATTAATAAGATGTTGGCCTATCCGTATATTTTCCAGGCTGGGCTGATATTTTTATACTTTAGCTTTATTGAAACTTTGGGGAAATCTGCGCAGACAGGTTTTGAATTTTTTTAACTCTAAAAGCTTTTTTGGCTGAGCTATTGTATCTGGCCTAAGCTGGCTTTAGGCTAGAGAGCTACGAAGCATTAGCCTGCTGAAAATAACAGTTTTGTATAGTGAATCAGCTATGGGATAAATCTTTTGCCCGGGAAGCTGGTCTTTTGGAGGGGGATAAAAGGGCTGCTCAGTATGTAATGCATGGTGGATGACGATCAAGGTACGTGCTCTGATAGCTACAAAGGCCGCGACAAAAATGGAATGGGTTAGAGCAATATTGATGGTTGGCTAGCTGTGTCAAAGTATCTTTTATAGACCTTTGTGGTGAAAATTAAATGCTGCTATATGGCGGAGATGTGCTCGGCAGGCTGCTTTAGAAAGTTGACTGGGTCAAGGAGGGGGGAGTTTGGTTTGTAGCAGATCCGTCCTCTCCATTTACCAGATTCTTAAGATTTCCCTCTATGGTGGTGGGAACCCGTTTTTGAGGTGGCAGCTATGTCTAACCCTTTTCAGCAGCTCAAAGATACATTCAAATCGATCGGGTCTGCTTTGACGACAGAGGCGGCGGAAACGGCTAAGGCTTCCCTGAGGGAATGGCTGGAGGCCAATGCTGATACTCTTCGCAACCGTTATAAGCAGGGTGAATTTAACGGCACTATGATGCAGTACTTCCATTGGTATACCCCTGCTGACGGTGAGCACTGGAACCGGGTGACGGATGAGGCTAAGGCTTTGGCCGATGCAGGTATTACTGCCCTATGGCTGCCCCCGGCTTATAAAGGTACGAGCAGCGCGGATGTGGGCTATGGGATCTATGACCTCTTTGACCTGGGGGAGTTTGACCAGAAAGGCTCAGTGCGGACTAAGTATGGCAAGAAGGATGAGTATGTGGCGGCGGTAAAAGCCTGTCGTGATATCGGTATTAATATCTACGCTGATGTGGTGTTTAACCACAAGATATCAGCGGATTTTGAGGAGGAGTTTAACGCGACTCCCATGGACCCAGGGGACCGGAATCGCCCGCTGGGGGAAATGCGAAAAATTAAGTCTTGGACAGGCTTTAATTTTCCGGGACGGGGGGATAAGTATTCAAGTATGAAGTGGCATTGGTACCACTTTGATGCGATTGACTATAACAGCTATGAGCCGGATTACAAGGCTATTTGGCTGATGGAGGGCAAAACGTTTGAGGACAAGGTCAGTCTGGAGTTGGGCTCTTTTGACTATCTCTTAGGGTGTGACTTGGATCTTGACCAACCTGAGGTTCGGGGTGAACTGAAGTACTGGGGCGAGTGGATGCTCGACAACATTGGTGTGGATGGCTTTAGGCTGGATGCAATTAAGCACATCTGCGGTGATTTCTTTGTGGAGTGGTTGGGCCATCTGGAGCACTATGCCCAGCGGGATTTGTTTTGCGTAGGGGAGTATTGGACCTATGATTTGGGGGCTTTGAGCTGGTATGCCGGCAACTCTGGTGGGTGCTTAAATCTGTTTGATGCTCCGTTGCATCACAACTTTTATCAGGCAAGTAGGGCCGGGAATAACTATGACCTGCGCCGGATCTTTGACAACACGCTGGTTAAGGAGATGCCTTTGCTGGCGGTAACTCTGGTGGAAAATCATGATACTCAACCGCTGCAGGCCCTGGAATCGGTGGTGGAGGCGTGGTTTAAGCCCCTGGCCTACGCCATGATTTTGCTGCGGGAGCAGGGCTACCCCTGCATTTTTTACTGTGACTACTATGGGGCTCACTATGTCGATAGGGGGCGCGATGGCAAGGAGTACGAAATCTGGATGGATTCGCATCGAGAGATCCTAGACCGGCTGCTGATTGGTCGGAAGCACTTTGCCTACGGGCCCCAGTACGACTATTTTGACCACCCTAACGTGGTGGGATGGTCTCGGTTGGGTTCAGAGGGGCACCCGCGCGCGATGGCGGTGCTGCTGAGTAATGGAGCTGAGGGGACTAAGTGGATGGAGGTGGGTAAACCTAATACGACTTTCTATGACCTGACGGGTCATCTTGAGCAGAGCATTGTCACCAATGCCGATGGCTGGGCTGAGTTTCGCTGCCCTGGTGGGTCGGTGTCGGTTTGGGTGGAGGACCACCCGATTGTGAGCAGCCTGTTGGGGGGGCTGCCAAAAGGGTAGTGGCCAGAGAGATAGCCGTAGGGTCGGCGGTGCGGTTTGGAGGGATCCTGGGGGGCGGCTCCCGTGGGATAGAATTTCATACCGCAAAAAGTTAAGCTATGTAACGCCCGCTCATTGTTCAGTCTAAGGAGCCGGGCGTTGATCCCTATGGTTAAATTGGTACTTTCGTGCAAGTAGATCGTGTTCCACCAGGGGCTACGGATGCAGAGCTATCGGCTTACATTCGTTCAACCCAGGAGTTGACCTTTACGCTTCAAGACCTTAAGGCGGCGATTCCTGACTATTGCTTTCGGCCTTCTGCCCTGAGATCGCTAGCTTATTTTGCCCTTGATGTTGGCATTATTGCTGGGTTGTATGCGGTGGCTCATGCCCTGGATTCGTGGTTGTTTTTCCCGATTTTTTGGTTGGCACAGGGGACGATGTTTTGGGCCCTTTTTGTGGTTGGCCATGACTGCGGCCACGGGTCGTTTTCGCGCTACAGGTGGCTCAATACTGTGGTAGGCCATCTGGCTCACACGCCTATTTTGGTGCCTTACCACGGCTGGCGGATCAGCCACCGCACTCACCATGCGAATACTGGCAATATTGACACCGATGAGAGCTGGTATCCGGTGGATGAATCGACCTATCAGGCGATGCCCTGGCCGCAAAAGATGGTGCGTTTTTACGGGGCGCTGTTTGCCTACCCGTTTTACCTGTTCTTTCGCTCGTCGGGGCGCAGTGGGTCTCACTTTATGCCTGGGAGCGCGCTGTTTCGCCGGTCGGAGCGTCAAGATGTGCTGGTGAGCACTGTTTGCTGGTCGGCAATGATTGGATTTTTGGCTTGGTTGGGAATGCAGTACGGCCTGGTGTTTCTGGTGACGTACTATGTGATGCCCTATCTGGTGTTTGTGATGTGGCTGGATTTGGTGACGTTTTTACACCATACTGAGCCGGATATTCCCTGGTACCGGGGGGATGAGTGGTACTTTTTGAAAGGGGCATTGTCCACGATTGACCGGGATTATGGGTTGATCAATGGCATTCACCACAATATCGGTACCCATGTGGCTCACCACATTTTCCTTGGTATTCCTCACTACCATTTGAAGGCGGCGACTGAGGCAATTAAGCCGATTTTGGGTTCCTACTATCGCTCAACCAATGAGCCGGTTTGGAGGAGTTTTGCCCGATCGTTTTGGGCCTGTCACTATGTGGCGGATCATGGGTCTGAGGTGTATTACCAGTCTCACCCTAGTCGTCAAGCGGGCCTGCGGTAGGCTGTTTTATCGGGTGGGCCGGTAGTGGCTTGAGCTAGTTGGGCAGTTTAGAATCAGTGCGGTTCTAGGCTGCCCTTTTGGTTTTGAGTGGGCAACGGATTCTTTTAGCAGTGCTCTGGCGATGACTCAGCCTTTGATTTCGGCTATTGTTTGCACCCACAACCGGGCGGCCTACCTGGGGGCTGCCATTGACAGTTTGTTGGGGCAGGACTACCCGGCCTATGAGATTTTGGTGGTTGACAATGCCTCGACCGATGGCACCCGTGAGGTGGTGGCAGCGCGGTTACCCCACCCGCAGCTGACCTACGTCTTTGAGGGGACGCTGGGCCTTTCGGCGGCCCGCAATCGGGGGGCGGCGATGGCGCGGGGAGAGATTTTGGCCTATCTGGATGATGATGCTGAGGCCTCGCCCCACTGGCTGGCGGCGCTGGCGGTGGCGTTTGGGGATTGCCCTGGGGCTGCGATCGCAGGTGGCCCGGTGAGTCTGATTTGGCCGGCTGACACCACCCCGCCTCGCTGGCTGTCGGCTACGCTGGCCGAAAGCCTGGGGGCCTACGACCTCGGCCCCCACCTGCACTCCATTGCCCATGCGGGGCAAACCCCGCGGGGCCTCAACTACGCGGTGAGCAAGCGCTTTTTGGACTCGGTTGGCGGCTTTGACCCGCAGCTGGGTCGGGTGGGGAAGAACCTGCTCTCCAACGAGGAACTGCACCTCACCCAGCAGGCCCTTGAGGCCGGGCGGGCGGTGCTCTTTGTGCCCGAGGCTCGGGTGGCTCACCATGTGGCTTCGGAGCGGCTGCACCGGGGCTGGTTTTTGCGCCGCAGCTGGTGGCAGGGCATTAGCGAATGCTACCGGGAATACTTGACCCACACGCTGACCGTAAATCGCCTGCGGGGGCGGGGGCTGTGCGTGCTGCGGGGCCTGGGCAAAGCGCTGCGGCACTGGCCTGACCCGGCCCTGCGGTTTGAAAATTTGGTCTACGCCTACGGCCAGCTGGGCTACCTGTTTAGCGGTCTGCGGCACCTGTGGCCCAAGCCCAGGGCCTGCCCCTAGGGCGTATTTGCGATCTACCCCTGTCTGCTCACCTGACCACACCTGCAAGGGAATTTGCCATGTCTACCTCGACCGCCAAAGTGCCTGTCTCAGTGCTGATTCCGGCGAAGGATGAAGAGCAAAACCTGCCCGCCTGCCTGGCCAGCCTGGAGCGGGCGGCGGAGGTGTTTGTGGTGGACTCGAAGAGCTGCGATCGCAGCGTTGAGATCGCCACCGCCGCCGGGGCTAAGGTCGTGCAGTTTGAATTCAATGGCCACTGGCCCAAAAAGAAAAACCGGGCTCTAGACAACCTGCCCTTCAGCCACGACTGGGTCCTCATTGTCGACTGCGACGAGCGCATTACCCCAGAGCTGTGGGATGAGATCGAACTTGCCATTCAGCAGCCGCAGCTCGACGGCTACTACCTCAACCGCCGGGTGTTTTTTCTGGGTGCCTGGATTCGCCACGGCGGCAAATACCCCGACTGGAACCTGCGCCTGTTTCGTCACCAAAAGGGCCGCTACGAAAACCTGCAAACCGCCGATATTCCCAACACCGGCGACAACGAAGTCCACGAGCACGTGATGATTGACGGCGCGGTGGGCTACCTGAAGCAGGACATGCTCCACGAAGACTTTCGCGACCTCTACCACTGGCTGGCCCGCCACAACCGCTACTCCAACTGGGAGGCCAGGGTTTACTACAACCTGCTCACCGGCATGGGCGACGGCGGCACCATTGGCGCCAATCTGTTTGGCGATGCGGTCCAGCGCAAGCGCTTCTTGAAAAAAATCTGGGTGCGACTGCCCTTCAAACCCTTCCTTCGCTTTGTGCTGTTCTACATTCTGCGGCTGGGCTTTTTAGACGGGCGCGCGGGCTATATCTACGGGCGGCTGCTGAGCCAGTACGAGTACCAAATTGGGGTCAAACTGTTTGAGCTGAAGCAGTTTGGCGGCCAGCTCAACGTCACCCCCAAGGAAGCCGCTGCCGCCCCCCCGCCATCTGCCATTTCCACCATTGTGCCGGGCGGGGTGAACTAGTTGAGTCTCTGGCCATGACCGTCCCCCCCCCACCTGACTCTGAGCATGCGCCGGGCTCCGTGGGCGATCGCCCCTGGGTGCGCCTCGACACCTACGATCAGTCTGGGTACAGCCCAGGGCGGCCCAAACTGGTGATTCTGCTGTGGTGGCTGCTCCAGGCGGTGGTTTTTCCGCTGACGCCCCACGCCTCCCACGGGCCGCGGCGGTGGCTGCTGCGCCGGTTTGGGGCCACCGTGGGCCAGGGAGTCGTGATTCGCCCCACCGCTCGGTTTACCTACCCCTGGCATGTGGCCATTGGCGACCACAGCTGGGTGGGCGACGATGTGGTGTTCTACAGCCTCACGGCGATTACCGTGGGCCAGCACTGCGTCATTTCGCAAAAGAGCTATCTCTGCACCGGCAGCCACGACATTCAGGACCCTAGCTTTGGCCTGGTGGTGGCCCCGGTGGTGATCGAAAACGGCGCCTGGGTGGCCACCGACTGCTTTATTGCCCCAGGGGTAACGGTGGGGGCCAACAGCGTGGTCGGGGCCCGCAGCAGCGTCTTCAAGTCGCTACCGCCGGGGCACCTGTGCTACGGCAACCCCTGCCGGGCGGTGGCCCCGCGCCCCCGGCCGACCGACCCAGGGGCGAGCCGCGGGCGGGCCTCCCAGGACCAGGAGCTGTAGGGTAAAGGGTTAACGGACAACGGGCCGAGGGCTAGGCGCTGATCAGTGGCGTGGCCCTGGCCTTGAAGTCGGCCTTGACCAGGGCGTTGACCGCCGCCTCGGGGTCTTTGACGCGAAACTGCGCCCCCAGGCGCACAAACTGGCGCTGCTGGTTGGCCCCAATCACCGCTATGACGGGCACGCGGGCGTACTTGGGGTCGTCGCCCTGGTTGCTGCGAATCACATTGCGCAGGCGGTGCTGCTGCTCGATGTCGCCCGCCAGTCGCGGGTCAAGCTCGACCATGACCATGCGCACATCTTCGATCGATTCGGCATCGTCGATGATGAACTGCACGCGGTCGTCGCGGCGATCGACCTTGCCCCAGATCATCAGCCGCTTGTCGGCGACGATGTGCTGGCCAATCCGCTCAAAGGATTTGGGAAAGACCACGGCTTCGGACTGCCCGGTGAGATCTTCGAGCTGAACGATGGCCATGCGATCGCCCTTTTTGGTAATCACCGGCTTGACGCTGGCCAAAATCACGATGGCGCTGAGGGTGACGTTGTCGGGCTGCTCGTGCAGCTCCGCCAGGTTGATGGGGGCCAAAACCCGAGCGGAGCGCTGCACCGACTTGAGCGGATGGTCGGAGATGTAGAAACCCAGCAGCTCTTTTTCCTGGCGCAGCTTTTCCTGGGGCTCAAAGTCATCCACTGAGGGGGCCTTGGGGGCGGTTTCATAGCCCGTAGCCGGGGAGGCGTTCTGGGTATCGCCGCCGAGCATCATGTCAAACAGGTTGCCCTGGCCAATTTCACGATCCTTAGCGCGGCCCTGGGCCCAGTCGAGCACCAGCTCCAGATCCTGCATCAGCTGGTTGCGGTTGGGGTCGATGGGGTCGAGGGCCCCGGCCAGAATGAGGGACTCCAGGGCGCGGCGGTTGACGGAGTGGAGATCGATGCGATCGCACAGTTCCGCCAGCGACTTAAACGGCCCGTCCTGCTCGCGGTTTTTGAGAATGCACTCGATTGCCCCCAGGCCCACATTGCGCACCGCCGACAGGCCAAACAAAATGCTCTTGCCCTCGGGGGTAAAGTCAACCAGCGAGCGGTTGATATCGGGGGGCAGCACCTCAATACCCATGGCAATGCAGTTGCCGATGTGCATCTGCACCTTGTCCTGGTCGCCGCTGTTGGAGGTGAGCAGCGCCGCCATGTACTCCACGGGGTAGTTGGCCTTCAGGTAGGCGGTCTGAAAGGTGACAAACCCGTAGGCGGTGGAGTGAGACTTATTGAAGCAGTTGGCCGCCACCTGACCATCCGCCAGCAGGAAGTTGTGGTCGCGGGCCACCCCGATGTCGTAGACGGGCTGGACTCCCAACGATTGACGGCTGATGATCTTGGCCATAGCTAACCTCTATTTCACCTAAATCTACGCCATCCTCGGGCAGGTCATTAATTCTGGAATTTTGGCTCAAGCCCGATCCCACCAGCGCGGCCAGGCCTGAGCCAACCCATGGCTGTTCCTAGGGGTCTACCCAGCGCCCGTCGGCCTTGATCAGATTGATCAGCTCCGCCACGCCCTGGTCTTCGGGCACCTTTTTGATCTCGTCGCGGCCCCGGTACAGCGAAATATAGCCGGGGGTTTTGCCCACGTAGCCGTAGTCGGCGTCGGCCATTTCGCCAGGGCCGTTGACGATGCAGCCCATCACCGCAATATCGAGCCCGGTCAGGTGCTTGGTGGCCTCGCGCACCTCGTGCAGCACATCTTCGAGGTTAAACAGGGTGCGGCCGCAGGAGGGGCAGGCCACGTATTCCACCATGGTTTTGCGCAGGCCCAGGGCCTGCAAAATGCTGTAGCACACCGGAATCTCTTTTTCCGGAGCTTCGGTCAGCGACACGCGAATGGTATCGCCAATGCCCTGGGCCAGCAGGGTGCCAATGCCCGCCGTGGACTTGATCCGGCCATACTCGCCGTCGCCCGCCTCGGTGACGCCCAGGTGCAGCGGGTAGTCCATGCCCAGTTCATCCATGCGGTGGGCCATCAGCCGGTAGGCGGCGACCATCACCGGCACCCGCGAGGCCTTCAGCGAAATCACCAG
>DATIVG010000592.1:0-10026 GCA_035466075.1 Nodosilinea sp. | reverse complement strand
GCCATCGCGGTTGTAGGCTTTCACGACACCTCGGGCGTAGTCGTAGTTCAAGCCCACGGCTTTAGCGGCATCCGTCAGCGTCGTTTGTGTGTGAACGAGCCACAGCAAATGCCAACGTCGAGACTCGACCGGGTCACCGCTAGCGAGATAGCGCGATTTAAGCTCGTCAGCTGAAAAATGAGGTTCGAGATGGAGGGGTCTAGCCATTCCTCAACCCTACCCTATTTCAGGGGTATACAAGTCGGATTTAGTATAAATCCTCGAATCCTGAGCCAACTCTTCTGAGCGCTCCATTTGTCCAGTGGTGATCGGCTAAGGAATGGCGACCCGCAATAGTGATCACAATATTTGGGGGCACATCACCAGGCTTGCCCTCCAGCACATCCCACAACCAGGGGTCTAAAAATTCGTCAGTCTGCTCGTAGGTGTCGAAAAACAGCGCCACACCAGCCTGCTGAGCCAGGGGGCAGAGATTCCGACAAACTCAGACTGCTGGCGCTGTCTAAGCATCTCTTGCAGGCTCTTGGGCGGTTGCGAGGGAGGCATATTGTCGTGCAAAGAGGCGCTTAGCCCCTATTTTGGCAAGCTTGCCCTAAAAGCACACTACAGCCGGTAATTTGCTACTCTTCTATGCGATAGCCGAAGTCTTCGAGGCGGCTGCGGGATTGTCGCCATTTGGGCACGACTTTGACAAATAGCTCCAGGTAGACCTGACCCATGATCAGCTTTTGGATCTGCTGGCGGGCGTCGGAGCCGATCACCTTTAGCATGCTGCCTTTTTTGCCGATCAAAATGCCCTTCTGCGAATCGCGCTCGACATGGATGGTGGCGAGAATGCGGGTGATGTTGGTGTCTTCTTCGACCCGGTCAACTGCGATCGCAACTGAGTGGGGCACCTCTTCGCGGGTGTTGAGCAAAATCTGCTCGCGAATCAGCTCACCCATGATGAATCGCTCCGGCTGGTCGGTGACCAGATCGGGCGGGTAGTAGTAGGGGCCGGGGTCGAGCTGGTCGATTAGGGTGGCGAGCAGGGTGTCGAGGCTGGTTTCGTGCAGGGCCGAAAACTTTACCAGGGGCCAGCCCTGGGCATCGGCCAGGCTCTGGTAGCTGGCGTCGAGGGCGGCGATGGCCTCGGGCTCCTCGGGCTGCTGGTCAATTTTGTTCATACCCAAAATCACCGGGCCGCTGGTGTGGGCCAGCAGCTCAGCCACAAACTGGTCGCCGCGCCCCGCCGCCACGCTGCCATCGACCACAAACAGGGTGGCATCCACCGAGTCGATGGCCATGCGGGCGTTTTTGACCAAAATTTTGCCCAGCTCGTGGTGGGGATTGTGAATGCCGGGGGTATCGACAAAGATGATCTGCGCCTGGTCGTTGGACAAAATGCCCCGCAGGCGGTTGCGGGTAGTCTGGGCGGTGGGGGAGGTAATCGCCACCTTTTGGCCCACCAGGGCGTTCATCAGCGTCGATTTGCCCACGTTGGGGCGGCCCACAATGCCCACAAACCCCGACTTAAACCCCTCCGGCGGGGTCGGAATCGCGCTGTAGCCCACTGGGTCAACGGCATCCACCATGCTAGTAGCCTGTGACATGAACAATGACCTCACGGGTGGAGCCCTGGGCCCGGTGTTCCCACAGGTAGAGGCCCTGCCAGGTGCCCAGGGCCAGCCGCCCCTGCGTCACCGGAATGGTCTCGCTGGTGTGGGTGAGCACGGTGCGAATGTGGGCGGGCATATCGTCGGGGCCTTCGGTGCTGTGGATGTAGTGGTTGCCCTCGGGCACCAGCCGGGCCAGAAAGTTTTCTAGATCGACCAATACGTCGGGGTCGGCGTTTTCTTGAATGATCAAGCTGGCGGAGGTGTGGCGCAAAAACACCGTGCAGAGCCCGGTCTCAACCCCGGAGGCGCGCACCACCTGGTCAACCTCGCCGGTAAACCGCAGCAGCGATTTACCCCGCGATCGCAGGGTGAGCCGCTGCTGGTAGTGGCGAGTGGCGGTGGTAGATGTCATCAGCCAATCCTCGGAATAGACCGTTCTCTATTCTGTCAGAATTGATCACCCCTGGCTGATCATCTCGGTCAGATTCGCTCGCCCGGGCCAAAGTTGTCCGATGTTTCTAGCTGAATATTTTCAATAGGCTGACCAGCCTAAATCTGGGGACCGGTCGGTGGGGTGGAACCCCACAAAGCTGACTGCGGTGGGGTTGCACCCCACCGACAAGACTCTTCTTTTCAGCTTGATGACTCTGGCCCAGCGCCTTGGCGAGGACGCTGGGCCGCCTGGGTCAACTAGGCAAAGTTCCTAGGCAATATCTGGGGCCGCGTCTACGCTGAGGGGCACCAGCTGGCCCTGGGCGGTGAGGCCCAGCCGCATGGGCGCGTGGCGGGGAATGGGCTGACCGGTGAGGCTGCACACCTGATCTTGCTCGGCCACTGCCCCAAAGCTGGCGCAGAGGTCGTTGGGCTGAATTTGGGTGGGTGGGACCCCGGGGGTTTGCTCCACGTACTGCCACAAAATATCGCGAATCAACGCCTGATAGCCCCGCTCACCGGCCAGGGCCTTGAGTTTCTCCTTCAGCGTTCGCTCCAGGCGAATGCTGGTGACGTCCATATCAGTGGTTGAGACGCGAGTTAGGGTTGGCATCAGCGGGCACACCTCCAAAAGAATAGGTAGAAAAAACGGCGGGGTCTGTCACAACCGGGTCGCCCAGGTCACTAGTTAACCGGGCACTGTTTTGGGCAATGGCCGACTGGCTGTTAACTAGTGACTATTAACTAACAGTGTAGACAGACTAGACACGTTTGTATTACACGTGTAGTATTAGCGTTATTCGAGGTTATCCGTCAAGCATTCGCCGCTGGCAATGCCCGACCTTAGCTTCATCATTTTCCTAAGCCTTGCAGTTTTTGCTTGAGGAACTTCCCTATGACACGCAACCTCTCTTCTGGCACCGCATCTCCGTTCGTCGCAGGTATTACCGGCGATGCTGGCCAGCTGGGCATGGCGGCGGAGTTCAAGGGTTTTCTGCTCAATGGTTTTGGTTTAGGTGGCCTTAGCCCCCGGCGGGTTGGGTATCGCCTGCTGGCCCAGTTCTCTGGCGCAGCCGCTACGGACAATTTTGGCTGGGATGATTTTGACAGAGATGATCTCTCTGGCTGCGATCGCACCCCCGGCCTCCAGTCCGAGCCGGCAGGCGACCGATCCAGGGGAATGTCCCTCAGAGGGCTGTCCGCCACGGGAATTACCGCCACGGGAATTA
Organism: Nodosilinea sp.; assembly: GCA_035466075.1. Taxonomy (GTDB): domain Bacteria; phylum Cyanobacteriota; class Cyanobacteriia; order Phormidesmidales; family Phormidesmidaceae; genus Nodosilinea. The sequence goes on along the minus strand of DATIVG010000592.1, from coordinate 6,767 downwards.
CCCTCACGGGCCTGTCCTTTAGAGGCCTGGCCTCCAGAGGGCTCACCCCCAGCGGGCTATCCTGCCACCTCTCCTTCTGGCCATCTGTGCACCAGCGTTAACCTGATTCCCAAACTGGCTCACCGCCTGGGGATGGCCGACAGCGGCTAATCCCAGCCATTTCAGGCCCCGGTTTTGGGTTTACAGCAGCCTTGCCGTCGCCGTTGGTTTTTCAGCAAAAAACCAGCGGCGGGCAGCGGTTTTTCTCCACGGCAGAGCCCTCAGCGGCCGCACCCGTTGCCCGTGGACCGCCGCGTCTGGCGCTATGGACACAGCAGACTTAAGCACCGAAACTAGTTCATAAGTACTCAAGGCATGGGCGTCATGTTGAAGCTGACCTATTCCGATGCAGATTTATTGGTCGAACAGTTAGACCTCACCGTAGAAGCGGTGGTGACCCAGCGCAGTCTGGTGGCCCTGCGGGCCGGGCAACCCCTGGTGGTGCAGCCCGGCTACGGCTCCTTTGCGCTGCCCGCCGACCTGCCGGGGGCCAGCGCCCTCGGCCTCAGAAGCGAGGGGGCGCTGGAGGTAGCCCCCTGCGATCGCGGCTGGCTGGAGGTCACCCTGCGGGGCACCTGGCTGACCGACGGGGCCGCCGAAGCCCAGGGCATTTTGGTAGCCGAGCTCGGCACCGACCTGGAGCAGCGGGTGGTGGCCCTGTGGCAGCAGAGCCTGCGGTGGGTAGCCACCCCCTGCGTAAAGGGGGGCTAGGGCTAAAATAGGGCCGCCATGCCCCTATCGCCCAGGCTTTGCAGTACCGTAGAAACGTTGGGTGGCCAGCGGGGCTTGCCCGAGCTCGTCCTGGCTGCCTGGCGGCTATTCGTGCCGCCAGGCGTTTTGCCCAGCCCTTTTTGTTCATCCCGTGGGCCCAGCCCTTGCCCATTCCCAACCCAACGCAGATCAGGAGATCCTAACCATGAGCGACAACGCAACCTATCTCACCCTCACCGCCGACAACTTTGAGGCCGAGGTCATGCAGAGCGACGTGCCGGTGCTGGTCGATTTTTGGGCCGCCTGGTGCGGCCCCTGCCGGATCATGAACCCCATCGTCGAAGAGCTGGCCGAAACCTTTGCCGGTCGCGCCAAGGTGGCCAAGCTCAACGTCGATGAAGAAGACGCCCTCGCCCTTCAATACCACGTGATGGCCATTCCCACCCTGATCTTTTTCCAGAATGGGGAGCGGGTTGACACCGTCGAAGGAGTGGTGGCCAAGGATGATCTGGTGGCTCGCCTGGAGTCGCTGATCACCGCCAGCTCCGCCGCCTAGATGCTCCGGCTCCCTGGCCCCAGTTCACTTGCCAATGCAGAACCGGCTAAAAATTTCATCCAGCATGGACTCGGTGATCTCATCGCCGGTGACTGAGCCCAGGGCTGCGATCGCAGCCCGCAGGTCAATCGTCCAAAAGTCCAGCGGCAGCTGATTGTCAATGGTCTGCTGCACCTGCTGGAGGGCATTGCGGGCCAGGGTGAGCGCCGCCCCCTGGCGCTGGTTCACCGTAAACTCCAGATTGCCGCTGGTCAGCCGGTCACAGTGAATAGCCGTGAGAATCGCCTCCTCCAGGGCGTCAATGCCCCGCTGCTGGGCGGCGGCAGTCTCCACCCGGGGCAGTTCCGGCGGCAATCCCACTATTTCTGCCCCCGCCTCGAGCAAATCGATCTTGTTCACCACCAAAATCAGCGGTCGGTCGCGCACCGACTGGTAGAGCGCCTCATCCGCCGCCGTCCACCCGGCGGCGGCATCCACCGTCAGCAGCACCAGGTCAGCCCCCTGGGCCACCTGGCGCGACCGGGCAATGCCCATCTGCTCCACCGGGTCGCTGGCCTCCCGAATGCCCGCCGTATCCAGCACCTGAATGGGAATGCCCCCCACCACCAGCTGCGACTCCACCACGTCGCGGGTGGTGCCCGGCAGGGCGGTGACAATGGCGCGATCGCAGCGGCTCCAGGCGTTGAGCAGGCTCGACTTGCCCACGTTGGGCTGCCCCACAATCGCCACCTTCAGCCCCGTACGCAGCAGCGCCCCCGACTCGGCGGTGGCCAAAATCTCCTCCACCTGGGCCAGCACCCCAGCGATCTGCTGGCGCACCGCCCCCTCATCTAAGGGCGGCAGGTCATCCTCAAAGTCAATGCGCGCCTCCACCTCCGCCAGCACATCCAGACAGGTGGAGCGCAGCTGGCGAATCGGGGTCATCAGCCGGCCCTGCACCCCGGCCAGGGCCGTTTGGGCCGCCACCGACGACTGGGCCGCCACCAGATCCGCCACCCCCTCCGCCTGGGTCAGATCGAGCCGCCCGTTCAAAAAGGCCCGCAGGGTAAACTCCCCCGGCTCCGCCAGCCGCGCCCCCTGGCTGAGGCAGAGCTGCAGCACCTGCTGCACCGCCATCAGCCCACCGTGGCAGTGCAGCTCCACCACATCCTCGCGGGTGTAGGAGCGGGGGGCCAGCATCAGCAGCAGCAGGGCCTCATCCACCGGCTGCTGGGTGGCCGGGTCGCGCACCTGGCCGTAGAGAATGCGGTGGCTCTCCCAGGGCTGCCTGCCGGGGGCATAGAACAGCGCGCGGGCAATGGCCAGGGCTTCCGCCCCCGACAGCCGCACAATGCCCACACTGCCCTGCTGGGGGGCAATGGCCGTGGCAATCGCCACAATGGTTTCCCCCTGCACGGGTCCCTGCTGCGCCAGATGGTCTGGGGCGGCGGCTGGCGGCGTAACTTGAGTGGTGGCACCGGTGCCATCCATGGCATTCATCCTGCACAGTAAAGAAGAGTTGAAGCCCAGGCAGAAAGCCAACAGAGGCCGATCTCCTGGGTAGAATAGAAAAGAATCTTTACACCTGTCTAAGATTCTACCGCTGGCCCCGGCCCTGGCCGTCCCGTCGCTGGGATTGGCCACCTGCCTGGCTCCAGGCTAGCCCGTTCCCGCTGCTCCCGTTGCTCCCCAGGGAACTATCCCCTGGTATATCCTCATCTATGACCCTCACGCCCGCCACCGAACCGACCAGCCCCACCCCCACCCTCCGCAAAATGACCCAGCCCAAGTGGCGGCGCCAGCTGCGCTATTTTTATCTTCGCTTCCTGCGGCTCCAGGGCACCCCTGAGCAGCTGGCCCGGGGCATGGCGGCGGGGGTGTTTTCCGGCTGTTACCCGCTGTTTGGCTTTCAGATTTTGATTGGGGTGGGGGTGGCCACGGTGCTGCGGGGCAACCGAATCATGGCGGCGGCGGCCACCTGGGTGAGCAACCCATTTACCTACGTGCCGATCTTTGCCTTCAACTACCAGGTGGGTCTGTGGCTGCTGGGGGGCGGCCCCGCCGAGAGCTTCCAGGATCTCGACACCCTCAGGGGCTGGATGGACATGGGCACCGAGGTGTCGGTGCGCCTGATGCTGGGCAGCACCGTGGTGGGCCTGGGGGCGGGGGTGGTCAGCTACTTTGCCGGGCTACCGCTGATTCGGCGGGTGCGATCGCGCCAGATCGCCCGCCAGCAGCGCAGGCTTGAGCAGCTCTAGAGCAGGCCCCACAACATCTAGCCCTAAATAATCTTGTCCAGCCCGTAGATTAGAGACTTGAGCGCCATCACCCGACGAATGCACAGCAGCACCCCCGGCATGTAACAGGCGCGATCGCTGGTGTCGTGGCGCAGGGTGTAGAGCTGACCCGGCGACCCAAACAACACCTCCTGATGGGCAATCAATCCCGGCAGCCGCACGCTGTGGATGTGAATGCCCTCGGCGGTGGTGCCGCCCCGGGCCCCGGCCATGGTCTCGGTTTCTTTCACCAGGGGGGCGTTGAAGGTCTTTTGCGCATCGGCCAGCATTTGGGCCGTCTGCACCGCCGTGCCGCTGGGGGCATCGGCCTTTTGGTTGTGGTGCAGCTCAATGATCTCCACATGGTCAAAGTACTGGGCCGCCTGCTGGGCCGCCTGCTGCATCAGCACCACCCCAATGGAAAAGTTCGGCACAATCAGGCAGCCAATGCTGGCCTTGTCGGCAAACTCCGCCAGATCGCGAATCTGTGCGTTGGTGAGGCCGGTGGTGCCCACCACCGGGCGCACCCCGTAGGCAATCGCCGCCCGCACCGACTCGTAGACGCTGTCGGGGTGGGTCAGATCCACCATCACCGCCAGCCCCTGGCTCTGGGCCGCCACTAGGGTGGCTTCCAGGTCGTTCATAATCGGCACTTCCAGCGGCTGGTAGCCAATTACCTCGCCAATGTCTTCTCCCAGCAAGTCAGGGCTGCGGGTAATCGCCCCCACCAGGGTCATATCCTCCGCCTGGGCCACGGCTTTGATCACCTCGCGGCCCATTTTGCCGCAGGCACCGTTGACCACGACCGGAATAGTGGTTTGAGCAGTCATAGGGTTTTAAACTCGCGCTATTGGAATTTCCGTTCCAGAGATTTGAGGTACTCGGTGTTGACCCCCGACTCGCGGGGCAGCGAGATTTTGCCGGTGCGGGCGATTTCGCGAATGCCAAAGCGGTTGAGCACCTGCACAATGGCCACCATTTTGCCGGGGTCGCCCACCACCTCCAGGGTCAGCGAATCCTCGGACACATCCACCACCCGAGCCCGAAAGATCTGGGCAAACTCAATGATTTCAGAGCGGTTGGTGCTGCTGGCGTTGACCTTCAGCAGCATCAGCTCCCGCTCGACGCAGGGGGTGTCGGTGACGTCGTTGACCTTGAGCACGTTGATCAGCTTGTAGAGCTGTTTGGTGAGCTGCTCAATCACCGCGTCATCGCCGGGCACCACCATGGTGATGCGCGAAATGCCAGCGGTTTCGGCGGGCCCCACCGCCAGGCTCTCGATGTTAAACCCGCGGCGGGCAAAGAGCCCGGCAATGCGGCTCAGCACACCGGCCTCGTCTTCAACCAGCACAGACAGGGTGTGCTTGATGGCCTGCTGGGGTGCTCCAGCCGCACTGGCCAGAGCTGAACCGGGAATTGTAGAGGGATTTACCATAGGGCCTGAAAGGGTAAGAGGTACCAGCACCAAAGCTGATCCGTGACGGGGAAAGTCGTGACGGGGAAACGCTAGGGGATTTTTATGATATCTCGAAAAGCCTGGTCTTAAAACGCCGCTGCCGCTGGCCCAGGGCCACCGCAGGGCGGCAAGGAGGGGGCTGAGCCGATTGTCTCTAAACCCTGATGTCGCCCTTGGCCGGGGGCTGGGGCCGTGGCTGCCGTCTATGGCAACGCTCCGCTTGGGTCTGGGTTTGCCCGATCGCCCTGGGGTCAGGGCGATCGCCCCCCTGAAATAACCCCTTAAGATGGGGGAGGCATTCTCAAGGACAGCGACGATGACTCAGGCTCTACCGAAGGTAATTATTCATGGCGGGGCCGGTAGCGCCGTGGGCCACAAAGAGCGGCTGCTGGGGCTGCGGAAGACGCTGCACGACATTGTGGAGCAGGTCTACCGCAACGCCGAGGCCGGGGCCAGCGCCCGAGACTGTGTGGTGCTGGGCTGCCAGCTGCTGGAGGACGCCCCACAGTTTAACGCGGGCTATGGGTCGGTGCTGCAATCGGACGGGCAGGTGCGCATGAGTGCGGGGCTGATGGATGGCGGTGCCCAGCGGTTTAGCGGCATTATCAATGTGTCGCGGGTGCGGCACCCGATTGACCTGGCGGCCTACCTGCAGCCCGACCCCGATCGGGTGCTGTCTGACCTGGGGGCGGCCGAGCTGGCGCGGGAGTTGGGCATGCCGCCCTTTGACCCGGTGACCGACCTCCGCCTCCAGGAATGGATGCAGGAGCGGTCCACCAACTTTCAGAGCGCCATGGCGGGGGTGGTGGCGGAGCCCGCCGCTGCCCACCCCGAGGCCCGGCGGGGCACGATTGGGGTGGTGGTGCTGGATGGGGCGGGGCACCTGGCGGTGGGCACGTCCACCGGCGGCAAGGGGCTGGAGCGCCTGGGCCGGGTCAGCGACTCGGCTACCCCGGCGGGCACCTATGCCAACGGGGTGGCGGCGGTGAGCTGTACGGGCATTGGCGAAGACATCATTGATGAATGTCTGGCGGCCCGTCTGGTGGTGCGGGTGACCGACGGTATGGACATTGCGGTGGCCCTGGCTAAATCCTTTGCGGAGGCGACGGCGAATGGGCGAGATTTTGGTGCGATCGCACTTACCCACCAGGGCCAAATCGCCTGGGGCAAAACCAGCGACGTGCTGCTGGCGGCCTACCATACGGGGGAGGTTGTGGGTGATACCCTAGAGCTAGACTCAGGTACCCTAACCGGAGTGGTCTAACCGCTATGGCTGATCCCAATTCTTCCAAACGCAACCCCTCGACCCCTAAAAAATCAACCTCTGAGCAAAACGTCCTCAACATCGACGTGCCTACCCTGATGGTGATTTTGACCGCGCTGATTTTGCTGCCCCTGCTGGTCACAGGATTTATCTCTCAGTAAAAATCAGTAAAAAAACCTCTTTGTTCTCAACAGCAAAGGCACCCGGTCTAGCCGTCGCCATCCGGGTGAGGGCATTTTTTAGTAACCGTCCGGGGGCGATGGCTAGACAACCGGTCGCCGCTCTAGCCTTGCGGCTGGCCGCTGAACTGGCCGAAACAAACCGGCCAAGCTGTACCTTTGCTGTTGAGAGTGTTGTTACAGCAGCGCACGGTCGTACCCGAGCGCCAGCTGCCCGGAAAGCTTACGCTGGGCCTCCTCTCGGAGGGGGTGAAACCGCACCCCCTGGGCATCGCGGAAGAGTTTTTCTAACCCAAAGGAGCGGTTA
>DATIVG010000591.1:0-2280 GCA_035466075.1 Nodosilinea sp. | reverse complement strand
TAAATTCGTCATCCAGCCCCAGGGCCGACAGCTGCTCCTGCAGGTAGGCCAGGGGAACGCCCGCATCAACCAGGGCGGCCAGGCACATATCCCCGGCAATGCCCGAGGGACAGTCGAGGTAAGCTAGGGTTTTCAACAGTGCTTAGGAAACGGGGACAGGGGCAATGGCAACAGTCTACAAACTACATCCCGACAACCCGCAGGGGCGCAAGGTGGAGGCCATTGCCGCCGCTCTCCAGCAGGGTGCAGTGGCACTTTATCCCACAGACACAGTTTACGCCATTGGCTGTGACCTCAGCCATCGGGGGGCGGTGCAGCGGGTGCGCCAGCTCAAACAGCTCGCCAACGAAAAACCGCTGACCTTTTTGTGTGGCTCGCTGTCCAATATTGCCGACTATGCCATGGTCAGCGACGGGGCCTACCGGCTGATTCGTCGCCTGATTCCCGGACCGTTTACCTTTGTGCTGCCCGCCACCCGCCAGGTGCCGCGCCTGGTTATGAACCCCAAACGCCGCACCACCGGCATTCGTGTTCCCGATCATGCGATCTGTCTGGCGCTGGTCGAGGCGCTGGAGAACCCGGTGATTTCGACCTCGGCGCTCACCCTGCTGCCAGACCAAACCTCGGGTCGGCCCGTGGACAAGATGGTGATGTTTGACACCCTGGAAAAATTGGTCGATATCATCATCGACGACGACCAGCCGCTGACCTACGATGTCTCCACCATTTTAGATATGGAGGGCGAAGCGGCGGTCGTGGTGCGCAAGGGCCTGGGCTGGGAGACCGCCCTCGACTGGGGTGCCCAGATGGTTTAGGCCCCCGACGGGCCCTGATGGCTCGATGAAAAGTGGAGAGAACCTGGGCAACTGGACAACTGGCACCCGCTCACCTAGCTGGCCAGGGCGGGAGAACCCACGCTCTGGGTGCGGCCACCAGCACCGATCTCAGCGCCCTCAGCGGGCCTAACGCCAGGATAATTCGCGACTGTAGGATAGTCTGTGAGCTGGCCTGAAGCAGTGTGGCTGTTGCTTTGGGGGGATGGGCTAGCCCAGGGGCCGCCGGGGCCAGCTCCTAGGGCTGGCACATCGCCCCAGAAATCAAGCCGCAACGACCGGAGGTATAGAACAACCCCCCTGGGTTAGAGCCACTGGCCCGATTGGCCGAGTTGGTGATTCGCTATCTCAGTGTCGTTGTTAGGATTGGGTAACTATGAAGACCGCATCTACCAGCTTTGCCATGCCCCCATCGCCCCCTGGTATTACTCCCCCCCCATCCGAGGAGCCATCCCCCCAGTCTCCCAGCCCGGCAGGTGTGCCCTCTGTGGCGGCCCTGGTGAAGGACTTATTTATCAATCGTTTGCAGCGCCGCCCCAGTGGCCTAGAGGGGGTAATTCAGCGGTTGACCACCGAAATCGACCGCATCTGCACCCTTAGCGATCGCATCCAGGCCTCGGGCGACATCGGCCACTGGCAGTCCACCCTGGTGCGCCACCGGGTCGATAAATGTCTTGCCTACTACGATCTGGGCTCGACCCGAGGCCGGGTCGAGCTGCACAGCAGCCTCAGCGCCATCGTCTACCGCCACGTGGCGCCGCGGGAGAGCCACCTGGGGTTCCAGGGCCGCTACGCCCTGCTCGAAGACTTCATGCAAATTTTCTACATTGAAGTGCTCAACGCCTTTCGCCGGGAGTACGAGCTGGCTGACACCTACACCCCCCGCACCCGGCTAGAGCTGGCTGAATACATGGCCTTTAGCGAGCAGTACGCCAAACGCCGGATCGCTCTGCGGGGGGGCCACAGCCAGCAGCTGATTGTGCTGCGGGCCCAGGCCTTTAGCCGTCGCCAGCCCACCGAGACCTCCGTCGATATGGCGCTGGTTAGCGACGGGGCTAAGACTGAGTCCGCCGAGGCCCACGCCCGCAGCTCGGTGGTGCAGCAGGTGCGCGAGAAAATGATGGCCGAAGCCGATGACCCCGGCGATGGGGTGATGCGCGATCGCGTCGTCAATGCCCTGATGCAGTACCTCAAGGCCCAAAACCAGCCCGACTGTGTTGACTACCTGGTGCTCAAGCTGCGCGACTGCTCAGCCGCAGAAATCGACGATATTTTGGGGCTCTCCGCCCGGGAGCGCGACTATTTGCAGCAGCGCTTTAAGTACCATGTGGAAAAATTTTCCCAGCAGCATGAGTGGCAGCTGGTGCACCAGTGGTTGGGGGCCAACCTGGAGTCGAGACTGGGCATGACCCCCACCGAGTGGGCCGACTTTTTGGCCGGCCTGCCC
>DATIVG010000590.1:0-7185 GCA_035466075.1 Nodosilinea sp. | reverse complement strand
TAAATCGCCAGCGCGCCTTGAGCCAGCGCCAGGCTGGGGGTTGACGGTCGATCTGCGATCGCAGCTGGCGATCAATCTCTGCATCGAGCCAAAGCATGGTTAATCTCCTGGTGTGAGGGGTAAACCTATCGGTAGCGGGGGGCGGTACGCCGGGATATGACGCCTCTAGGGGAGAACGGCACCGAGGTGACAGGCGGTGGGCAATGCCCACCCTACAGCCGCTAAATTTCAGGAATTTTGGATTCTGGCGAGGTGGGGCGATCGCTTCGCGCCATCCCCAGCCCAAGCCCCAGGGGCACCAGCACCGTGGCCCAGCCGATGGCCAGTGCCCAGGTGGGGTAGCCCTCGTAGGGGGTGCGCCAGTCGGTCACCAGTTGACTGACCAGCAGGCCTGTCAGCGCGATCGGCACCACCCAGCGAATCGACACATTCCACCAGCGACCCACCGGCCAGTCGCTGACCTGGTTGATGTGGCGGCGCAGCGCTTCGGCCCCGTAGACCCAGCCGCCCAGCACCGCTTCGCCAATGCCAATCAAAATCAGGTTGTAGCTGGTGACAAAGTGGTCAACGATATCGAGAAAGTAGAGCCCGGCGTGGGTGGTATAGAGCAGGCCGACGCCAAAGGCGGCCAGACAGACCCAGGCGGCAATGCGGGCGGCGCTGGCGCGGCTGCGGAGGTCGAGCACCGCTGCGATCGCCGGTTCTACCAGCGAGAACGCACTGTCGATGCCCAGGGTGAGCAGCATGACAAAAAACAAAGCGCTAAACAGCCCCGGCAGCGGCATCAGACTCAGCGCCTGGGGAAACACCACAAAGGCCAGCCCCGGCCCCGAGGCCGCCAGATCGGCCACGGGCGTTTCTGACACCCAGGCCATATAGCCCAGCACCGCAAACACCACAAAGCCAGAAAACAGGCTGATCACGCTGTCGATTAGCGCCGCCGTCCAGGCGTCTTTGGCCAGGTCTTCGGTGGGGTCTTTGTAGCTGGCGTAGGTGAGCATAATCGCCAGGGCCACCGAGAGGGTGTAGAAAATCTGGGTACAGGCCGCCGTCCACACCTCGGGGGCAAACAGCACCGACCACACCGGGGTTAGATAAAGCTGCCAGCCCTGCCAAAACCCAGGCAGAGTCACGGCCCGCACCAGCAGCACCGCCAGCACCACCACCGGAATCGGCACCGTGTAGAGCACCACCCGGCCTACACTTTTAGGCCCCTGCCAAATGCAGAAGTAGATCGCCAGCCAGACGACCGCCAAGGCCAGCAAAATTGGCCCGTTGATGCCGCCAACCTGTTGCACGCCGTCGCTGAGCTGCAAAACATTCTGAAAGAAGTAGGCTTCGCTGTCGGCGGCCCAGGGCACCCCAAAAGACTGCACCAGGTACAGCAGGCACCAGGCCATAATCACGGCGTAGTACGACACCACCATAAAGGCCGAGGCCAACGCCATAAAGCCCAGCCCACCAAAAGCCGGGTGCAGTTTTTGCAGCGACTGAATCGGCCCCCGCTGCATTTTTTGGCCGATCGCCAGCTCCAGCATCAGCAGGGGCACGCCGAGAATGACAAAGGCCAGCAGGTAGGGAACGAGGAAGGCCCCGCCGCCGTACTTGCCCGCCAGGTAGGGAAAACGCCAGACATTGCCCAGGCCCACCGCCGAACCCACGGCGGCCAGCACAAAGACCAGTCTGGACGACCATCGTTGTCGCGTCATGGTTGATTACTCCTGAAAAAATGAGCTGCAAATGGACGGTGGCGACGAGCCAAATCCAGGGAACACAGGTTCCAAATTAGGTGGGGTACCGGAGTTTGTCGTTGCAGAAAATCTCTGGAGTCACCTCGGAAAATGTCAGGTAATCGACTTCGGGCACGGCCCGCGACCCGCTAAAATTGAGCGCAATTGCGAGGTTTAAAGCCTGAGCTGGCGCAGTAGTTCACCCCATTTGGTCATGGAATTTGAGCTAGCCCTAGTGATCGCCGATACCGCCGTGGTTGAAGCGATCGGGCGACATTTTAACGATGTGGAAACCGCCATTTTGCGCGGCTCGTGGCAGGGGCAAACCTACGAGCAAATTGCCGATACCTCGGGCTATTCGGTCAGCTATCTCACGCGAGATATTGGCCCCAAACTGTGGAAGCTGCTGAGCAAAGCCCTGGGAGAACCCGTCAGCAAAACCAGCTTTCGGGCCGCCCTAGAGCGCCATGATCTGGAGCACCACGATCGAGAGGCTGCTCCACCAGAACCAGCGGCAGGCGGAGCCAGCGAGTCTGAGGCGAGCGATCGCGTTGCCCAAATGGCTCAGGGGCAGCCCCGCGATCGCACCCCCGCCCCCGCCGCAATTGCCCCCCGCACCGACTGGGGCGAAGCCCCCGATGTCTCGGTATTTTTTGGCCGCGAGGAGGAGCTAGCCACCCTGACCCAGTGGATACGGCGCGATCGCTGTCGGCTTGTGTTGCTGCTGGGCATGGGCGGCATTGGCAAAACCTCCCTCGCCGCCCGCCTGGCCCAGGAGATGGTGGGAGAGGTAGGAGGTAAGGAAGTTAGGGAGTCGGGGGGTAGCGCCATCACCCCGTCACCCCATCACCCCTACCCGACGGGAAGCCGCTCCGCGTCTACATCCCCATTACCCCGTCACCCCATCACCCCGCATCCCTTTACCCACCTGATCTGGCGATCGCTGCGCAATGCCCCCCAGCTCGACGACCTGCTGCGCGATCTGGTGGCCTTTCTCTCTGACCAGCAGGAGACCGAGGCCACGCTGCCCCGGCTGATGCACTGGCTGCGCACCCAGCGCTGCCTGATTGTGCTCGACAATGTGGAGACGATTTTGCTCTCGGGGGAAGACCTCGATACCCCGACGCGCCGGGGTGTGGGGCGCTATCGACCGGGCTACGAAGACTACGGCAATTTCATTCGCGTGCTGGGCGAAACGCCCCACCAGAGCTGTCTACTGCTGACCAGCCGCGAGAAACTCACCACCGTGGTGCCCATGGAGGACGAGGACGGCAAGGTGCGATCGCACCAGCTCACCGGTTCCCCTACCATGGCCGAGGCACTGCTAGCCTCTAGAGAGCTGCGGGGCAGCGATGCAGACCGGCGACAGTTGTGCGATCGCTACAGCGGCAATCCCCTGGCCCTCAAGCTAGTAGCCAGCACCATTCAAGACCTGTTCGGCGGCGACATTGCCCCCTTTCTCGCCCAGGAAACCGTCGTCTTCAACGGCATTCGCCGCCTGCTCAACCAGCAGTTTGCTCGCCTCTCGGGCCTAGAGCAGACGATCATGACCTGGCTTGCCATCAACCGCGAGTGGACCGCGATCGCTGAGCTGGCTGCTGACATCGTGCCTGCCATCCCCCGAGGGCAGCTGCTAGAGGCGCTGGAGTCACTGGGCTGGCGGGGGCTAATCGAGCGCCGGGCGGGTAGCTACACCCAGCAGCCCGTCGTGATGGAATACACCACTGACGACCTAATTCAGCAGATCGCCAGCGAACTGACGACCACTGAACTCGACTGGTGCTTGCGCTTTGCCCTGCTCAAAACCACAGTTAAAGACTACATCCGCGCCAGCCAGGAGCGGATGATCTTGCAGCCGATTGCCGCACTGTTTAACACCACATTTAGCTCTTCAGCAGCCCAAGAACAGCAAATCCTACGGCTGGTGATGACACTGCGGCGGCAGGAAACCCGCCTGTCGGGCTATGGCCTGGGCAACCTGCTCAACCTGGCCCGGCTGCTGCCCTTAGCGCTGACCAGCGTGGACTTCTCTGGCCTCACCATTCGCCAGGGCCACCTACAAAACTTGACCTTGCAGCACACCAATTTTGCCCAGGCCCATTTCGTTCAAACTTCCTTTACAGAAGCGTTTGGAGCCATTTGCACCGTGGCCTTTAGCCCCGATGGTCACCAGATTGCCGCCGCCGACGGCAGCGGTGAGATTCGCCTCTGGCAGGTAGCCAATGGGCAGCCGCTGCTGACCATTCGAGGGGGCACCAGCTGGGTGCTGTCGGTAGACTTTAGCCCCGACGGCCAGGCTCTTGTCAGCGGCAGCAGCGATCGCGCCGTCAACCTCTGGCATCTGCCCTCTGGTACCTTGATGCAGACCTTTGAGGGCCACACCAGCGCCGTCTGGTGCGTACGCTTTAACCCAGCGGGCACCGTTCTCGCCAGCGGTGGCCAAGATTGCACGGTCAATCTGTGGCAGGTCAGCACGGGCACCCTGCTGCACCGGCTACCGGGCCACACTCTACAGGTGCAGTCAGCCGACTTCAGCCCCGACGGCGAGGTGCTGATTACCAGCGGCCTAGACCAAACGATCAAGTTCTGGCAAGTGGCCACCGGACAACTGCTTCGGGTCATTGAGCTGTCCCACGGGGCGGCCTTCTCCATTCGCTTTAGCCCCGATGGCCGCCACTTTGCCACGGGCCATGGTGACCACAGCGTTTGCCTGTGGGAGACCGAGACTGGCACCTGCCTGCACCGGCTGCGAGGCCACCACCAGCGGGTGTGGTCGGTGCGCTTTAGCCCCGACGGCAAAATTTTGGCCAGCGCCTGCGCCAACGGCACGGTGCTGCTCTGGAACTGGGTCACTGGACAGTTGCTCAAATCGCTCTACGGCCACACCAGCTGGGTGTGGTCGGTGGCCTTTAGCCCCGATGGCCGCCAGATCGTCAGCGGCAGCAACGATCACTGCCTCAAACTGTGGGATGTGCAGAGCGGGCAAACGCTCAAAACCTGGCAGGGCTACAGCAATTGGGTAATGTCAGTGCGCTTTAGCCGCGACGCCACCCAATTGATCAGCGCCAGCTCTGACTACACCCTGCGGCTGTGGGATCGCGCCAGCGGCAAGCTGCTGAAAACCTGGTGCGACCACACCAACTGGGTGCTGTCAGTGGATGTGCATCCAGACGGTACCTGTTTTGCTAGCGGCAGCAGCGATCGCACCATCAAGCTCTGGAGTCTTCAAACCCATCAGCTTATTCACACCTTCGAGGGGCATCACAACTCGGTCTGGAACGTGCGCTTTAGCCCCGATGGTCAGCAATTGGCTAGCGGCAGCCTAGACTACACGGTCAAGCTTTGGGATGTACAAACGGGGAAACTGATCAAATCCTTGGATAGCCATACCAACATGACCTGGGCCGCCAAATTTAGCCCCGATGGTACCCACCTGGCCAGCTGCAGCCACGACTGCACTGCCAAACTGTGGGCGCTGCCCTCGGGCCAGGTTCTGCGATCGTTGCCCCACGCAGAACCCGTGTGGTCGGTCGAATTTAGCCCCAACGGACAGCACCTGGCTACCGGCTGCAACGATGCCACCGTCACCCTATGGAACACCGAAACTGGGGCGTTGGAGTACACTCTGAGCGGCCACGGGGCATCGGTGCAGACCGTCTGCTTTCACCCCGAGGGTGCGCTCTTAGCCACCGGCAGCGATGACCACACCATCAAACTTTGGCACCTGCCGACCCGCACCCTACACTGCACCCTGACCGGCCACAGCAACCGCGTTACTTCGGTTACGTTTAGTGCCGATGGGGGCCTGTTGGCCAGCGGCAGCGCCGATGAAACGCTCAAGGTTTGGGATGTAGCCAGTGGCCAATGCCTGCGCACCTACCGGGCCAGTCGCCCCTACGAAGGCATGAACATTACTGGGGCGACCGGGCTAACCGATGCTCAGCGGGTATCGCTACAGGCCCTTGGTGCCGTAGACGGCTGATTGTAGGGCTCACCAATGGCTGACAATTTACGAGGTAAACCCTGAGATTTTCTGTAATGACAACCTAAATTTGCCCGGCTACGGTAAGAGCTAGCCGGACTAAAGTTTACGGCGCTCAGGAGTCTAGATTGTGCAGTTAACCTACACCCCTCTACTGCAACTACAGCGGGATCTGTATCGCCAACCCCCTGGACCCAAACGGTTTCAGACGTATTTACGCACTCTAACCGACGCCGAGACGGGAGATATGGCGCTGCCCCTGGCGGTCATGAATCCGATGGCGAAGGAGCATGTGCCAGCATTTTTGGATCGGTTGATAGCGATGGATGGCGATGCGATCGCCGCTGCCGCCACCGCCACCGCCGCCCGTAGTCTCACCGCTGAATCCGGGCAATATCGGTGTGCTCTGGTAATTGCAGACGATCGCCAGGGCGGCTGGACCAACCGCTACACCACCGACTTTGACTACCGCTTTCGGCAAAAACCCTACTACCAGAGGGGCTGGGTGCCCACTCTGCTCTGGGTCAGCCAAGACTATGACCCAGCTCAAATCCGCACTGAGGTGTTGCTCTGCATCTACCGCGCTGTCTACATTCAGCGGCACGGCTTTGCTCACACCCTACGAGACTGCATTGCCCAAGAGACCTTCGCCATGGAGCAGGCGGGGGCGACCACGCCAACTCTAGCGCCCGACGATCTGGAGTATACCCAGGCCGTGCTGGCTCAGTTTTGGGACAGCACCGCTACGCCCACCGCGATCGCGGCCCTGTACGGCGATGTTGCCGCCCACCAGCTGGGCTATGCGCCCCTGGGCCTATCGCCCAATGCCGGCCTGGCCCTAGCCCAATCGCCTACCGCAATCAGGTTTTCAATGCCCCACCAGCAGGATCAATAGTTTTCGTAACAGACCAAAGCACCTTTCATGAAGCTGGCAATGTTCAGTGGAATTCACAGGAAAATGCAAATTGAACCCTATAGTTTTCGCTACCTTGATGCGGTCGTTCAGCTTTCACTGCGGGCCTGGGCTCTAGTTTTTGCTTCGATTCAAACCGTGATGAACCCCTAGGTTACAGCGGCTCCCTGACTTGCTGGTGCATAGATACCCCTGGCCCGATGAGAAAAATGATCCTTTTACCTCAAGAAGATATCGACGCGATCTGGCACATTCATCATCGCTGGATTGAGTTAGAAACCGCTGGCAACGGTCTGGCCGTACTACAGTTCTGCACCGACGATGTGCGCTGGCTGGTGCCCAACGCCGAGATGATTGTTGGCAAAGATGCAGCTCGGCCTCTACTAGAAAGCAATATTCAGATTGTGGAGCTAACAACGGAACAGGTCGACATCATTGGCCATGGCTCATTGGCCTACAAGACCAGCCGCTATACGACTCGGTTTATATCGCCAGAAAGCGGCGAAACTTTGACTGCCTCTGGCACCCACCTGTGGATTTTGCACAAGCAGCCCGATGAC
>DATIVG010000589.1:0-6278 GCA_035466075.1 Nodosilinea sp. | reverse complement strand
TGATGGGGGTGATGGGGGTGATGGGGGTGATTGGGGTGATGGGGGTGATGGGGGTGATAGGGGGGATGCTATTGGTCTGATTGGTTGTAGAGGATTTGCACAATGCGGGTGCCGGGTTCGCAGAGGGCGTCGCGGGCGACGACGGCGATCTCGCCGGTGACGCTGGCGCGGTACTCAGCGACGATGTCGCCAAAGGCGTTGCGCTGGCGGGCGACGGGCTGGCCGGGGGAGGTGCGATCGCGCAGTCCCACCAGCAGCTCCAAAAACCCGCCCGCCGTCGCCCGCACCGTCTCCAGGGAGTCGCCAAACACCGTTCCCACCTCGGCGGCGGTGCGCCCCAGGGGGCCCTCCACCAGGCCGTAGTGCTTCAGCACGTTGAGGCTGCCCTCCACCGCCAGGGCAATTTTCTGCGGCTCAAACCGGCGACCTTCGCCAATCTCCACCGTCAGCGCCGGAATGCCCGCCGCCACAAAAGCAGTTTCGAGGGTGCCCGTCAGACCCGGATCATCTTTGATCTGCTCCACCGGAAACAGCTCAGCCATCTGCCGAATCGCAGGCTGGCGCAGATCGGCAAACAAAAACAAAGTAAACGCACTGCCGGTGGTAATGGTGTGGTAGTCGAGCACCGCATCGACATTGTTGATCAGCAGGCGGTTCCACAGCAGGCCCGCGTGGCGGGCAGCGGCATTGTCACCAACTTCGTCGCCGGGCCACACCCGGTTCATGTCGATGCCCAGCCCCCCCTGCTGGGCCACCGGCCAAAACGACTGGGTGTATTCCAGCCCCGGCCGCGACACCCCCAGCACCGCCAGTACCGTCCCCGCCAGGGTCGCCGGGTCGATCTGGGCCATCACCCGCTGCACCGCGTCAATGCCGCTCACCTCGTCGCCGTGAACACCCGCAATCAGCGCCATGCAGGGGCCGGGGCGATGGCCCTTGGCCACCACCACCGGCACCAGCCAGGGCTGGCCCGTGCCCATCTGCACCCCCTGAAAGTAAAACCGATGGCGCTCACCGGGGGCCAGATCGCCCACCGCCAGGTTGGTAATCACGGGTATGCCCTGCAGCCGGTCACCCGTGTACAGGGTGTTGGCCAGGGGGTTGAGTTCCGGAGGCAGTGGCAGGGTGGTCATGGGCGATCGCTCTTGATATCAACGTTCTCCATCTTCGGGCCTGGGGGCGGCGGCCGGTGGCCGGTTCCGAAGTCCCAGGGCTCTTTTGGGCAGCATCAGTCACCTGTACAGTCCTAAAAAGAACCATGGGATCTGGACTGACCGACTAAACCAGCGGCTCGTGGGTCTTCCAGTTAAACCGATAGCCCTGGGGCAAAATGTGCAGTTTCACGTTGCACAGGGCAATCGGTTCATCCTTCAGCAAACCGTCGAGGTTGTTGTGGGTGGCCGTGGTCTCATCGACCACGGTGACCGCCCCCGACCCCACCACCTCAAACTCGTCCCCCCTGACCACAATGGCGGTGTCTTCATCGATGCCCAGGCCCAGCACCGCGGGCTCTAGCACCAGCGCAGCCAGCAGTCGCCCCAGCCGCCCCCGCTGGGAGAAATGCTGGTCGATCACGATGTCGGGCATAAAGCCCATGCCGGGGCCCACTTCCACCGCGTCCACGCTGGGGTTGGAGACCGACGCCCCGCCCACGATCATCTGGTCGGGCATCATCGCAGCCCCGGCGCTGGTGCCGCCAATCACCACGCCATCCCGGTGGCGATTGTGAATCAGCTTGTCCAGCGGGGTGTCTTTGATGAAGTCCACAATCCGCGACTGGTCGCCCCCGGTGAAGAAAATGCCGGTGGCCTCTTTGACCTTGGCCAGGTTTTCTTCGCGGTCAGCGTCTTCGCGCTTTTCGGTGTAGATGACCTCTACCCGATTGGCCCCCAGCCGCTCAAAAATGCGAATGTAGTCGTCGCCCACCTCGGTGGGGGCGGTGGTGGCGGCGGTCATTACCGCAATGACCGCATTGATGCCCCCAGCGGCGCGGACAAACTCTCGCAGCACAAGGCAATCGCCTTCGCGATCCTCTGCCCCGCCGATGATGACCAATGGCCCTGGTTGTTGCTCGGTTCCCATGGTGGTTGCTCTCAACTCAATGAATTTAGGTGTGGGATGTGGTGTGGCGACCGCCGTAACGGTTGCTACAAAATTCATCATCGAGGGAAATGCTGGTAACCGGGGTTAACTTTGACAAACCTGAGGTTTTGGCGATCTCCTACAGTCCGGCGGTGACCATGACGGCCAGCACATGCTGGCAGTGGATCGGGTCAATGATGGCGTCGTGGGTAATGGGGTTGACGCCGCCGTTGGCTAACGTTGCGGCCATCACCGCCAGATCGCGGACGGTGACGTTGAGGGAGCACTGCTTGGTGTAGACATCGGTGGCCTCGACCGGGTCAAAGAAGATGCGATCGCAGGCTTGCAGCAGCTTGGCGAGGCCCGTGTTGCGCTGGTTGGTGGCGGCCTCTGACTCGTAGACCGCCTGGTTGAGGCTCAGATGGATAACCGCCATCTATTCAGCAGCATCAGCGGTACCCAGTAGTTTGGCTTTGGCGATCTGAAACTCATCATCGGTCAGGGCCCCGGCTTCTTTGAGCTGGGCCAGCTGGGCCAGTTGGGCCACCAAATCGGTGGGGGCGGCGGGCGATAGCGACCCGGGCGCGGGGGGAGGCACCATCTCGATCGGCGGCGGATCGGTGGCCGATCGCGCCGCTCTACTGTGCATAGCGTTGCTGGTGGCCTGGCTGGAGGCCGTCATAGCGCTGCTAATGACCGAGGCTCGGGCGGCGGTACGGAGCAGGCTGGGCTGGTTGCGGCGGTTTCTGCGCATGGTTTTTACGAGAGTTTTGGGTTTTGAGTTTTAAGTTTTGAATTAGTTCAGGATTTCGCTCCAGCGGTCTGGAACTGAGAGCCAAAATCATTCCGCTGCCTGGGCGGCGAGGGCTTCGTCAACAACTCGACCGGGAATGCGATCGCTCAACACCAGCTGGCCGCCAGCTGTGAGTACGGCATCGCGAAAGGTGGTAGCCCAGGTATTTTCAAAGAGCATCAGCGCGGCGAAAGAACCGTTGTCTAGACCCTCGGCGACATCGGCCACATCTGCTTCGGAGATCAGCCCTGAAATATCGGCAACCAGAGGGTCTAAGAAGCTGTGGTCGATATGCTCCATCTCGTCAATTTCGACCATGGTGACATCGCCACTGCCGTGTTTTTGGACAAAGACAATATCGACAATGCGAATCATCTGGCTCTCGATCAGGGCCTTGAGGGCGGCGGCAATGTCCTTTGAAATCGCCGTTTCGGGAAATTTAATACAGAGGATTTCAATGGGGCCGAGGGGCATGGCAAGAACCTTTTACACAGGGGAGAAATGGGGGTTTAGTTCTTAGTTTTGAGGTTTGAGGTTTGAATTATGACCCTAATTCAAATCTCAAAACTCAACATTCAAAACTGATCTAGTAGCGCAGGGTCAGGGCAATGCCGTGGTGGTCAGCCAGGGCCCCGTCCTCCATCAGCATCACCTCGCCGCCCTTGGCCAGGACGGCTTCGATGATTTCATCGATGGCGTCATCCATCACCTCGGTGCCGCCTTTGGCTGCGACGATTTGCAGACCGCCCTGGTCATCCACCACCCCCGGCACGTGGTAGCCGCTTTCCACCAGCAGCAGTTTGCCGCGCCCTTCATTGGCCAGCTGCCAGATTTCTTGCAGGGCGGTGGAGACTTTTTTCTCGCCCATGGCGGTGTCTAGGGCGGCCAGGGCGTCCTGGCGCTGCTGACCGCGCACCTTCTGCACAAAGGGCCACACCTGGGGCAGCAGCTCGGCCTCGGTGGCGCTGTCAAAGTTGCCGGTGATGGTACCTGCAATCTGCGCCGTGTACTGCGACACCTCCTGGAAGAAGGAAATCTGGCGAATCACGCCGCCCACAATGATCGGCAGCGAGTCGTTGTCGGCGTAGGCGGTAAAGGCGCGATCGACCGACTGAAAGAAGCGGCGATGGCGATCGTCGATGTAGGCGGAGTCGGCGCTGTCGGGCGGCGCGGTAGTGGCACCGGGCCCTTCCATTTGCAGCGGAAAGTCGGTGTTGTTGACCTCTTCGAGGGTTTCACCGGTGCCCGCCAGCAGGCGGCTGGCATTTTGGCTGAGCAAGATCACCCAGTAGCGCTGGGCCCGGTGCAGGCCGTAGACCAGGTCGCGGGTGGCAAAGCTCTGGTCGATGATCACCCGCTTGGGCACGGTAAAGGGCAGGTAGAACTTTTTGGCGTAGTCGTGGGCGACAAACAGCGCCAGACCGTCGAGGGCATGGGTGTAGTCGATGTCGTTGACCAGTTCCTCCAGGTTCTTCAGCAGCGGCTCCAGGTCACGGGCGGAGAATTCTGCGGAGAGGCGATCGGTGGCCTCTTTGACCAGGTTTTTGACCTGGATCGGGTCTTGCTTGTTGTCGGGGGAGGTGCGGTGGGTGGGCAGCAGCAGCGACAGGGCGGGCACCTTGGTGAGGGCTTGCAGGTCTTTGAGGTCTTGGCGGGTGATCATGAAATCGTTCCTGTGGAGAGTGAAATTTGAAGTCGGGCGGTAGAACGTGCGGAGTGGCGATCGCCTCGGTAAGCAATGTCACTCTGGGGTCTGGGGGCTGGTGTTGGGGTGGATGGTGGGCAATGCCCACCCTACGCGGATCTGGGATTAGCCCTAGGGATGGGCCATGCGGTCGAGGGCGACGGTGACGGCCAAAATGAGGATGTCGTTTTGGGAGGGCTCGATCTGGACGCCGTAGGTGTCGGCGATGCGAAACCAGCGTTTGGAGACTTCGGCCACTTTGCGACCGTCTTCGCCGATGGTGTATTCGTAGTCGAGCACGTTGCCCCGCACGGCCAGGTCGGGGCCGTCGCCAACGTTGACCGTCCAGCGATCGCGCAGGGGCGAAATCAGCGCTTTCTTCACGGTGGCCAGGGGCTCGTCGTTGGCCCCTTCAATGGTCATGGTGTCTTTGATGGTGAGCAGCTTTTCCTGGATTTTGCACACCCGGTTGCCCTGCATGTCTTCGAAGAAGAGGGTGTTGCGAATGCGCAGCAGCTTGCCGTCTACCTTAAAAACCCGCTGGCCCTGGCTGTCTTCGATCCAAAAGTCGTCGCCGAGGGAAAAGAGGCTCTCCCGCAGGCGGTACTGGGTGGCGGTGCCCCGGCGGCCAAATACCTCCCGTTCTTCTTGGCGCTGCTCGCGGCGACTGGGTCGGTCTTTGTTGAACATGGTGTTTCCTTAGGTAGGGTGGGCAATGCCCACCTTTGAATTGAGGGTTGGCTCAGGGGTAGTGGCTATGGAGGGGCATGCCGTGGCCGTAGCTCTAGTCGGTAATGCCGCCGTTGATTTTGTGGTGAGCTCGGGGGGGATGGTGGGCAATGCCCACCAGGAGGAGCGCCTGGGCGGGCTTGGGGCATACCAGGCTCGATAAAACCTGTACGGACCAGGAAAGCGCCGGGAGAAAGAGGAAATTGGGTGATGGGGCCGAGGAAAGGTCGTTTTCTTTGGCTTTCACCCAGGGAGGATGTACGGCTAGAAATTCCCTAAAAATCTACGGCGTCGCGGATGATCGGGCAGGTCATGCAGTGGCCGCCGCCGCGCCCGCGCCCCAGCTCGGCCCCGACGATGGTGACGACTTCAATGCCCTCTTTGCGCAGGGCGGTGTTGGTGACGGTGTTGCGGTCATACATCACCACAACGCCCGGCTCTAAACACACAGCATTGTTGCCGCTGTCCCACTGCTGGCGCTGCTCCTGGTAGGCGTTGCCGCCGGTCTCCACGACGCGGATTTTTTTCAGCCCCAGGGCGTCGGCAACAACTTCTACGAAGGGTTTTTCTTCTTTGACAATGTCGTAGCCGGGGGCCTTGTCGCTGGGGTAGATGGAGAAGGTGACCACCTGATTCATGATCGGCGGAAACAGGGTGACGAGGTCGCGATCGCAGAAGGTAAACACCGTATCGAGGTGCATGGCGGCCCGCAGCTTGGGCATGCCCGCCACGATCACTCGCTCGGCCCCGCCCTTGGCAAACAGGGCCGCCGCCACCTGGGTAATCGCCTGGGAGGAGGTGCGCTCGCTCATGCCCACCAGCACAATGTCCTTGCCGATGGGCATCACATCGCCGCCCTCAAAGGTGGCGGTGCCGTGGTATTCGGTGGGGTCGCCCCACCAGATCTCAAAGTCGGCGTTGGCAAAGCTGGGGTGAAACTTGTAGATCGAGGTGGTCAGCACCGTTTCCTCGTGGCGGGCGGGCCAGTAG
>DATIVG010000588.1:0-3852 GCA_035466075.1 Nodosilinea sp. | reverse complement strand
AGCACGCCCAGACCACGCACCACAACCTTGCCGCCGCTGTAGACAAAGCGCGTTTTTAGGTGACTGGGCAGATTCTCGCTGATCTTCTTCCAGGCGGGTTCTTCCATGGGGGTTTCCATCACCACGTGCTGTTTGCCCTCGGGTTTGATGCGAGAGAAACCGGCGTGCTTGGCCACCAGCTTGAGTTGCAGCATGCGCACGAGTTGCTCGGTAGCGTAGGGAATGGGGCCGTAGCGATCGCTCAAATCCGCCGCAATCTGCATTAGCTCGACCTTGCTGTTGGCCGAGGCCAGGGAGCGGTAGGCCCCCATCTTTTGCTCCAGGTCGGGGATGTAGTCGTTGGGCACAAAGGCGGTGACGTTGAGATCTACCTGGGTGTCTTCGACTTTGGGGATTTCCTGGCCGCGAATTTCGGCGATTTCTTCTTCGAGCATGTCCATGTAGAGATCGAAGCCGATGGCATCCATCTGGCCCGACTGCTCGGCCCCCAGCAGGTTGCCGACGCCGCGAATTTCCATGTCGCGCATGGCCAGCTGGTAGCCCGAGCCCAGCTGGGTGAACTCCTGAATGGCGCGGAGGCGCTGGCGGGCTTTGTCGGTGAGGGATTTTTTGGGGTAAAACAGCCAGGCGTGGGCCTGAATGCCGGCCCGCCCCACCCGGCCCCGCAGCTGGTAGAGCTGGGAGAGGCCAAAGCGGTGGGCGTCTTCGACCAGAATGGTGTTGACGCGGGGAATGTCGAGGCCCGACTCGATGATGGTGGTGCAGAGCAGCACTTCGGCGTCGCCGTTGCTGAAGGTGAGCATGGTCGATTCCAGCTCGCCTTCGTCCATTTGGCCGTGGGCGATGGCGATGCGGGCGGCGGGCACCATTTCGCGAATTTTGGCGGAGGTTTCTTCGATGCCCTCGACCCGGGGCACCACGTAGAACACCTGGCCGCCCCGATCCAGCTCCTGGCGAATGGCGGTGCGGATGGCTTCGGGGTCGTGGGGCGACAGGTGGGTTTTGATCGGGCGGCGCGACGGGGGCGGGGTGGTGATCAGGCTCATTTCGCGCACGCCGGAGAGGGCCATGTAGAGGGTGCGGGGAATGGGGGTGGCGCTGAGGGTGAGCACATCCACCTGGGTTTTGAGGGATTTGATCCGTTCTTTTTGGTTGACGCCGAAGCGCTGTTCTTCGTCCACCACCAGCAGGCCAAGGCTTTTGAAGGCGACCCCTTTGCCCAGCAGCTGATGGGTGCCGACCACTACATCCAGCTCCCCGGTCTTGAGCCGCTGCAAAATGTCTTTTTTCTCGGTTTGGCTGCGGAAGCGGTTGAGCAGACCCACCTGAATCGGGTAGGGGGCAAAGCGCTCTTTGAGGGTGTGGTAGTGCTGCTGGGTGAGGATGGTGGTGGGGGCCAGTAGGGCCACCTGCTGCCCGGCGGTGACGGCTTTGAAGATGGCGCGCAGTGCCACCTCGGTTTTGCCGAAGCCCACGTCGCCGCAGACCAGGCGATCCATGGGCCGATCGCTTTCCATGTCGCGTTTGACATCCTGCACGGCCTTGAGCTGGTCGGGGGTGGCCTGGTAGGGGAAGGAGTCTTCCAGCTCTTGCTGCCAGGGCATGTCGGCGGGGTAGGCAAAGCCCTCCATTTTGGCGCGCTGGGCGTAGAGTCTGAGCAGATCCACAGCCACTTTTTGGATGGCTTTTTTGGCCCGGCCCTTGGTTTTTTCCCAGGCGGTGCTGGTCATTTTGTTGAGCACGGGGGCCTGGCCGCTGGCGGCCCGGTAGCGGGAGAGGGAACCCACCTGGTCGGCGGCTACCCGCAGCAGCCCGTCGGCGTACTGAATGGCCAGGTAGTCGCGGGTTTCGTGGTTGAGCACCAGGCTTTCGAGCTTGAGAAATTTGCCGATGCCGTGGCTGCGGTGGACGACAAAATCCCCCGGCTTCATTTTGTTGGGGTCGACCTGTTTGGAGGCGGCCCGCCGCCGCTTGCGCACGTAGCCGCCGGTGGCCAGGGTGTGCTGGCCAAAGAACTCGCGGTCGGTAACGACCACAATGCGGAAGGTGGGCAGCACAAAGCCCTCTAGCTCGGCCAGGCCCGAATATTTGACTGCCACGGGCACGTGCTGGCCATGCAGCTTGTCGATGGCGTTGAAATCTTTGGGGTTGGGGATGAACTGGGCGGGGCAGTCGTGCTCTTGCAGCAGGGCCACCGAGCGAGAGGGCTGGGCGGAGGCGAGCCACACGGAGTACTTGCGATCGCACTCTTTCCTGATCGTCTCCGCCAGCTTGCCAAACTGGTGCGGAATCGCCTGCACCGGACGGCTGGCCAGGTTCAGCCCATTGTTGGCCTCGGCAATTTCCGAGAGATCGATGCGTGAAAAGACGTCGGCATCGCCCAGGGCATCGAGGAAGGAGCGGTGAATTTTCGGAAGTTCTAAAGTTTTGAGTTTTGAATTTTGAGTTTTGAGTTGATCCTCTCCCCCACCTTCCCCATCTCCCCCATCTTCCTGACTGCTCACCTCCCGCCAATGCTCCTCCACATGCTCCAGCCAGCGATTGCTGTGGGCCTGGCACTGATCCACCTCATCCACCGCCATCAGGCTGTTTTCGGGCAAATAGTCCAGCAGCGAGGCGGGGTTTGAGAAAGCCAGCCCCAGCCAGCGGCGGGTGCCTTCGGGCAAAATGCCGCTGTCCAAGCCCTCCCGCGCGGCTGCTGAAAGCAGGTCATCTAACCGGCCCTGCTCCCTCAACGTTTCAATGATCACCGGCCCGTACTGGGTGGGGGTAAGCACCAGGTAGTCGATCGCATCGAGCGATCGCTGGGTGGCCGGGTCAAACTCCCGCAGCCGCTCCAGCTCATCGCCAAACAGCTCCAGGCGCACCGGCAGCTCCGAGGCCACCGGGTACACGTCGATAATGTCGCCCCGCTGGGCCCACTGGCCCTCGGTTTCCACCACCGTCACCCGCTCGTAGCCCAGGGTCGCCAGCCGCTGGCCCAGGGCTTTGAAGTTGATCTCCTGCTTCAGCTCCAGCCGCAGGCAGTAGGGCTCCAGGGCCGCCACCGGCGGCAGGTGAGGCTGCAAGGCCCGCTCGGTGGCCACCACCGCCAGCTTGCGGGAGCCCGCGTCCCCCGCCGCCCGCAGCGCCAGCAGATCGGCCAGCACCTGGAGCTGGCCCCAGGTCATCTCCGACTCCTGGTCAAAGGGGTCGTAGGGCGAGGCCTCGGAGGTGGGGTAAAAGTGCACCGTATCCCAGCCCATGGCTTCCAGCTGGGTGGCCCAGCGCCCGGCTTCTTCGAGGGTGGCGGTGATCACCAGCAGCGGGCGCTGCTGGGCCAGGGCCAGGGCCGAAGCCACCAGCCCCTTAGGCAGCCGCGCCACGCCGTTGAGTACCAAATGGCCCTGCTGCTCGAGCTTGCCCAGCAGTTCGCCCGTGAGGGGAGAGCGCTGTAGAGCACGGGTAATCGAAGAGAAAGCCATAGGAAGTGCTACAGAAAATAGAATGCAGAAACACCCCTCGACCTTACAGCCAGGGGATTTGAGAACGGATAATGCAGCCCCGTCTCACGTTACTTATTGTAATGAGGCGGGTTGCCGTTTAGGGTGCGTCGAACGACGAGTTTTTGAGGAGCCGGGAACATTTAACGCCAGATGGCGACATTTTGAACCTTGTCGCTGAGGCGGGAATAATTCCCCATGCCTTGGGTCAGTAAACGGCGGAGTCGTGGAGCCTTTCACCGCTGAAAGGGCTGGTTGAAAGGAGCTTTCCGGTATTAATGCTCTGGGCCTACCCCCGCATGCCGCTGACGTAGGCGGTGGTGATGGCGTTTTGGGGCGCTTCAAAGATCTGCGCGACGGGGCCAAATTC
>DATIVG010000587.1:0-2314 GCA_035466075.1 Nodosilinea sp. | reverse complement strand
GCCCTGGTGTTTGACGACGGCGAGCTGTGCGATCGCACCTGCCTCAATCACCTCCCCCGCCACAATCGCCGGTATCCCCGGCGGATAGGCGGCAATGGTATCGGCGCTGATGCGACCCACCGCGGCGCTGGCCGCCACGGTCTCGGTGGCCGCAAAAAACGCCTGCCGAGGCGACACCGCAGGCAGGGTAAACATGGGGGCCACCGCTGGCTCGGCCAGGGTCAACTCATCCTGGGCAAAGTACCCCTCGGCATCCCGACTCATACACTGCTCTGCCAGAGCCCTAAAGCCCGCCAGGCACCGCTGCCCATCGGCGGCGGTGTTGCCCAAACTCACAATCAGCGTCAGGTGGCGCAGCTCCGGCAGCTCCACCGTCACCCCCAGCTCCCCGTGCAAAATCTCATCCGCCGCCAGCCCCGTCAGCCCCAGGCCCGCCACATCCACCGTCAGCCGGGTCACATCCGCCGCGCTCACGCTGGGGTGAGCCGTCACCGTCGCGGGCTCCACCACCCGCAGCCCGGGGATTTTTGCCAGCTCAGCGCGCAAATGCTGGGCCAGGGCAATGGTCTGGCCCAGCTGCGCCTGGCCGCTCGTCGCCATCTGGTGGCGGGCCGCATCCAGCGAGGCCAGCAGCAGCGCGTTGGGGCTGGTGGACTGGGTGAGCTGGAGGGCCGCTTGCAGCCGCGCTGGGTCTACTCGATCACCCTGGGTGTGCAGCATGGCCGCCTGGCTCAGCGCCCCCAGCACCTTGTGGGTAGACTGCACCACCAGGTCAGCCCCCAGGGCCAGGGCCGGGGTGGGCAGGTCGCTGTGAAAGGCAAAGTGCGGCCCGTGGGCTTCGTCCACCAGTAGCGGAATGTCGTGGCTGTGGGCCAGAGCTGCGATCGCACCTAGCTCAGAGCAAACCCCGTGGTAGGTCGGCGACACCAGCAAAACGGCGCGGGCGTCGGGGTGGTGGGCCAGGGCGGCGGCCACTGTTTCCACCGGCACCCCCAGCGCCAGCCCCAGCTCTGGGTCGTAAGCTGGCGCTACAAAAATCGGCATCGCCCCCGCCAGCACCAGCCCCGCGATCACCGAGCGGTGGGCGTTGCGCGGCACCACAATCTTTTCCCCCGGCCCGCAGGTGGCCAAGATCGCCGCCTCAAGGCCGCAGGTCGAGCCATTGGCGAGAAAGTAGGTGCGCTCCGCCCCAAAGGCCGCCGCCGCCAGAGCCTGCGCCTCCAAGATCACTCCTTCCGGCGCAAACAAATTGTCCAGCTCCGGCAATTCCGGCAGATCCGCCGCCAGCGCTGCATCGCCCAGCAATTCTCGCAGTCGGGGCGATGCCCCCTGCCCCCGCTTGTGACCCGGCGCATAAAACGCCGCGTGGGGGCGACGACTGCTGGCCTGCAACGCCGAGAGCAAAGGAGTCTGAGCTTGGTCAAGCATAGCTGCGAAAGAATTCGCTATAGTCTCAGAGGAAAATCTGGAGCGTATCCCATGGCAAAAGTCACCTGGAACGGCGTCGTCCTAGCCGAGAGCGACGCCTGCGAAGTGGTCGAAGGCAACCAATACTTCCCCCCCGACTCGCTGAATATGGACTACTTCAAGCCGATTAGCAAAACCACCGGCTGCCCCTGGAAAGGCACCGCCAGCTACTACGACATCGTAGTCAACGGCGACACCAACACCGGAGCCGCCTGGTACTACGCCGACCCCAAGCCCGCCGCCAGCAACATCAAGGGCTATGTGGCGTTTTACAGCAACAAGGTCACGGTGGAAGCATAGGGGAGTAGGGGAGTGACGGAGTAGAGGAGTGACGGAGTTTTTGACTGCTACCCCATCACTCCATCACTCCGTTACCCCTTACGCCTTTTTCAGCCAGCTAAACATCGCCCGCAGGTCTTTGCCCACGGCTTCGATGGGGTGCTCGGCTTCGCGGCGGCGCATGGCCGTAAACCCGGCGTTGCCCGACTGGCTCTCCAGCACAAACTCGCGGGCAAACTGGCCAGTCTGAATCTCCTTCAGCACCTTGCGCATTTCGGCGCGGGTCTCATCGGTGATGATCCGGGGGCCACGGGTGTAGTCGCCGTACTCAGCGGTGTTGGAGATGCTGTCGCGCATCTTGGCCAGACCGCCCTCGACGACGAGATCCACAATCAGCTTCACTTCGTGGAGGCACTCAAAGTAGGCTAGCTCCGGCTGATAGCCCGCGTTGACCAGGGTTTCAAAGCCCGCCTTGATCAGCTCGCTGAGGCCGCCGCAGAGCACCACCTGCTCACCAAACAGGTCGGTTTCGGTCTCTTCGCGGAAGGTGGTTTCGAGAATGCCAGCC
>DATIVG010000586.1:0-10756 GCA_035466075.1 Nodosilinea sp. | reverse complement strand
AGCGGTGGTAGTAGGAGTCGGGGTCGAGCTCGCGGTGGCGCTTGCCCAAAAACACCACCTCATTGAGCGCCTGAATGGCGGGGTCAAACCCGGCGCGGCCGCTCTCCAGCAGCACCACATCGCGGCCGTGGCGGGCCAGGTAGGTGGCCACCTCGGCCCCGGCAATGCCCGAGCCCACCACCACCACCTGAGCGCGCAGGGTGGTCTGTTCTCCCAGTTCTAAAATATCGGTAATCATAACTAGCTATCCTGCGCTAAACCCTAGGAAATTCATTACGGTTGTCGGCTGGCGCGGCCCCCTAGACAGGAGGCATGGCCAGGGCGCGGCGGGCCATGCCCCCCAGCCCCTGCCGGAGCTGGTGTAGGCGATCTTGAAGTGCGATCGCACCCACATGGCCGGGGTGCAGCCGCAGCGCCCAGAGCAGGTGCTGCCAGGCGGCCCTGGTCTGTCCTAGCTGGGCCGAGATCAGCGCGTGCTTGTAGACAAACTCCGCAAAGGTCTTGGGGTGGGCGACAAAGGCCGCGCGGTGGGTCTCAATCAGCTGCCGAAAGCTCTCCTGGCGCAGCTGGGGGTTGCCCGACACCCGCGCGCCCTGGTGGGCCAGCAGGTGATAGGTCACCGTCGGCAGACCAATCAGCGTGCAGACCGGGTTCAGCCGCAAAAACAGATCCGTATGCACCCGCGAGCGAAACCGCTCATCCCAGCCGCCAATGGCCAGCAGCACCGCCCGCTCCACCACCAGGGTCTGCTTGGTGTTGTACGACCGCCCCGGCTCCGGATTGCTCAAAAAAAAGTGGCTGCCCCGAAGGCAGAGGGCCGGGGGGACGCGGGTGGTCAGCACCTCGCCCCGCTCATTCACCTTGTGAATGCCTGAGATCACCCCCACCGGGGGCTCAGCCGTCGCCGCAGTCGTCGCCTCGGTCAGCGCCGCGATCGACACCGCCGCCATATGGGGCAGCAGGCAGTCGTCGTCGTCCAGGTAGGTGACCCAGCGACCGCGAGCTGCCTCGGTGCCCGCATTGCGAGCCCCGGCCCCACCCCGGCCCGGCTCCAGGCGAATCACCCGCAGCCGCGGATCGGCGGGCAGCTCCACCGGGGGGGTAGAGGCATCGTCTACCACCACCACCTCCAGATCGGCGTAGGTCTGCCCCAGGGCACTCTGCACCGCCAGCGGCAGCAGCTGGGGCCGATTGTGGGTCGGAATAATAATACTGAGCTGAGGATGGGTCATGGCTTCCACCGGCAACTAAACCTCCAGACGAGCGGCCACCGGCGCGGCGGCGGGCACCAGAGCCCAGTCGCGGGGCTGGAAAAACTGGCACTTGTTGATGTTGTGCTGGGAGGTCACCGTAAAGCGAAACGACTCCACCAGGTCAAAGGTGTAGACCGCGTCCTTTCTCAGGCGAATCTGGGCGCTGTACACCCCCGGCGCCAGGCCGACAAAGGGCAGGCGCAGCTGCAACTCCCACAGGCCGGGGCCCACCCGAAAGAAGGCATCGTCGTTTTGGCCCCGCAGCGACAGCACGTAGCCCGCGCTCTCAATGCCGCCCACCTTGGCAATGCGAATGTCGAGGGCCACGCCGCTGTAGCTGTCGTGGGCTTCGCAGGTGGCGCAGAGGCTGAGGGGCTCGCCGGTGGCCACCACCTGGGTGGGCTGCTCGTTGCGATCGCGAAAAAACAGCTCCCGAAAGTCGATGCCGCTGCTGGCCTGGGGATCCTTGGGCGGAAACCCCATCCGGTTTTCCGAGCGCTCAATGCTGTTGAGAAACAGGTCGCGCTCGTAGTGGTCGATCACCGCATTCACCTCGCCCTGGGTGACCAGCGCCCCCTTGGTCAGGTAGATGGCCGTATCGCAGATATTGAGAATGGCCTGGGAATTGTGGTTGACCAAGATAAACGCTACCCCCCGCTGGCGCAGTTCGTAGAGGCGGCGGTAGCACTTGGCCTTAAAGCGGGCGTCGCCCACCGCCAGCACCTCATCGACCAGCAAAATATTGGGCTCGGTGTAGATGGCGCAGGCAAACCCCAGGCGGGCGGCCATGCCCGAGCTGTAGGTCTGCACCGGCGCGTCAATGGCGTCTTCGATCTCGGCAAAGTCAACCACTTCGTCGAAGCGCTGGCGAATCTCCTGGGTGGTGAGGCCCAGGATCGACATGTTGGCGTAGATATTCTCGCGGCCGGTCAAAATCGGGTTGAAGCCCGCCCCCAGCGCGATCAGCGGGGCCAGTCTGCCGCGAATGCGCACCTGGCCGGTGTCGGGCTTGATCAGGCCGCTGATGATGCGCAGCAGGGTGCTTTTGCCCGCCCCGTTGCTGCCCACCAGCCCCACCGCCTGGCCGCGATGCAGCTCAAAGCTGATGTCTTTGAGGGCCCAAAACTCCTTGGGCCGCAGTCGGTCGCTGCGCCGCCGCCCGCCGGTCAGATCGGCGGCGATATCCTGCACGCCGTAGTAGAGCGATCGCCTCAGGTCGCGGCAAAACTTTTTCGACACCCCGGCCACGGAGATGACGGGCGGGCCAGCGGGTGGCTCAGTAACGGGTTCATTCAGCGGGTTGAGTTCGTTCAAGTTATTCAGGGGCAAATCATTCAGGGGGTCAGTGTTGAGCAGCATAGTTATGACGTTACCCTTTCAACCACGTACGGCATGGCGATGCGAAAACCAATCCAGGTGAGCAGCAGACCCACCAGCGTCAGCCCGCTGACCACCCAAAAGTTGGTCGCCTCCGACAGCACCCCCACGGTGGCCAGCTCGCGGGTGGTGACCAGCAGCGGCGTCACCGGGTTGAGGGAGACCAGCATGCCAAAGGCCCCCTCGGTGGGCACCGGGTAGATCACCGGGGTCAAAAACAGCCAGAAGCTCATGACCATGTTCAGGCTCTTGGACACGTCCTGGTAGAGCACCCCGATGGGGGCCAGCAAAATGCCCACCAGGGTGCCCAGCAAAATCAGGTGAATGAGCGCCACCGGGGCCAAAATCACCGTCCAGCTCACCGGCACCCGAAAGTAGAGAAACAGCGCCACGATCAAAATCAGCTTGATGCCGAAGTTAAAGCCCACCTCCCCCAGCTTGGCCAGAATGATCGCCTCCCGCGGAAAGTTGACCCGCGACAGCATCGGCTTGGCCAAAATCACCGCCTGCACGGGCCCGGTGGCGGCATCCACAAAGGTCTGCCAAAGGGCGGTGTTAAACATCACAAAGGCCGGGTAGGGAATGTCGGTTTCGCCCACCGTAAAGACATTGGCGTCCTTGGCCAGGGTAAAGCCCACCGCCATCGCTATCGGCGGAATAAACGCCCAGGCGACGCCCAAAAAGGCCTGCCGGTACTGGGCGCTAATGTCGCGCACCATTAGCCGCCAGGCCAGCTCGCGGGAGGCCAGCAGGTCGCTCCACATGGTCCACAGCAGAAACCGGGGCCGACGCAGCAAGCTCTCGGGGGTGTAGACAATTTCGGGCGGCATAGGCAGGGTTGGGGTGGAGAGAAAAATCAGCGCGGGCGGCGGCGGGGGCAGTGGCCCTGGCTAGAGGGCCGGGGGCATTGACCCTGGGCTGTGGGTGAGGGAGGGGTGCGATCGCGCCGACTCACCCACCGCCCAGCGGGCCTGAGTCAACCGGTGGCGGTGGGTCAGGTAGCGGTTGATGCGGTGCTCAAACCACATCATCAGCTTCTCCAGCTTGGGGCTGTAGAGCCCAAAGGTGAGCCGAAAGATAATCGGCGCAATGATCGTCATCTTGCGTCGCCAGCCCAGCTTTTTGTACTTGGTGGTGAAGTAGGCATCCTCCGAGAGCTGCCACTTGTCGCGCAGGCGGTGCAGGCTGGCCAGGGTCCAGGCGTCGCTCCAGCGCAGCATGTAGTAGTGCAGATCGCTCCAGGCCAGGGGCGGCCCCGGCACGTAGGTGACCAGAGAGGCGGGCTCAAAGTAGACCGTTGCCCCCAGCTCCCGCACGGCCATGCAAAAGTCGAGGTGTTCCTTGGTGTTGAGCATCTGCTCATCGAGGCCGCCCAGCCGGGCCAGCACGGCGGTGCGCACCAGCACGCAGTGAAATTCAGCCAGCTCGGTTTCGCTGCGGCTGAGGGTGGGCTGGAGGACGGCCACTGTTTTGCCCTGGCCGTACATTTTTTCGCGCAGGCGGCGGCGGCCGGTTTTGTCTTGCCAGATGTGGGTTTCGCCCCCGGCAAAGTGAATTTCGGTGTGCACCGGCTCGTGCTGGCACATCAGCGGCCCCACCACGGCGGCCCCGGTGGCCTCGGCACAGTCAACCAGGGCCTGGAGCCAGCCGGGGGTGACGATCACATCGTTGTCCACAAACACCAGGTAGGGGGTGGTGACCGCCGCCGCGCCCAGGTTGCGGGCCTGGTTGGGGTGCAGGTAGTAGTCGGTGCGAATCAGCTGAAACTGCTTTTGCTCGGCCTGCTCGGCCAGGTAGCGCTGCACGGCAACGGGGGAATTGCCGTCCACGTACACCAGATTGAAGGGCATCTGGGTGTGCTCATACAGGCTCTCCAGGGAGGCCTGGGTGCAGCTAAACCGTTCGCGGGGCACAACGACCAGGGTGACTTGGGGGGCGCTCATCGGGGCGGGTCTCACTAAAACAGAACGACGAAATAGCCGGGCAAAAAACAGGGACAGCGGCGAGCTAAGCCGGGGTGGCCAGGGCTGGCTGCCGGGGCCGCGGTGGGTCGGCGGTGGGCAGCAGGTCGCGGTAGCGGCCCACCAGGCGGTCGTTGAGGGTCTCCAAGTTGAAGCGGGCTTCGACGCAGGCCCGCCCGGCTCGGCCCATGGCCGCCCACTGGTCGGGCTGGCCGAGCAGCCGCTCCAGGCAGGCGCTGAGGGCCGCCGCATCGCGCTCGGGCACCAGATACCCCGACACCCCATCCTCCACCAGCTCGGGAATGCCGCCGTGGCGGGTGCTCACCACCGGCAGCCCCAGGGCCATGGCCTCTTTCAGGACGTTGACGGGGGCATCCTGGTTGCCGTCGGCGGCGGTCACGCTGGGGGCGATAAAGATATGGGCCCGATCGAGGCTGGCGATCAGCTCCTGCTCCGACTGCCAGCCCACCCACTGCACCACGGACCCCAGGTTGAGCGACTGGGCCAGGGCTTCGAGGTCGGCCCGCAGGGGGCCGTCGCCAATGATGGTGTACCGCAGGCCGGGGTAGCGAGGGGCAAGGGGTGCGATCGCGCGGATCGCGTACTCAATTCCTTTCTTCTCCACCAGGCGACCGGTAGTGACCAGGCGAATCGCCCCGTCGGCCCCGAGCTGGCGCGGTCGGTAGGTAAACTTGGCCACATCGAGCCCCGAGTAGTGCACCGCCACCTTCTGGGGGGCACAGCCCAGCTCGATCAGCCGCTGGCGAAAAAAGTCGCAGTTGGTCAGGCAGGCGTGGGCCGCCTCAAACAGGTCGGCGTAGATGGCCGGGCCCTTTTCCCGCACAAAGCTGCTGATGTCGTGGCCGCGAAACATCACCACCAGCCGGGCGTCGGGCATCAGGCGCTGCAACCACCAGCCGCGATGCCCCTGGGTGCCAAACTGGCTGTGGATCACATCGTAGCGGGGGCAGCCCCGGTCCACCCAGGCCGCCGCCCCGTAGAGCAGCCACCAGCCCAGGGCGTAGCGCCCGTGTCGCCAGGGGTTGAGCGCCCCCAGTAGCACCCGTGGGGCCTTGGGCAGCCGGGTTAGCAGCAGCCACAGCCCTACTAGCGATCGCACCCCGTAGGCGGCGGGCACCGGGTAGAGCGGGTAGGTGTGCTGGCGCAGGCCATAGGTCTCCACATCGGGGTGCACCTGCTCCCAGTGGCCAGCGTACTCGCTGTAGATATCGACCTGGTGGCCGCGATCGCGCAGCCCCGTCACCTGGTTGAGAATGAAGGTCTCCGACAGGCGGGGAAAATGCCCCACAATAAACGCAATCCGCAGGGAGGTCGGTTCAGCCACGGTCAGACACCCCCCCCAACTTGAGCCGCATTTTTTCGCTAGCGCTGATGTAGCGCACCACCAAAATCATCAGCGCCGCCTTCAGCTTGTGCTGCCACCGCTTCAGCTCAGAGTTCGAAAAAGTGGTGACAAAAAAGTTGACCGGCGGCGTCAGGTCATCCACCAGCAGGCGGGCAAACATCTTCTGCCGCTGAATAAACGGGTCGTCGGGGTGAATAAACCGGTCAAACACGCCCCCCGCCAGCCGCACCGTGCGCTTGCGCAGCTCCGCCAGGGAGCGGCGGGCCGGGTGGCCCACCTGCACATCGGCGGCGTAGACCTGGCCGTAGCCCGCCTCAAACACCCGCCGCCCCCACTCAATGTCGCCGTTGGACTTGAGCCGGGTGTTAAAGGGCCCCACCTGGTCGATCACCCGCCGCCAGGTAAACACATTGGCGGTGGCCCCGCCGTGAAACTCGCGCAGCAGCCGCTCCTGGGGAAAGGCAGTCAGGCTTTCGTACAGCTCCACCGCCGTCGGGTGCTGGGGGTCGGCAAAAAACAGGTTGACCTTGCCCACCACCTGGCCGCAGTTGGGCTCCTGCTCCAGGCGGGCGATGCCCCGCTCCAGCCAGTCTGCCGCCGGAATGCAGTCGGCATCGGTAAATGCGATCGCAGCTCCTTTAGCCAGCGCCAACCCCCGATTGCGGGCGGCGTAGGAGCCCGGCGTGGGCTCCACCGCCAGGGTGACATTGGCGTAGGGGGCCACCACCGCCTGCACCCGCTCCAGGTCGTCAGAGCCATTGTCGATCACAATCACCTCAAAGCTGGAGGGCTCGTAGCTCTGCTGGGCCAGCGCCGCCAGGCAGAGCCGCAGCCGCTCCCCATCGTTAAAGACAGGGATAATTACCGACACAAAGAGAGACCCCGACATGGTGTTTTGTCCTCATCTACCGCTAGGCGGCCTGGGAGATCGACGACCCTGACGACCCGGTGGCCACCAGTTCACTGTCCGGCTTCAGCTTCGACCATTCCTGATCGGTGAAGTTTTCGTGGTACGAGCGCTCCACATTGATGTTCCAGATGTCGTGGTTTTCGCCCACGATATTTTTGGCCGCCAGCAGCGCCGACAGCATCGAGTGATCCTGGTTGTTGTAGCGGTGCATGCCGTTGCGGCCCACGGTTTGCAGGTTTTCAAAGGTGCGAATGTAGTCCTCTAGCACCTGCAAATGCTGGCGATATTCGCCGTCGTACACCGGGTAGGCCTTAAACTGGCGAATCACGCAGCCGTCTTCCACGTCCTCGCGCTTCACCCCCAGCCCCAGGCGAGCAATTTCCTCCGAGGCCAGCTGAATCAGCTGATCGTTGGGCATTTCCCACAGCTCGTCGCCTTCGCTGCAAAAATACTCCATGCCCAGGCAGGTTTTGCTGGGGTCGGGCACCATCTCGGGGCTCCAGTTCTTGAAGTTTTGAATCCGCCCCACCTTAAACTCGGGGCTGTGGATGTACAGCCAGTTGTCGGGGAACAGGTCGGGGTTGTCGATGATCAGCGACACGATCAAAAAGTCGCGGTACTTC
This sequence comes from Nodosilinea sp., assembly GCA_035466075.1. Classification (GTDB taxonomy): domain Bacteria; phylum Cyanobacteriota; class Cyanobacteriia; order Phormidesmidales; family Phormidesmidaceae; genus Nodosilinea. The sequence continues at coordinate 3,266 of DATIVG010000586.1, read as the reverse complement.
AGCCCCCGGGCGGCGGCCAGCACCTCCGGCGGCGGTTGGGGGTCCAGGCGGTGCACCAGCAGGGAAATGGGCATGGAGTTGATAAACTGATCGCTCTCCAGCTCAAAGGTGCGATCGCCCTGCTTGGCCACCACCTTGGTGATGCGCTTGCCCGAGCGCTCTACCCGCACCACCTCGGTGTTGAGGTGCACCGGCGAGCCGTGCACATCGAGCAGCTCCTGGCAGCGCTCCCACATCATGCCGGGGCCGAGGCGGGGGTAGTCAAACTTTTTGATCAGGCTCTTGGCGTTTTGGCTGCCAAAGATGGCGTTGATCACCGCCTGCTTCAGCGACATGTTTTGGATTCGCTGGGCGGCCCAGTCGGCGCGAATCTGGCTACAGGGAATGCCCCACACCTTCTCGGTATAGGTCTTAAAGAAAATCCGGTACAGCCGCTCGCCAAAGCAGTCGATCACCCATTCTTCAAAGGTTTCGGCCTCGACGCCGGGGTTGAAGTACTTCTGGCCCTTGGCCTTGAGGTAGCTCAACAGGATCAGGGCGCTGGTGATGGGGCCCAGATTGTTGAGGGTCTTCATCAGCGACAGCGGGTAGTCGTAAAACTTGCCGCCGTAGTAAATGCGCGACAGCCGCGGCGTCTGAATAAAGTCGTCGCCCAGGATCTCCTTCCAGACGGCCTGCACCTCGCCCACCTTGGTAAAAAAGCGATGCCCCCCAATGTCAAAGCGGTAGCCCTTATAGGTCTCGGTGCGCGAAATGCCGCCTACTTTATCGGCTTTCTCCAAAACCACAGACTTTCTGCCGTGCTTCATCAGCTCGTAGCCTGCGGTCAGGCCAGCGGGCCCGCCACCGATAATCACTACAGGTAAAGAACTCATTCAACGCACTCCTAAAAAACAGGTGTAACTTGCATGGCCGAGGCCAATCTGGAGGCTGCCTCAGGCCTAGGGGTCAGACCCAGAGAACTGACGAAATCGGTAGGAGACTGTGCCATAGGCAAAGGCCGCGCCGCCGTAGAGAAAGTAAAACCAGTGCCACGGAATCACCCGCAGGGCAAACAGGGCCCCGCGCTTGCGCCAAAAAAAGCGGTAGACCCGGTTGTTGATCACCAGTAGGCCAATCATGAGTGCGATCGCAACAATCCACAAAAAGGGCTCCACCACTCCCCCCACCAGGCAGCCCACCAGCGCAAAACTCAGCACCACGCTCAGCCGGTTCGACCGATCGAGGTTGAGGTCATTCATAGGCTGTTTTTGGCTCAAAATCAGCTCAGTCCAGGGCAGAGCCCGATAAAACACCTCTGCTCGCAGCATCGACACCGGCCGCCAGCACTTCAGGTGCTTAACCTGAATATGCTTGCACAGCCGAATTTTGTACCCCGCCCGCCTGAGCCGATAGCCCAGCTCAATGTCTTCCACGCAGGGCTTGGTGTAGCGCTCGTCAAAGCCCCCCACCGCCCGAAACACCTCGGCGCGCACGGCCCCACAGGCCCCCCAAAAGGTAGACGCCTTTTCGGAAGACACCTGGTGGGTGTAGTGGTGAAACAGATTTTTGTACTGCGACAAAAAATTCTCCGCCCCCGGCTCGTCATCGTAGGAGCCAATCAGCGCCGCCAGATTCACATCCCGCTGAAACGCTTCCTCCACCTGCCCAATGGTGTCGGGGCCCAGGGTGACATCGGCATCGACAAAAAACAAAATGTCGCCCTTGGCCTCCTGGGCTCCCCGGTTGCGGGCGCGGGCTGGCCCCCCCGCCGAGGTATAGCGAAACACCTGAGCCCCAAAGTCCTCCGCCACCGCCCACGACCCATCGGTGTCGCCATCGGCCACCACAATCACCTCATCGGGCTGACGACTCGACGCCTTAACACTGCTCAAACAACGCTTAAAGCTCTCACCTCCGTTGTGCACCGGAATAACAACAGAAATTGTCGGCTGAGATAGCACCGCTGGCTGGTCAGAATTCATAGACTCGCGATCTCAAAAAAGAATGAGCCAATCCACAGACAAAATGACGTTTTGAACTACCCCCAGGCGGTCAACCTATCCGCAATCGCTCGACAACCCCGCCCAAACCCCATTCCACTCCGGCCATGCCGTTAACTCTACAGTCTCAAAATCAGATTGATGCGACAGGTCAAAACCCTTTGCTGAGAAGACTTTCAGGACTGATCTCAGTGCTATTACTGAGGAACCTATCACGGTGATTCTGGGCGGTTCATGAAGATGCTCTCATCTTTACAGAGTCTTAACAATTATTTTTTATCTTTGGATACATAGCGAAAATCTATCTTTGGTTAGATGCCTGAAACCGTGAATTTTGCGGCAAAAAATAATTTTCTTTGGCGGGAACAATCGATTCGCTAGGGGCGTCTAAGCCTATCTAAAAAGCTTTTGCCAGGCTCAACCGTTGCCCATCTCAGGCTCAATCGATGCTCATCTCAGGCTCAATCATTGCCCATCTCAGGCTCAATTGTCGCGTTGTCCTGACTCCCGGCCCGCCGGTCGGGGTTGTGCCCCGGCAAAAACCTCGGTAGCCTGAAAAGGCCGCTTGCCGCCAGGTTGCCATGCCCACCGGAGCTCTCTACGCCATTGCCTACGCCGCCCTCTCCGCCATCGGCGGCCTGATTGGTTACGCCCAGGCCCGCAGCCAGGTCTCGCTGGTTAGCGGGCTGGTCAGCGCAGGGCTGCTATTGATCGGTGCCTGGTTTTGGCAGGCGGGCTCTCCCGGCGGGGCGGGCCTGGCCATGGGGGTGACGGCCGCCCTGGTAGTCATTTTCATTCGCCGCTGGATGCAGACCCGCAAAGCAATGCCCGCCGCAATCATGATTGCGGCGGGCCTGCTGGCTTTTGTCGGCATGGGGCTGTCGCTGCTGAACGGTCGCTAGCCCAAGGGGCCGTACCAGCCCAACTTTGTAAGGGGTGGTGCGATCGCACCACCCCGCAAAACTAGCCCTGGCGTTGGGTGACCCTGCGTTTCACCCAGCCTAAGAGAGCTGCACGAGGAGTTTCCAGGGCCGTGCCTTGGGCACCCGGTAGCCTGTCCCATTCAGCTGACAGTGGTGATTCGGCCTCTACAGCAGCGTGAGCAAGTAAATCAGGGTAAACAGCACAATCCATACCACATCGACGAAGTGCCAGTAGATTTCCGCCATTTCTGGCCCCACGTGGGTGATGTCGTTGTAGTGGTTGGCGCGGCGGGAGCGCCACAGCACCCCCAAAATGAGCACCAGGCCAATGAAAACGTGGGCACCGTGAAAGCCCGTGGTG